>JALGUJ010000008.1:1336-77054 GCA_029820945.1 Candidatus Zipacnadia bacterium | reverse complement strand
TCGGTAGTCCTCACCGGACCACAACATGGCGAAGACCAGGCGGCACAGCCTGCGCGCCGTGGCCACGGTGGCGACTTTCTTGTCCCGCCTGGTGGCTTTGGCCTGGTAGTAGTCGCGATATGGTCCGGGGGTGTGCACGCAGCTTTGCGCCGCCTCAATGAAAGCATAGCGCAGCCAATGGTTGCAGTCGCGCCGCAGCGATCCGCGGTACGTCTTGTCCCCGGACTGATGCACGGTCGGGGCCAGGCCGCAGTAGGCGACGAACCGGCGTTGGGACAAGAAGCGGGAGATGTCGCCGATCTCGGCGATGATCATCGGCCCGAAGACCTCGGCGATACCGGGGATCTGTTGCAGCCGTTGTATGCGCTCGTCGCGACGGCTGGCCTCGGTTAGTTCGCGGTCGCATTCGCTGATGTAGGCGCCGAGCACGTCGATGACCGCCAGGTAGATGTCCCGCAGCATCGCGGTCATCCTGGGCAGCTCGACGGCCTCCAGCCACTGACGGCCGGCTTTGCTGAACTTGTCTGTGACCGTCCTGGCCCTGACCAGGCTCTGTCGGCCGCGGGTTAGCTCGCGCAACTGCATAACCTCCGCGGGGGCCAGATACGCCTCCGGCAGCCGGCCCATGCGCAGCATGTCGGCAAGCAGATAGGCATCGCCGGGATCGGTCTTGGAGCTGCTCTCGGCGATCAGGCGCAGCTTGCGCGGGTGAGCCAGGCGCACGGAGATGCCCAGCTCAGTGAGCACGGCCTGCACGAAGTAGGCATCGGTGGTGGCTTCCATGGCCGCCTCCATAGGCTCATCGAAGCGGGAGAAGAAGCTGGCGAACTCGACTATGTCGTTGTCCAGTCGCGGTGCACGTCCAATCCTACATACATGGGTTGCGCCTCCTTGGCGAAGCTTGGTGCCACCTGAGCTAACGTTCGCCATGCGACCGCGCAACCCATTTTCATGTTATCAAAGGGCCAGGCCGGGGTGGAACCTTCCGCTACGCGGAACTCCTCGCTTCGCTCGGAGCGGCTCCTCCGTACGACAAGAGCCGACGGCAGCGTCCATGTCATGTCGCTGCGCGACAATGACATAATATCTCTACTGCGAAGTTCGCCTCTCGCCCCGACGGACTGCGCGCCTGGTCGGCCACAGCCATCGCCTCAGCGGTAGAGCTGCGGCCGCCGCTCCGCCCACGTGCTGTCGCGGAAGGTCGAGCCGCGGAAGGTCCGCAGCTCCTCGGAGATGTCGCAGTCGGCCACGATGATGCGCTGGCGGCCGTCGTTCCAGGCGAGGATATCGCCGCTGGGCGAGATGATGCAGGAGCCCTCTCCCCTGTTGCGCGCGATGACCATCCAGATGTGGTTCTCGATGGCCCGCGCGCGCATTATGACCTTCCAGCGGTCCGGGCTGAAGCTGCCCGGCGCCCACTGCCACTGCACCGCGCGATGGTCGCCCATGATGGACAGCAGCATGACCTCGATCCCGCGCAGCGCCGGCACGCGCGTCGAGTCCAGCAGCGAGCTGTCCTTGCAGATCGTGCAGCCGACCTTCCCGATCGGGGTCTCGATGACCGGCAGCGCGTCGCCCGGCGTGGTACCCTCCCACCCCTCGGTGATCGCCAGGTGGGTCTTCCGGTAGGTCCCGATGATGTCGCCATTGGGACCGAAAATCACCATCGTGTTGTAGTATAGATCACCATCGGCCTCCATGGTCGAGAAGGCGATCATCATCTCATGCTCGGCGGCGACCTCGGCGAAGGCGTCGGTCTCGGGGCCGGGGATAGCGCACGCGTGCTGCGAGTAGGGCGTGGGCAGCCCGAGCTGCAGGATCACCTCCGGCATCAGGACCAGGTCCGGACGGAACTCGGCGGCGTCGCGTGCGAGCTGCGTGTACTGCCGTACGTTGTCCTCGACCGTCTCGGGACTCCGCGGTTGCTCAGCGGCGACGGCGATGCGGTGCACGCGCCGCGGGGGCGCCTGGGCGGGCTCGATCGCCGCCTCCCAGAACTCGGCGCGGCCGGTCGCGGTCCAGCGCACGCCGAAGCGCAGCACCGCACGCGTGGCGTCCTCCGGGCGGCGGAAGACGCGCTCGGCTCGGCCTTCGGGCGCGTCCGGCTCGTGGATGAGCAGGTAGTCGTAGTCCACCCGCTCGTCCTCATCATCGGTCCAGAACACGAACATGGGCATGCCGTCGAGAACGCTGGGCATCTCCTCCGCCCGGTAGTTAAGTCCTACACGATAGTAGCTTGCGGCCTCGACCGGAAAGACGATATCCCATCCTCCGAAGCAGCCGGGACTGCCGGAGCTCTCGACGGTCAGGCGGTCGCCATCGCGCGAGCACTCCGCCTCCAGCCCCTCGCGTGCGGCCCAGGTGCGCAGCGCGATGGGCTGAATCTCACCGCGTGCGTCGATATCCGCGTCAAACTCCTCGAGCACGATCATGTCTGTCCCTCCGTTGCGAGGTGCTGGAGGCCGACCGCCTGACAGAAGGCCAGGGCGACCTCGGCCACGACCTCGCCATTGCTGAAGCTGTCCTCGAACAGACCCACCGTCTCCTGCGTGATCGCCGTGATGCCCTGCGAGTCGGCCCAGCGCCGCAGGAAGGGCTTGCGCGTCGAGGCGTCGCTGAAGCGGAACTCAAGCTGGTTCTCCGAATCGCGCAGGAAGCGGTTCCGCAGGCGCTCGCGCGCCAGGTGGTAGCTGAAGCGAACCTGCTCGGCGAACCGGGAGGTCGAGTCCTCGGGGAACATGAACCAATGCCCGGCCTCCCACTGGTGCTGGTGGTAGTCGATCAGACCGATGACGGGCTCGCGCTCGGAGATGTCCCGGATCGCGCGCGTCTCAGGCTCGGAGAAGGGGGCGGGCCCGCGGAACTGCTCCCGCGTGTAGTTGGAGAACCACCGGCCGGGGTCCCCCTCGTACTCCTCCCAGCAGGTCGGGAAGTTGCGGTTCAGGTCGCAGTCTGTCTTGCTGGACTGGATGCTCGCCCGGTAGCCCCACGGGTTCATGATCGGCAGCACCAGGAGCTGGAAGTGGTCGAGCAGCCACGCGATGCGCGGATCGTCGTCCTGGTCGCACAGCACCTCGACCAGCGCCAGCAGGCCGTGCGGATTCATGACCTCGCAGCCGTGAAGTGCGCCCACGAGCATGAAAGCGGGCTTGCGCTCGTCGCCGACGCGCAGCATGTACAGCGGGCTCCCATCAGAGGCGTGGCCGATCTCGGTCACCGAGACGCCGTCATAGCGACCGGAAAGCTCATGCAGCAGGTCGGGGTACTCCGTGTCGTAGTCGAGGCGCCGCGGCCACCAGCGGCTGTAGCGGACGCTGCCGCCGAGAATGTTGCCGGGGAGCACCCACTTATTGCGCGAGCCGTCCACGCCGCCGGCCTCCTGGCGCGGCTCCAGCAGGTCCAACGCGATGATACGCCCCTGCCCCACCGTCTCCTCGACCGCCACCGGCTGCCCCACCGCATCCGAGCGAGCGAGCACGCGGTGGGTATCGTCCGCCACGAAGCCCTCGAGGAAGCGGAAGCCCTTGAAGTCGAAGATCGGCCGGTCGAGGTGCACGTTGTGCCAGGGGATGCGCGTGCCGATGTCGCATCCATTGAATAGCGCGTGCTCCGCAACGACCTCCAGGTGTGGGCGGTCCGTGCGGGTGCGCTGCTTGAGGGTGAGACCGCGCACATGGGCGTAGTCGTCCAGCGAGGCGATGATCGCGCCGCCGCGACGGGCGAATTCCTCGAGCTTCGCCCAGTCAACCCTCGCGCGCAGATCGGGATCGTCGCACGCCACCACGGCGAACGGCGCGCCATCGAGGTCATCGGCGCCGACGACGCGCTGGGGGTAGAGGGCGTTGAGCTCGCGCTCGACGCGCCCGCCCTCGTCCGCGATCAGCGCGATGGGCGAGGCGGGCGGCTCCACGATCTCGAACTCCGGCTCGCGCGGCGCCTGTCCCGCGGTTACCTCCACCGTGTCGTCATCGTTGACGAGGCCCAGCCCGACGAGCCTGCCGCCGTCGTAGATCTCGCAGCATGGCCGATCCTCTTCATCCATATCATGTGCTCCTGGCGTCACGGCGTGAGGTCTTCTGCGCACCCGTTTTTCCCCGACTGAGCGCGCTCTCCTCCCGTCGTGGCAGGTGCTGTGGCCCGTTCGGCGAAGATAGCCGCGCGTCCACATCGTGCCAGGAGCCATGGAATGGAGCGGACCTCGCGCCTCCCGGCAATCGGCCTCAGACACGTCGCCTGGGCGGTGCTGATCTACTGCGGCCTGGTCGCCGCCCTCTGGCCCCGCAGGACGTACGATCTCTGGTGGCACCTGGCCACGGGCAGGCTGATCGTCGAGCAGCGGGCCATCCCGGATGCGGATCCCTTCACCTACACGCGCGAGGGCGAGCCGTGGATCACGCACGAGTGGGGCTGGGAGGTCCCAATGTACCTGATGTACGCACGCTGGGGCCACGCCGGGCTGATGGTGCTGCGCGTGCTGGGCGCGGTCCTGGCCTCCGCGATGCTGGCGTGGCTGTGTCTGAGGCGCGGGGCCGCGCCCCTGGCGGCGATGGCGGTCGGGGCGCTGGCGATCTTCGCCGCCCGCCCACTGTTCAACGACCGACCCCAGGCGGTGAGCATCCCGCTGTTCGTCGCCACGCTCTGCCTCATCGAGCAGACCGAGCAACGCCGCGAGCGCTGGCTGCTCCTCGTGCCGTTGCTCATGATCCCGTGGGTGAACCTGCACGGCGGCTTCATCTACGGCCCGGGACTGCTCGCGCTCTACGGCCTGTCGAAGCTCCCATCGTGGTATATGCAGCGGCGCGCTCAGGGGCGGCTCGAGCCGCCCCCGGTCGTCGTCGCCGGCGCGCTCGCGCTCGCCTGCGTCGCCTGCCTCATCAATCCGCATGGCGTCTCGGGCGCCACCTACCCGCTTGGCTACATCTTCGGCCCGCACTCGTGGCACAAGACGGTGATCTCGGAGTACCAGTCGCCGGACTTCTCCCAGCCCATCTTCTTCTACTTCGGCTGGCTGATCGTGGCGATGACCGCGGTCTTCGCCGCGTCCGGGCGCCGCTCGCGCCTGTGGGACGTGCTTCTGTCCGCGGCGCTGCTCTACACCGCCCTGCAGTGGCAGCGGAACATGGCCCTGTTCGCGTTCGCCGTCGCGCCCCCCCTGTCTCTGCACGTCTCCGACCTGTTGGAGAGGGCCGGGCTGACCAGCCTCAGCCGAGAGGAAGGCGCACGGCAACCCTCCTTGCTCTACGCGGCGATCCTGCTGATCCTGCTGGGTGCCGCCGTGGCCGCGATCCCGGCCGCGCACAGGAGGACCGAAGCCACCTTTTCGCGCGACCTTCCCCTCGAGTGCACCCGGTACGTGCAGCGGACCGGCCTGCAGGGGCGGATGTACAACACCTACAGGTGGGGCGGCTACCTCATCTGGCATCTCTGGCCTGAGCACAAGGTCTTCGTCGATGGCCGGGCGGACGTGATGGGCCGCGAACTGGTGCAGGACTGGCGCACGGCGCACAAGCTCAACGAGGGCTGGGAGGACGTGCTGGAGCGCTACGAGATCGACTGGGCGATAGTCTCCGTGAGCGCGCCCATCGCCCGCGCACTGGACCTGCACCCGGACTGGCGCCGGGTCTGCGAGGAGCCCACGGCGAAGCTCTTCGTGCGCGCCGGATCAGTGGCCGACCAGAGCGCGTCGGAGTAGCGGCCAACGGAGGGTCGTCGCGCGTGCTCTTCTTCCCAATAGGGACCGAGCGAAAGCTGCGCAGCTTCCCATGGGCGACCGTGGCACTGATCGCTGCCAACGGCTACGTGTACTTCGCCCTGCAGCACGGCCCGGAGGGCTCGAACTTCGCCCTGGTCTACGGCCGCTTCGAGTGGTGGATGCCGGTCACCTACATGTTCGCGCACGGGGGCTTCCTGCACCTGGCGGGCAACATGCTCTTCCTGTGGGTGTTCGGGCCGCACGCCGAGGACGCGCTGGGCCGCGGCCGGTTCATCCTGCTCTACTTCAGCGCGGGCCTCGCCTCGGCCGCGCTCCACGTGCTCTCTTCCATGCTGCTCTACCGCGAAGACCTGGCCATCGGCCTGGTCGGGGCCTCGGGAGCCATCATGGGCGTGGTCTCGCTCTTCGTGCTGCGCTTCCATGGGGTGCGGGTGCGCTTCTTCGTCTGGTGGATCATCCCCTACTTCCCGCACATCCGGGCGTTATGGGTGGGCATCGCCTACTTCGCGTGGGACCTGCTCTGGGCGCTGGTGATGGCCGGAGCGGAGGGCATCGGCGGCATTGCGCACTGGGCGCACATCGGCGGGTTCGCGGCCGGAGCGATCTGGGCGTGGGCGCTCAGACTGCCCGAGGAGGGCACCCACGAGATCAAGCACGCAGAGGTCAGGGACATGATCTCCGCGGGTGCCTGGGAGGCGGCGGCACGGGCGCTGGAGGAGCGCATCGAGGCGCGCCCCGGCGACGCGCAGCTCCATGCCGAGGCGGCGTCCTGCTACGAGATGATCCGCGGTGGCCGCGCCAACGCCGCGCGCCAATGGGACGAGCACCTGCGCCTGCTGCTGCAGACCGGGCGCCAGGGGGAGGCGGTGGAGGCCTTCCGCAAGCTCTGCCGCACCTTCAAGCCGGCCGACTTCAGCCCGGCCGTGCTCATGCGCCTGGGCGCGGCCTGCGAGAGCCAGGGTGAGGACGAGCTGGCCCTGGCCGCGCTCATGTCGGTCGCACGGGTGCACCCGGGCAGCGAGCAGGCGCCCGGCGCCGCGCTGCGCGCTGCGCGGCTGCTTCAGCGCAGGGGCAGGGACCACGATGCCCGGGGGGTGCTGCGTCGCATCCTCAGCGCGTGGCCCGACTCGGAGGAGGCCCTCAGCGCTGCCCGGGCGCTTGGCGCGAGCGCTCCTTACACGGGCTGAGCGCGGCCCGCGTGGGGCACGGCCGCGGCCACTCCCGGCGAGACGACGCACAGCCACTGAGAAGGGGGTTCCACCTATGACGCGTATGATGCCGAGGCGACGAGGCGTTGTCGCCGGCCCGCTCCTTGCGGTTATCCTGCTAATCGCGATCATGGCGGGCATCTGGTACTTCGCCCTACGCTCCACGCCCGAGAGAACGGTGAGCGTGGTGCTCGCCGCCGTCCAGGAGGGCGATAGGGACCTGCTCGACGAGCACCTGGCGCGCGACTCAGTGCGCTGGGCCGAGGAGTACCTGAGCGTCATGTCGCAGATGATGGCCGGGGACACCGGCGATGAGCCGCCCTGGACGGTGGGCGAGGCGCGTGTCAGCGGCAACGAGGCGACGGTGCCCGTCACCGTGAGGGTACGGGAGGGCCTCGCGCTCCTGTCCGGCAGCGAGAGGACAATCGACCACGTGGTCGTGCTCGAGGACGGCCGGTGGAAGCTCGACGTGGAGAAGACGGCCCGCGCGGCGGTCGGTGGCATCTGGGAGCGGATCATCGGCGCGCCGGCAGCACCCCCAGCGGGCAGTCAGGGGCGACAAGACTAGGTCCATCGTCCAGCAGTGCATCCTCGGGGCCCTGCGCCAGGTCAGGATCGAGGCAGAAGGAGTGTCCGAGCGCGATGGCCTGGCACCACGCGCCCGAGGGCATCGCCGTGAGCGCGGATATCGAGTGCGGCTCGGCCCAGGGCATCGACCTCTCTCGTGCGGGCCGGGTCAGCTTCGCCCCGCACGAGGACGCGGTGCCCGGCGAGGTCCAGGTCAAGGGGCCGATAAGCTGCTACAACGCCTGCGTGGCCCTGCGCAACGAGGCCGGCGAGCCGCGTGACATCACGGTCGAGGTGCGCATCCCGCGCTGGCTGATCGAGGCCGGGTTCGGCTACTTCCTGTGCAAAGAGTACCTGGTCGCGCCGCTGGAGGAGGGCGAGGGCCCTCTCCCCCACCCCGCGCTCGGCTGGCGCCAGGTCCCACCCGCCCGTCGGCGCGACCGCGAGTCCTCAGTCGAGATCGACCTGTCGCTCGATCCGGGCGACGCGATCGTCCTCTCCTCGGTCGAACACTACCCGGTGACGGCGTGCAACGACCGGCTGGGCGAGCTCGCCACGCACCCGCGCGCGGAGCTGGGCGTGATCGGCCGGTCGGTGCAGGGCCGGCCCATCCTGGCGCTGGAAGCGGGCCGTGAGGACGCGCCGCGGCGCGCGGTCTTCACGGGGACGCTCCAGCCCGGCGAGCCGTCCGCATGGGCGGTCGTTGCCATGATCGAGAGCGTGCTGGAGGGCGACGGCCGCTGGCTCGACGAGTGGCGCCTCGGCTTCATCCCGCAGACGAACCCGGACGGGATCTACCTGGGCCGATGCAACACGAATGCACGCGATGAGCTGGTGGCCTTCGGCTTCGAGGAGGCCGCGTCAGGTCAACTGTGCCCCCAGGAGGTGCGGGTGCTCTGGGACTACCTCCTGTCGATGGAGCCGGCCGTGTACGTGGACTTCCACTTCCTGCGCCAGCCGAACCATCCGTACACCAAGCCCTACTTCATCGATCCGGCGATCTACGAGGCCCCGGAGGTCGCGCGGGCCGCGGTCGCGCTCAACGAGCGGTACATGAAGCTCTCCGGCGCGGATCGGCCCTTCTCGGTCGCGATCGGAGATGAGATGTGGCGGGGACTGGCGGCCTATCAGGTCGCTGCGCAGCTCGACGCAGTCTCGTTCCTCTACCAGTACACCGGCCCGACGACCTCGCTGGAGGGTGCCCAGAAGATCGGGCCCCTGGTGATGGTGGCCGCGCTCGAGGTCTGCAGGGAGCTCACCGAGCGACGGCGACCGTAGGCCGTTCATGGCTCCCCACGCCCCACGGCCGCCGCTCTACGCCGGCGTCACGCCCTTCTTCAGGATGATGTTCCCGTACTTCGCGGTCTCCCCCGTCATCACCACCGCGAAGGCCGCGCGCGCCCGCTCGTAGAACGCGAAGCGCTCGATGCGGGCAATCGCCGGCGCGTCGGGCGCGTGCCGGTCGATGGCGGCGCGATAGGCCTCCTCCACCGCCGGATCGAGCGTGTCACCTTCGACCGCTGCCATCATCACCAGCGGGTCCTCGACGTAGGCGTCCAGCTCGAAGAGTGGCAGGATCGCGTCCAGCAGGCCGGCGATCTTCAGCCCGTCCGCGCGCACGACCAGATCGTTCATCGTCTCCCCCGGGAAGTGCGCATCGGCCAGGACGATCTCGTCGCCGTGGCCCATGCGCGCCAGCACGGCGAGCAGCTCCGGACTGATGAGCGGGGAGATGCCCTTCAGCATGCTGATGCCTCCTGTCGGCTCACGTCCTCACGTCACCTGGGTGCTGCACGCCAGATCGCGCAAGATGCCGTTCGCGGGCTCCGGGCTGCCAGGCTCGTCCACCCCCTGCGCACCGCCGCAGCGTCGCTCGCCCATGCTATGTTGCCTGGTGCACCGATGGCACGGGGCACAGCTTCGTCGCGCAGGAGCTCGACGCCTTCGTCCGCCGTGCGCAGGAAGGACACCACGCCGCCGGGAAACAGGACGCCATGTCCGGCGTCGGCGTGAGCCCGCGTGGCCCGGCCGAGCTACCGCCGCCCCAGCTCCTGCTCAGCGCGCGTCGGCGGGCCGGATGGCGCAGAGCGCGTCCGAGAGCAAAGAGAGAGCACGTGAGATGGCGCCGCTGATCCCGGAGCACGAGGCGAACCGCCTGGCCTGCAGCGAGGTGGTCGATGCCCACTACAACCACCCGGCCTACGAGGTGGCCGAGTTCCTGGCGGGCGCGTCCACGCTCAAGGCGGAGGAACTCAACGCGCTCGGCGACGTGCGCGGGAGAACGCTGCTGCACCTGATGTGCCACTTCGGCCTCGACACGCTGTCGTGGGCGCGCGAGGGCGCGATCGTGACGGGCGTGGACATCTCAGACAGAGCCATCGAGCGCGCTGACGAGTTGGCGCACTGCACGGGCCTGGCGGCGCGGTTCGTCCGCAGCGACGTTCTGGCACTGCCCGAGGTGCTCGACGAGCAGTTCGAGATCGTGTTCCAAAGCTTACGGTGATTACTGCTGGCTATCGGACATCCCGGCCTGGGCACGCGTGGTCGTCCACATGCTGACACCCGGTGGGACCCTCTACCTCATCGACGAGCACCCGCTGGCGTGGCATTTCCTGTGCCCGGGGGCACGTCCCTCTTACTTCTGCACCGAGCCGCAGAGGCACGAAAGGGAGGGCGACTACTGCGACCGCACCTTCCGCCATGAGCATCCCGTGGTCGAGTACCAGCATACGGTGGCTGAGTTGGTGAACTCCGTGATCGACGCGGGCCTGAGAGTCGGGCGGCTCGAGGAGTACGACTTCGGGTTCTTCCAGGTGTTCGAGGACTGGGTGCCGATGGAAGGCGGGTACCGGCGGCCGGCCGAGGGCCGTACGATCTACCCGCTGATGCTCTCGCTTAAGGCGACCAAACCATAGCGAGGCAGGCCGGACAGGCGCGGGACGCCGGGGAGTGATGAGATGGGCTTGCCGCGAGTAGGCATCATCGGCGCCGGGAGTCTGTCAACGCGCCGCATCTATCCGTACATCGGGGTCGCGGGTGCCCGGCTGGCAGCCGTCTGTGACCTCGAGCGCGCGAAGGCCGAGGCCAATGCCGCGCGCTGGGGCGGGAGCGTGTACACGGACTGGCGCGAGATGGTCGAGAGCGAGGCCCTGGACGGTGTTATCGTGTGCATCGGCGCTGAGGCGCACGCAGACCTAGCCATCGAGATCATGCGCGCGGGACTGCCGGTCTACACCGAGAAGCCGCCTGCGCCCTCGGCGGAGCGGGCGTGGGAGGTCGCGGCGGTTGCGGAGGAGAGCGGGCTGCTGTGCATGACCGCATTCAAGAAGCGCTACGCCAGGTGCTATCGCCGCGCGAAGCAGTTCATCGACTCGGGCGAGATAGGCCGGAGGCGCCTGATCGCGATGCACTACTGCTCCGGCCAGTACGCGAACGACGGCTCGCCGCGCGGCACGTTCCTCTTCGACTTCTGCATCCATGCCATCGACCTGGTGCGCTTCCTGTTCGGCGACGTGTCGCAGGTGCGGGCCATCGCACAGGGCATGGACGCCTACGCGGTAAGCCTAGGATTCCCCGATGGCTCGGTTGGGACGCTGTCGCTCTGCGACGGCCGCACGTGGCAGGCGCCCGCCGAGCAGGTGCACCTCACGGGCGCCGGGTCGTGGATGGACATCCGCAACTCATCGTCCTACACGATCTGGCTGGGCGGCGAGGTTACTGAGGCCCAGGAGCCGCCGCTGGCGACCTCGGCCGGCGATTCCGGCATCGAGACCGGCCACCTCACGGAGATCGAGGCGTTCGTCAAGGCACTGGCCGGGGACCCGAGCGAGGTGGTGTCGCCAATCGCCGAGTCGGCCCGCAGCATGGAGCTTCTGGAGGCCATCGAGCGTGCGGCGGAGACCGGAAGGGCCGTCGGTCTGCAGGCGCCATGAGAGAGCCCCACGCCCGGACCGAGTCTGCGAGGGAAGACCGCGCGCCTGTGAGCGTGCGCGCGCTGGCTCTGGGAGCGCTTCTCCTGCCGCCCAACATCCTGTGGCTGCAGAGCATGGAGCTGGTGTGAAACTCGGGCCAGCCGACCATGCTCTCGCTGTTCTTCAACGCCATCTTCACACTCACCGTCATCGCGCTGGTGAACCTCGCGCTGCGGCGGCGGCTGCCCCGATGGGCGCTCAGCTCCGGCGAGCCGGTGGTCATCTACGTCATGGTGAGCATGGGCAGCGCCGTAGCCGGACACGACTTCCTGCAGGTCCTCGGCAACGAGCTGCCCTTCGCGACCTACTACGCTGACCCCGTCAACGGCTGGGAGGAGCTGTTCGCCGAGCATCTCGCGTCCGGCCTGTTGGTGAGTGACCGCGGCGCCGCGTGGAGCTTCTGGGAGGGCGACGCGCTCCTCCACTCGACGCGCGGCATTGCCCCGTGGCTCGCGCCCATCGGCACCTGGACGGTCTTCGTCCTCGCCCTCCTGGGCGTGATGATGTCCATCGACGTCCCGGTCTGGCGGCGGTGGACGGAGCAGGAGAAGTTGACCTACCCGCCGACCGACATCCCTTTCCGGCCGACGGAGCCGCGCTTTGATCTGCTCGGCGGGGAGCTGCTGGGCAGCCGCGTCTTCTGGGTGGGCTTCGCGATCGCCGCCGCCACCGATCTGATCAACGGCCTCGGCTACCTCCACCCGGCGATCCCCACCGTGAAGGTCACCGCCCACGACCTCCGGCCTCAACTCGGCGCCTATCCGTGGCGGGCCATGGGCAACACCTGGGTCTCCGTCTACCCCTTTGCCATCGGCCTGGGCTACCTCATGCCCCAGGACTTCCTGTTTTCGTGCCGGTTCTTCTACTGGCTGTGGCAGGCCTAGCTGGTGGGCTGTCACCTGACCGGCCATCAACGCCTGGGGCTGCCCTTCGTGCGCGAACAGACCGTGGGCGCCTACGCGGGGATAGCGCTCTTCGCGCTGTGGACGGGGCGCAGGTACTTCGCGGCGGTGCTCCGCGATGTGCTGCGCGGCGTGCGGCCCGGCGACGAGTCCCAGGCGCTGGGATACCAGGCCACACTCTTCGCTCTGGTCGCGCTTCTCGCGGTCGCCGTGGCCTTCATGACCAACATCCTGGGGGTGACCCTGTGGGCCGCGGTCGGCTACCTCGCGGGCTACCTGGTGCTGTCGCTCTCCATCACGCGCATGCGCGCCGAGTTCGGACTACCCGTGCACGACCTGTTCACCGGCCCGCTCGACATGATGGTGCGCATCGGCGGGACCGGCTACCTCGGCCGCGAGAACATGCTCGGACTGGGACTGCTCTGGTGGCTGGAGCGCGTGCAGCGCAGTCACCCGATGCCACATGGGAGCGAGGGCCTGGCGCTGGGCGAGCGCCGAGCAGTGGCCGCGAGCGGAACGCTCGTCGCGCTCTCGGCGGCCATCGTCATCGGCATCGCGGCGGGCTTCTGGAGCATGCTGCATCCGGGGTATGCGCACGGCTTCACGAACGCCCCGACGGATGCGCCGTACCCGGGCAAGCGCGCCTTCTCACGCCCGCAGAGCTGGCTGGCCTATCCTCGCCCCACCGGCTGGAACCGCCTGGCCGCGCTGCTCGTGCGCGGCGCATTCACCGTTGGGCTGCTGCTCATGCGCCAGCGCTACGTCTGGTGGCCCTTCCATCCGACGGGCTATGCCGCATCCAGCGTCTGGTTCATCGGCCTGCTGTGGATGCCGCTCTTCGTTGCCTGGCCGGTCAAGGGCCTGACACTGCGCTACGGCGGCCACAGGCTCTATCGCCGCCTGATGCCCATGTTCCTGGGCCTGACGCTGGGGGGAGTTCATGGTCGGAGGCATGTGGGGCCTGATCGGCGCCGTCGGCCGCTTCCCGACCTACCGGTTCTGGGCGTACCGACGCCTGTCGCGCTCCCTCAGCGCTCGATGATCGCGAGTTGCACCGCCCGGCCCGGCAGCGGCCAGACGAGCCGCCCATCGCGCCACCCGAGATCCTCGCCGGTCAGCGCATCGCGAGCCGGAGCGCCCGACAGTCCGGCGAGATCGCCGATCAGCGCCACCTCAAGCTCCACCGGCTCCTCGCTCGGCGCCTGCGCGATGAGCAACAGACCCGGCGGCTCCTGGCGGTGATACGCGCTGACGAGCGCGCCCTCCGCCGAGAGCCCAATCGCGTCCTCGTTCGACCAGTAGGGCAGGAACCGCGCGCCGCCGACGCCGAACTCGTGCTTCAGGTGCTGGATCGACCGCAGGAGCTGCTGTGATTCGCGGCTCATCCACGGTGGCACAGTGATGACGTCATGCAGCAGCGGGAGGGCCAGGAACTCCTGGCCCGGCATCTTCTCCTGCCCCTCCGGCTGGAACTTCACCAGTGTGGGCAGCAGGATCTGCGGCACACCGATCGAGTGAGGCAGGAACTCGGCGCGGAACTTCTCCAGTGTCAGGTCGGTGAGCAGGTCCTTGCGGTTGTACTGCTCTCCGTTGAGGATGGCGTCGGAGTAGGTGTAGGTGGTCATGAACACGCTCTCGGAGACGTGGCTGTAGACGAAGCCGTTGTCGCCGCGCTTCTGCTTGACCAGTGCGTACAGCCGCTTCTGCAGCTCTCGAGTGGCGAGGAGCGGCCAGCGGCCGTGCCCGCAGCCGTGCTCGGCGCTGCGGCAGAAGCGGGGCGAGGAGCAGTCGAGGTACACCCCGTCGGTCCCCGTCTGGTCCATGGTGCGGTCGATGATGGTCAGCAGCATATCCGCCCAAGAGCTGGCCTGGCAGACGCTGCCGTGGTTGCCGATGGCCGCCGGCGCCTCGGAGTAGGGATTGCGCCGCCACTCCCGCTCGAGCAGCTCGTACTCGGGCGTCCCCGTCTGCGTGGAGTTGACCGCGTAGTACGACACCATCGTCTGCCAGCCGGCCTCGTGCAAGGTCGCGATCTTCCGCGCCATCTCCTCCGGGTCGGCGGGGAAGTAGCTGAACCGGCCAACGTGAGTCGCCCACAGGACGCCGATGTCCCGGCAGCCCTCGTGTATCCAGCTTCGCTGCTGGGCGAAGCCGTCGATGTCCGTGGCGCTGATGAACATCGGCCGCCAATCGCGCCAGCCATCGGGGAGGGGCTTGACCGGCGTCGCGAGGAAGCCGAAGGTGAGCCGCAGCGGCTCGAATAGTCTCGTTGGTCCGTCGATGAAGCGCAGGATCAGGTCCACGCCGTCCTCGCCGTGCACGATCTCGACCGCGCGGTCCGGGTCGGCGTTCCGCCAGTTCCACGCGCTCTCGCACCACCAGGCAAGGCCGGCGCTCTCGTTGCCGAGCCAGACGTAGGGCACGAAGGGCAGCGTCTTGCTCCAGCCCGCCTCGCTCGTGGCGCCTGCGTCCGAGAGGTCGGTCCACTCACCCACGCAATGGTGGTAGAGCGTGGCGGCGTCCTCGCGGAGGGGCACGACGAGCTGCAACTCATCAAGCGCGGCGGTGCCTGGCGGCGTGAGCTCGAGGTCCACGCGCACGAAGCCGTCGAACTCGACGCTGGTGGTCGCCTCGCAGGCGAGGGGCCCGACCGCGCCCTTCCAGCCCCGCGAGGCCTGCGTGTCGGTTGCCTGGATCCCGGTGACGGGATCGGCCACGAGACCGGCCGCGCCTGCGCGCAGCTCGATCGGCCCCCGCAGCAACTGCTGCGATTGGCTGGTCACCTGCGCCGGCAGCGGTGAGCGGCCGAAGGCGTACTCGCGGCCCCATACGCTGACGGCGTCGCCGGCGGCGCGAACCGGCGTCCAGGGCGGCAGCACCTCGTCCGTCACGCCGAGCCGATTGCCGAGCCAGTCCGGGCGCTCCGGCACCGCCCACTGCAGTCTCCCGGAGCGAATGACATCCCCTTCTCCATCGCGCAACGTGGCATCGATCGTCACCGGTCCCGCACCGACGGCGCGGTAGTCGAGCTCGACACGCGCGACGCCCCCCTCGTCGGTCGCCGCCGAGCCGCTCTCGCCGCCCGCCGCGCCCTCCACCGTCACCTCCACCTCGCCGGGGCGGTCGCCCAGCTCGCGGCGCGCGCCGCGGTAGTCCACCAGCACCACCAGGTGGTCGCGCGGGAAGTTGACGAACGGCCGGAGGTGCAGCTCCTTCCTCGGCACGAAGGGCAGCTCCGTGGCGTCCGCCACGTCACCTATCTGATAGGCCCCGTAGATCTCCTGGATCTCGCGCTCGAGCAGCGGGCGGCTGAACACCAGCACGTCATCAAAGGCTGTTGAACTCACGCCCTCCTCGCCGAGCTCGAAGGTCTCGGGAGCCTGGTCCGGCACGAACACCTGACCTCCGCACGCGGCGATGCGCTCGCCATCGAAGTACAGGTACATCTCCGTGTTCTGCAGCGTCGAGCTCCAGGTCGCGGCGATGTGGTGCCAGGTGCCCGGCTCCCAGGACATGTCGTTCTTGTAGGCGAGCGATCTTCCCTGCTGCGGCCCGGTCTTCTCCCCGTTCGAGGTGTAGAACATCAGCCGGCCCCAGCGGCCGTACTTGTAGACGTAGAGCGCGTTGAGCGCCTTCCCGCGGTCATTGCCCGTCGTGGCGTGGAAGAGGAAGTGGAACTCTCCGTCGTCGGCAGGCCAGTCCGGACGGAACCACATCATGACGGTGCCCTCATCAGGCACCACGCTCCCCTCGAACGCGTAGCTGAGCATCGACGCAGCGTCCACGAGCACCGCCCGGCCCCGGACGCCGGCGACGAGCTGTGGCTCGCCGGTCACCGTGGCCGAGGGCTCTCCGCGGGCCACGGCCGCGTCCATCACGTCCTCGAAGGGGGCGAAGAACAGCACATCGCTGTCCTCGACCGCCGGCGCCGGGATCGCGATTGTCGCCAACGCGAGCACAGCGCACAGTCTGCGGGTCATCCTCCACACGCCTCTTTCGCCAGAGCGGCGCCGGGAGTCGATGCTGCACAGTCGTGTTGCGCACGTGCAACAGACGGCGACCAGGCGTTAGCTGATCTCGAGCACCGTCCCGCCGATCCACGGCAGCTCCCCGCCGGTGTTGTGGTAGTACACCACCAGCACCAGGTCTTCCTCCAGCTCCACCGCCGAGGGGTAGCCTGTGGCTCCGTTGGCGCCGTCGCCTCGGATGATGACCTCGTCGGCCTCCGCTATGTTCCGGCATTCGGGATCGAGCAGGCGCGCGCGCGTGCCGTACGGGGCCTGCCGGCGGCCGTAGGTCAGCAGGACCCGACCGTCCGGCAGTTGCAGCGCGTGATGCGGGAAGCCGTAGACGCCCTCGTCGGTCGGCTCCGACCAGGTGGCGCCGTCGTCCCGCGAACGCGCCGTGAACAGATGCCCCTCCGCATCGCTCGTGCGCAGGAATGCCACCAGCGTCCCCTCGCCGGTTCGGTGCAGGAAGGTCTCGTTGAAGCCCACCCGGCCATCGGCATCGTCGGCGATCGTGGCGACCGCCTCCCAGGTCTCACCCGCGTCGTCCGAGGCAACGAGCAGGGACGTCGCCGCCCGGCTCGGGGGGCGCACCTGCACGTAGAGGCTGAATAGCAGGCGCCCGCCCGGCAGCTCCACCATGTTGCCCCGGAACCCCGCGCCCGGTCCGTATCGCGGGAGCCACAACTCGCCCAGGTGTTCCCACGTCCGGGCACGGTCGGTGGAGCGGAGCATGGTGATGGGCGCGGGCACGCCGGTCAGGTCGTAGCCCTCCCGCACGCGGGCCCGGCCGCCCAGGCGTTCCGCCTCCTCGCTCGACACGAGCCGCCAGCGGTTGAAGACGCACAGCAGGCTGCCGTCCGAGAGCTGACATGTGTACGGGGTGAGGCCGCAATCCTCGTCCCAGATGACTCGCGGCTCGGCCCGCGCCAGCTCGCGGGGTGAGCGGCCCCTCATGTGCACCGGCCTCAGCGTGGGGTCCCAGTCCGCGCCGAGCCTGCCCTCCGCCCAACGAAAGCCCAGCAGCAGCTCGCCGTTGTCCAGCCGCGCGATGTTGGGATTGCCGCAGAACCGGTCCGGATTGGCGTACAGTGTCAGGTGCTCGACGGTACGGATGCCCATCGGCCCCTCCTCACTCGCCCGCAGTGCCCTCCTCGGCTCCCAGGAAGCTGCTGATGCCCGCCGGTCGCCAGCCGAGGTCGTTCGTGATCACCGCGCGGTCGATCACCGCGTCGATCGCGTCGCCGGCCGCGATCCTCATGGTGTGCTCACCCGCCGCGATCTCGCGCAGGCTCCGCGGCATCTCGCCTCTCACCTGGACCGGGACCCAGAGCGGCACGTTCGCCTGCGGGCCGCCGTGGCCGCGCGTCACGAACTCCCACGGCACATAGCCACCGCTCATGATCTTCTCGCCGTCCAGCCACACGTCCAGGGTGCCGCGCCTCTCGTCCCGCGACGCGATGCGCACCCAGGTCACGTAGCTGTCGTCCCGCGGCAGCGTGACGTCGAAGCTCAGGGGCCCCTCCTTGAGCTGAGCGTTCGCCTCGATCTCCTCGAAGACCCGGTCGATCTCCGGCGTCGTCGCGCTTGCGGTGACCGGCGGGCCCTCATTGCCCTGGCGATCGACCACGGTCACCGCGTAGCGATACTCGGTCCCCGCCTGCAGGCCCCAGTCGAATCGCCGCGGCTGGGCCGGCGAGGCGATCAGATGCTCCTGGCCGGCCGGCTCGCCGTCGGAGCACGCGTACACGTTGTAGTGGCTGAGGTCCGGCGCAGCGGCCTCGTCCCAGCTCAGGCGCACGCAGTAGGGCGAGATCGCCTCTGCCTCCAGTCCGGTCACCGCCGGCAGCTCGACGGCCGCCCGCCGTAGCCAGGTGGGCGCACCTTCGGGCCTGTACTCGGCATCGCTACTCAGCAGGAGCTGATCGACCATGATCCCGCCCATCTGCGCGGTCAGTTCAAGCTCGATCTCGCCCTCTGCCACGGAGAGGGACGCCGGCTCGCCGTGCGCCGCCGCCAACTGCCAGCTCCACCCCTCCGTGGCCGCGGAGATCGCTCCCAGCACCTCGCCGCCCGCACTCAACTGGAGCGCGGCGTCCTCGTTCATGCCCCGCGTGCGCGCCCACACGAGGTAGCTCCCCGCTGGGACCTCGGCGCTCAGCGTGGCCAGGGCCGCCTTGCCGTGCGCGGTTGACGCCACGCAGTACATGGCCGAGCACTCCATGCTGAAGATGGGCTCGAACGGGGCTCGCAGCTCCGCGTCCTCGGCCTCGAGCCAGATGCGTCGCGGCAGGTCCGGGCCCGCGATGCACGCCTCCTTTGACGGCCGGCCTTCGAGGCCCGAGTGCTCCACGGCCGTCACCACGAAGCACAGCCCCTCCGCGGGGCCGCACGAGTACTCCGCGGCCCGCACCGGCTCCCAGGTGACCGGGTGATAGCCCTCACCGCTGACGTCGGACGCCCACACGTTGTAGCCCATGACCTCGCGAGAGTGCTCCGGCGGCTCCCAGGTGAGGCTGATGCGCTCGCCGTCCGCGTGCGCCGACAGGTTCCGGGGCGGGTCGGGCGGCTTCATGACCACCTGGTACAGGTCGATGTCGCCCAGCATGCTCGACGCATAGCCGATCTTCGTGCCGTCGGGGCTTGACTCGAGGTGCGCCTCGCAGGGGTAATTGTAGTAATGGAGCTGCGTGTTCGGCAGATTGATCAGCGTCTTGTGGCCGTCGTCGGTCCAGATGCGGTAGATGGCGTTGCGCATGGTGGCGACGAGCCACTCGTCATCCACCTGCCAGGACAGATGCCCCCCGCCGCCGGTCGCCAGCAGGCGCTCGTTGCCACCCAGCGCGTCCATGATGTGGATGCCACCACCGGCGTGGAAGGCCACGCGTGTGCCGTCTGGGCTGTACCCGCGATGGCTCATGTGCCGGGCGCGCGCCTGTCGGTGATTCGTCCCATCGGCGTCCACGAGCATGGACACGTCGATGTACTCCCCGGGCGCGCGCCTTTCGTAGTTGTAGGAGATGGTGTAGTCGGGGTCCTTGGTAAACCAGACCTGATGAGTGGTGTGTGGGAAGTCGATGCGCGTGTACTCCCCGCTGTCGATGTCCACCAGGTAGCCCCAGTTGTCCGGCCGCCGGGCGGTCTGGTTGCCCACCACCACGAACAGCTTCTTCCCGTCCGGGTGCATCGGCCAGATGGTGAAGCCCAGGCCGTCCAGCTCATCAGGGATGGTGAAGACGATCCTCTGTTCGCCTGTCCGCACATTCAGCGCCCTGATGGTTCTGTCGCTGGTGTCACGATGGAAGACGATGTCGGGGTCTGAGCGGCTCCAGAATGGGATCTCACCGATGAGGTAGCGAATGTGGTTCCCATCCGCGTCCATGATGTACCAGCCATCGGGATCGCGGCGGCTGCGGAAGGCCAGCAGTGAGCCGTCGCAGTTCCAGATCCACTGATTTGAGTAGATGTGCCGGTTGTAGTACGGGCTGTGGGTCATGCGTGCGGTGATGGCGCCGGTCGCGGTATCGCGGAAGATGACGCGCTCGGAGGGATGGACGCCCTCCTCATCGGCGATCAGATCGAATGGCTTGAAGCGTCTGCGCGCGGCCAGCTCCTCGAGGTCGTGGATGTCGCTCGCCTCCCGGATTGACAGCATGGTTCCCAGCGATGGCCCGAGGGCGACGAGACGGACGTCGTCGATGAGCATCGTCCCGGCATTGTCCGACATCTGGAAGCCCACCGACACGCGGTCGCTGCCGGGCGGGCTGTCGAAGCGCAGCGACACCCGCGTGGGCTCGGCCTGCGCGGAGAAACGCTGGTGGCGCTCGCCGCCGAGGTCGCCGCTGAGCGTATGTCGGAAGACGAAGGGCGCGTCCGATTGCACCAGCGCCGACAGCTCGTACTGCCACCCCGGCGTGATCTCCACCGGCGCGTGCCACACCTGCGGGTACCACTTCTGGGGATCGGTCTTGACGTAGCGGATACAGACCTCGCCCTGGAGCGGATCGTCCGTGCTCCAGAACACCTTCCCGAGCGTGCCGAACCCGCCCTCGTGCCAGCTCCAGCCGTCGGGGACGCCGTCGCCATCCTCGTCGGTCTCCAGGTCCCCATTGGCCAGCAGGTTGTCCGTCTGCTGCGCCTGCTGGGCCAGGCAGGGACAGACGCCCTGCAGCAGCGCGATGCACACGGCCATGATTCGCCTCATCCGTCGCCCTCCCGTGCTGCTCCCGGTGCCGCTTCGTTCGTGGAGACTACTTAGCCGTTGATCGGCGTCTCCCCTTCCCGCCAAAGGTGCGGTCGCGCGCCCGACGAATAACGGACCAGGCCAACCAAGCCGCGCGTGCCGGCGTCCGCCGCGTCGGCCGGAGGAGGCAACCATGAAGGCAGGAGTATGTCAGTGGGTGTTCAACGCCCTGCTCACGGAAGACCAGATCGACATGTTCGACTGCATCGAGTTCGTGGGCACGGAGACGGAGGCTGAGTGCTTCGAGCCGCTCAGCCGCTACTGGCGGGAGGACGAGTCCGTCGGCGATCAGGCCGGCCGCGCCCGCGAGATGCTCGATCGGCTGGACCTGGAGGTCTCGTGCTACACGCTCGACAGCGACTTCGCGGCCTATGACGAGGAGCGCTTCATGGAGACGGTCTCCGACTGCGTCCTGGCGCTCGATATCGCGGAGACGCTGGGCACCGACACCATCCGCCTCGACCCCCGCAGCTCCCTGCCGTCCGATAAGGCGGAGGACCCGGACCTCGACTTCATCCTCGAGCGCGTCAGCGAGGGCATGCAGCAGGTCACGGACGTGGCGGCAGAGCGCGGGATCACGGTCGGCGTGGAGAATCACGGCCTGCTGCTGGGCCGCATGCATCAGGTCAAACGTATGGTGGAGCTGGTGGACCGGTCGAACTTCGGCGTGAACATCGACTTCACTAACTTCCGCCACGTCTTCGGCGAGGACCACGTCGCGGCCACCAGATTGCTGGCCGACCACGTGGTCCATGCTCACGCCAAGGACTTCCAGGTCCGCACCGAGGAGCCTGAGAACGCCGAGGCGGAAGGCTGGCGCAAGACGCCCGCCGATGAGTGGATCAGGCCCGTCGTGGGCGGCACCGGCGACATGCAGTGGCCGCTGCTGTTCTCCATCATCCGCGACGCCGGCTACGACGGCAACATCTCGCTGGAGATCTCGCTGCCCGACGACATCTACGCCTCGGTGCGCGACGGCGTGGCGAACCTGCGGCGCATCATCAGCGAGGTCGAAGCGAACTGAGGGGCGACTGAGATGCCCGGTGGCGGTACCGCCGCAATGCCCGATGACATCGACCGCGAGCTTGCGCGCAGCGACCCGGACTACGTCGTCTACGTCCCCACCGGCGACCATGACACCGGCAACGAGCACTTCCTGGTGACCGACGCCCCGGACGGCGCGCTCATGGCGGTCTGGACGCAGTCCAGCTACGAGGGCGCCGGCGACCACCGCATCATGATGGCGCGCTCGGAGGACGAGGGCCGGAGCTGGGGCGAGCCGATCCACGTCGCCGGGCCGCGCCGACCCGGCCAGGGCCACATGGCGAGCTGGGGCTTCCCGTTGACCTCCACCTCGGGGCGGATCTACGTCTTCTGGAACCAGTACCAGGGCATCGACGACGTGGTCCACCAGCACACCGGGACGATGGACTGCCGATACTCGGACGACCTCGGCGAGAACTGGTCAGAGCCGCGCACGGTTCCCATGCCTCGCAGCGCATACGACCACCCGGACCCAAGCGTGCCCTCGAACTGGATCGTCTGGCAGCTTCCCTTCCGCGACCTGCAGGGCCTGTGGTTCACGGGCTTCTCGCGCTGGGTCTCGAAGGCCGTGCGCACGCCGCCACACAAGGAGTCCTGGACGGCCGGCGAGACCGTGGTGCAGTTCATGCGCTTCACGAACGTGGATGACGACCCCGAGCCGGAGGAGATACAGATCGAGTGGTCGCCCGACGATGAGGCGCTGCGCGTCCCGCACTACGACAAGCCAGAGCTATCCATCGCGCAGGAGCCCGGCATCGTGCGGCTGCCGGATGACCGGCTCTTCTGCACCATGCGCACGATGAGCGGCTTCATCTGGTACTCGCTGTCCGGTGACGATGGCGAGAGCTGGTGCGGCCCGCGGCCGCTCCTGCGGCGCGATCACGGCCTGCCGATCCTCCAGCCGCTGTGCTGCTGCCCAATCTACCGGCTCGTGGATGGCCGCTACGTGCTGCTGCACCACAACAACGACGGGCACTTCCAGGGCTGTGAGCGGGAGGAGACCGGGAAGAACCGCCGCCCGGCCTTCATTGCGCTGGGAGAGTTTCGGCCTGGCGCCGAACAGCCCATCTGGTTCTCGCGCAGCAAGCAGCTCATGGACAATCAGGGCTCGGGCCTCGGCCCGCTGAGCCGCATCGACATCGGCGTCTATCCGAGCCTGACCACGCGCGATGGCGAGAACGTGCTCTGGCACCCGGACCGCAAGTTCTTCCTGGTCGGCAAGCGCATTACCGACGAGTTCCTGGCGGACCTGCATGTGCCGAGCCGCTGACGAGCGCAAGGAGTGACCGCATGGCACAGCCCAACATCATCTTCATCCTGATCGACGACCTGGGGTGGCGCGATCTTGGCTGCTACGGCAGTACATTCTACGAGACCCCGAACCTGGACCGCCTCCGCGAGCGCGGGATGCTCTTCACCGACGCCTATGCCTCCTGCCCGGTCTGCTCCCCCACGCGCGCAAGCATCCAGACGGGTCGCTACCCGGCGCGCGTCGGCGTGACGAACTTCATCGCGGGCCAGGCGCGCGGGCGCGTCATCGAGCCCGACTACGTCAAGCATCTGCCCCACGAGGAGCACTCCATCGCCGCCGCCCTGCGCGACGGCGGCTACCAGACCTGGCACGTGGGCAAGTGGCATCTCGGTGGCGAGGATTACCGGCCCGAGCGCCACGGCTACGACGTCAACGTGGGCGGCTGCCACATGGGCATGCCGCACCGGGGCTACTTCAGCCCGTGGGAGATCCCGACGCTCGAGGACGGGCCCGAAGGCGAGTACCTCACCGACCGCCTCACCGACGAGGCCATCAACCTGATCGAGCGCGCCGACGACCGACCGTTCCTCCTCAACATGTGCTACTACAGCGTCCACGTCCCCATTCAGGCGAAGGCCCGGCACATCGAACGCTTCCAGGCCAAGGCGGAGGCGATGCACCTGGACGAGATCGACCCCTTCGTGGAGGGCGAATACTTCCCGTGCGAGCACAAGCGCGAGAGGCGCGTGCAGCGCAGACAGCTCCAGTCTGACCCGCAGTACGCCGCGATGGTCTGGTCGATGGATGAGAACATTGGCCGCCTGCTGCACGCGGTCGAGCAGAGCGGGCGCGCCGAGGACACGGTGGTCTTCTTCACCTCGGACAACGGCGGCCTGGCGACCGCCGAGGGCGCGCCGACCTGCAACGCCCCTCTGCACGAGGGGAAGGGCTGGATGTACGAGGGCGGCACGCGCGAGCCGCTGCTGGTGAGCTGGCCGGGCGTCACCGCGCCCGACAGCATCTCCCGCGTCCCTGTCACCAGCCCGGACTTCTACCCGACGATGCTGGAGATGGCGGGGCTCGATCCGCTCCCCGAGCAGCACTGCGACGGCGAGAGCCTTGCGCCGCTGCTGCGCGGCGAGGGCGAGCCGGACCGCGAGGCGATCTTCTGGCACTACCCGCACTACGGCAACCAGGGCGGGACGCCCGGCTGCTCCGTGCGCGCGGGCGACTACAAGCTCATAGAGTTCTTCGAGGACGGCCACCTGGAGCTCTACAACCTGCGCGACGACATCAGCGAGACACGCGACCTCGCGGACGAGCAACCCGGCCGCGCGGCGGACATGCACGGGCTGCTCAGAGCCTGGCGGGCGGAGATCGGCGCGAGGCTGCCGACGGCGAACCCCGACTGGAGCGGATAGCTTCGGCCAGGGGGCGGCAATCCACCCGGGTCGCGACCGTGCGGGCCTCACCACCGGAGACCGCTGGCGCGATCTCCCTCCCCCGTCTCCCTGTCGCGCTGCGCGCGAGGGCGGGACGAGGGGGACCGGCGCATTGGCCCGGACGCCCCTCCTGGGGGCGACCTGGTCGTCGAGGGCGGCCGCGTGCGCCAGGTCCGTCCGACGGGCGCGCCGTTTGATGTCATGGAGGGGCCGCGCCGAGCGTCCGACGCGCAGCGTTGGCGCGAGGCGTGAGGCACTGCGAGTGCGGCGAGCAGGGCCTCAGGTTCCACCCCGGCCCGCATCGTTCACCGTCGTATTGCGAGAGGATGCTGCGTATGGCGCGCGGCAAACCCGACACGATCGTCTTCACCGACGGCACGCTCATTACGCCGACGCTGCGCGTTGAGGGCGACCTGGTCGTGGAGGGCGGGCGCGTGCGCGAGATCCGTCCGAGCGCCGCCCCGACCTCGCCGGGCGACCGGCTGGTGGACTGCCGCGGCCTCTACGTGGGGCCGGGCCTCGTGGACATCCACGTGCACGGCGGCCAGGGCCACGACTTCGTGACCGATGCCCCGCAGGAGATCATCGACGGCTGCGAGTATCACCTCTCGGTCGGGACCACGGCCATCGCACCGTCGGCCCTGAGCGTCCCCATCGAGCAACTCCGCGCGTCCATCGAGGCCACGCGCCACGCTGCGCCGGACTGCAGGTCGCACATCCTCGGCTACCATGTCGAGGGCATGTATCTCGACCAGGAGTACCGCGGCGGGCATCTGGAGGAGTACGTCCGCGACCCCGACCCGGAGGAGTACCTGCCGCTCATCGCGAACCACGGCGACTTCATCACGGAGTGGACGCTCGCGCCGGAGCTGCCGGGAGCACTGGACCTGATCCGCGCCTGCCGCAACGCGGGTATCACGACCTCCGCCGGACACTCCCAGGCCACCTACGAGCAGATGATGGCGGCGATCGACGCGGGCCTGCGCCATGCCACCCACCTCTACTGCGTGATGGGCGGCCTGCGCTTCGAGGCCCTGCGCGAGTCGCCGGGGAAGGGCTACGCGCCGGGGGTCGTCGAGACCGTGCTGATGCACCAGGCGCTCACCGCCGAGGTCATCTGCGACGGCTTCCACCTGCACCCGGCGCTGATCCGCTTCGCGCTGCAGTGCAAGGGCCCGCACCGCCTGGCGCTGATCTCCGACGCCATGAAGGGCGTCGGCCTGCCGGATGGGGAGTACCT
This sequence comes from Candidatus Zipacnadia bacterium, assembly GCA_029820945.1. Taxonomy (GTDB): domain Bacteria; phylum Armatimonadota; class Zipacnadia; order Zipacnadales; family UBA5352; genus JALGUJ01. Next base: position 51,465 of record JALGUJ010000008.1, on the reverse strand, counting down.
CATCGGCGGCCAGGACTGCCTGGTCGAGGGCGGGATCGCGATCATCGCCGATCGCCCGGAGGTGATCGCATCCTCGGTTACGCCGCTCATCGGGATGCTCCGCTTCGCCCATGAGACCGTCGGCCTCCGGCTTGAGGACGCCTGGATGATGGCGACACTGACGCCCGCGCGCATCATCGGCGTGGACGATCGCATCGGCTCCCTCGACCCCGGCAAGGACGCGGACATCCTGCTGCTCGATGAGGACCTGAAGCTGCAGGAGGTCTACGCGAAGGGGCAGAGGGTGGCGATGTACCGTTAGGGGCTACTCTGATGGACCGTGAACGCCATCGCGGCTGTATCCTGGGCCTCGCCATCGGCGATGCGCTCGGGATGCCCACGGAGTTCCTGACGCTGGAGGACATTCGCCGGCGCTTCGGCCCGCAGGGCGTACACGGCTTCGAGGCCGGGCAGTGGCGCGCCGGGTGTTTCACCGACGATACGCAGATGACCCTTGCGCTCGCCGAGGCCATCCTCGCCGCCGGGCGCGATGCATCCGTGGACGAGGTCATGGCGGAAGTGACGGTCGAGTTCGTTCACTGGATGAAGGAACCGCCGGGCGCGCATCGGGCGCCGGGCAACACCTGCCTGACCGGTTGCCGCAACCTGGCCGCGGGCGTCCCGTGGCGCCAGGCCGGCGTCGCCGACAGCAAGGGCTGCGGCAGCGCCATGCGCGCCGCGCCCATCGGCCTGGCGTGGCCGGGCGACTACGCGCGTGTCTGCGAGGTCGCTATCGCACAGAGCCTCGCCACGCACGGCCATCCGGCGGCGCTCGAGGCCGAGAAGCCCGAGGCAATGCTCGACCGGGTCATCGCGCCGACCGGCGACATCAGCGATGAGTTCGTGGCCCAGCTCGCGGTGGTGCGGGAGGTGCTCCACGCTCGGGAAGACGAGGCGTGGCGCCAGCTCGGCCGGGGCTGGGTCGCCGAGGAGGCGGTCGCGGGCGCGATCTCCGGCGCGCACAACGGCATCGACGCGATCCCTGAGGAGTGGCGCGATCGGGTTGAGCGCGTGGGTTACCTCACGGACGTGGCACACCGGCTCTATGCATTCGCGCGATGACGGCCGACGACGAACGGCCGGGAGGGAACTTACTCCCTCCCCTCGAGAACGGCAACGGCACAGGAGGGAACGGGGTCCCTCCTCTCCATCAACGGCAACGCTCTTCGCGCTCCCACCCGTACCTTGGGCGGCGGGCCCCCGCACATGAACCTGCGTTCCTCCGAACGACGCACGGCACCGGCGAACGGCCGGGCGCGAACACAGTCGCGCCCCTCCACACGACTGCGCAACGGCGTCTTTCGCCCTCAGCCGCGGGGAGCCTACCCGTCCGCCATCCACTCCCGCAGCTCGTCCGCCAGTTTGCCGCAGACCTCGTCGAAGAGAGCCTGCGCGGCCTCGCGCGTCACCTTCTCCGCCAGCTCCGGGTCCCACTCGTAGTGCTCGCGCGCCATGAAGCGGAAGACGCTCTCCCGCGCCTCATCGCTCAGGCCGCGCGAGTAGAGCCACGGGTCGCAATGCGGGTACTTGGGCAGCAGCGTGTCCTCGGGGTCGTAGCGGTCGAGGTGCACAGTGCCGGGCATGGAGGCCATCAGCTCCGCGGCCTCGTTGGGCCCCGCGTGGCCACCACCAAGCGACGCCTCAAAGGGCCCATTCGGACCATGCGCCACCCGGATCCGCGCGAAGCCGACGTCCTTGTGCTGGCTCGCGGCGCCCTCCCACGCCTCGCGCTGCATGCCGCCCGCGTGCGCGAGGTGCACGAAGATCCACCGGAAGCCACACTTCTCCAGCTCCCGATACAGCTCCAGCGCCACCTGCTTTACCAGGGCGGGGGTGAAGCTGATGGTGCCGCGCCAGTTGCAGAAGCCCGGCGCCGCCACCCAGGTCGCGGGCAGCACCACGCCGCCGCCCAGCCGCTCGGCGACAGCCGTGCAGATGGCGTCTCCGCGGATGAAGTCCGACCCCGTGCTCAGGTGCGGCCCATGCCACTCCAGCGACCCCGCGGGCACCAGCGCCAGCGGCAGGTGCTCGATCGCCTCGTCCAGCTCCTGCGGCGTCATCATCGTCCAGCGGACCTCGCGGTCTGCCATGGAGATCCTCCTCCGGGGCTGCAGGAGCCGGCTCGATGCCCGCTCCCGCTCTGCCCCAGTCGCTACTGCTGGGCGCGCCCTCGCTGCGCGATCTCGTTCTCGATGTACCACTCGATCTCGTCCCACGCGCGGCTGCCGTCCGCGACCTCCGCGAGTTGCCCGCGCAGGAAGCCCAGGAACTCGTGCAGGACCGACATGTCGCGCAGGCACGAGGGCACCACGTAGTGCGGCTTGTTCGTCTCGATCACCGCCATGGCGTCTGTGACGCTCTGCAGTGCGCCGTCGATCTCCCGCGCGAGGGACGTCGGCTCTGCCTGCTCGCGGCCGTGGGCGACCTCGAAGGCCCTCGACATCGCGCCGAAGGCGCGGCCGTGACACTCCAGGCGCGCGGCCTCGGCCGCCATGCCCAGCGACAGCGCGTCCGAGCGACCCTCCAGCAGCGCGCGAGCGCGTCTGCCGGCCTCCTCGAGGAATCGCAGGTCGTCGGCCCTACCCCCAAGCTCCTCCAGCGGCTCGCGCGGGTACTCGCGCGGCCAGGGCTTACCCGCGCGCTGATACGTGTAAGTGTAGTACCACAGTGGCCCGAAGGCCGGCGACGCCGCCGCGCGGTCGAGCAGCCTGCGGGCCTCCAGCAGGTCGCCGTCGCCGCGCACCTGCGCCCACTTCTCCTCGAACACGTGGACCGGCCCCGCGCCACGGTGGTTCCACGAGTACTCCGCGAGGGCATCGAACTCCAGGCCCCACGCGGGGTCGAAGACCGAGTAGGAGGCCGCACCCTCGGCGCGCTCGGTCTGCGCGCGCTGCAGCATCTTCTCGACGTTGCGCGCGCGTGGATCCCAGCGCGACCAGTTGTAGTAGCAGGTCATCGGCTTAACCCAGCTCCGCACGCCCAGGCCCATCTTCGGGTCCGCCTTCGGGTTCGTGCTCTCGTTGGAGTACCACCACCAGTCGATGATGACGTGGTCGATGAGCCCCTCATCCCGCAGGCGGTCCACGAAGGCCTCATCCCACGCCTCCATGTGGCGGGTGAACTGGTCGTTGTAGATGACCACGTTCTGCACGCCCACGGAGACCAGGTGCTTCGCGAGCGTGATCGCCCAGTTCTGGAACATCTCCTCCGGCGGCGTCCTGCTGCACTCCGGGCAGCGGCAGAACTTCGTGCCGACCTCGTCGAGCTGGATGTGGAAGGTGTGCACGTCGTTGGGCTTGAGGTAGGTCTCGTAGATGTGCTGGTACCAGCCGGTCACGAACTCCACCACGTCGGGGTTGCTGAGGCAGTAGCCGAACTCCTCCGGCTCGCCGTCCTCGTTCTTCGCGGCGAACTCCGGGATCAGCCGCGGGATGAGCGTGTTGTGGCCGAGGCTGTTCACGTAGGGGATGACCGTCACGCCGCGCTCCTGCCCGTAGGCAACGATCCGGCCGAACAGGTCCTGCTCGAAGATCCTCGGCAGATAGGTGATCTCCTTCTCCTCATCATCCGCCGGCGAGTACCACCGAATCGTCCACTCCCGCCTCAGCTCCGGATGACCGGGCACGGGCGTGTTGATCCACTCGGTGATCTGCCCGTCGTACTGCACGCACCAGCAGCCGTAGAGGCCGATGCCGAGCTTGTTGAGCTTGCGCTCCGCCAGGTAGTCGATGACGTCCTTCCAGTCGTCGAGTTCCATCAGGTCGGGGCCCCACTTGTCCTCGACGAAGACGCCGCGGGTGCGCAGCATCGGCCAGTCCACGATCTTCGCCGCCGGGATTCCGCCCTGCTCGGGTATCCTGCTCAGGAGCTGGCGCAGCGTCTTCAGGCCCCAGCGCACGCCCTGGGCGGTGCGCGCGCTCAGCTCGGCGCCGTCGGGACGGATGACCAGCTCATAGGCCTCGTCGAGTGCGAACTCGGGGATCTCCTCGCGCGAGAAGCCCTCGTCCACCGACACGCTGACCTGGCAGTCGATGGGGCCGAGCTCAGCGGCGATCATGTCGGCATGGCTCTCCTCACCCGCCTCAGCACCCCGCGGCGTCGCCAGCATGGGCGGCCTCTGCACGGTCTGCCCGTACAGCTCCACGTGCTGCGGCTCGGGGATGATGGGCGGGAAACGCTTCGCTGCATCCGCACTTGCCGGTCTCAGGTCCTCTGCTGACATGGGCACACATCTCCTCATCTCTGCTCGCCGCACCCGGGCGGCGTATCGTTTGCGCGGTCGGGTCTGACTGCCGGTCCACGGCTTCCGGTCAGCCCACGAACTCCGCGTACAGCTCCAGGGGCCGCTGCATCGCCTGGTCCAGCTCGATAACCGCGAAGCGCACGTGCGCGGTGCGCTCGTCGCCGGGCGAGAGGTCGTCCCCGAACAGCGACAGGTACAGCGGGTTCTGGTTGCCGAAGGGGTCATCCGGGTGCGCGTTCGTGTAGCCGCTGACCACCGCGAAGCAGTCCTCCGGCCGCGACATGAGCACCCCGGCGACCCCGGTCTTGGGGCCCACCTGCAGGCAGAGGGGCAGCTCGTAGAAGCGCTGCGGGTTCCACTGGAACAGCGCCCAGATGCTCGTCCAGCGCCCGTCCACCGGGTTGCGGGCGGCGTGGAAGTCGCGCGGGAACACCAGGCCCGTGCCCACGAACACTTCGTTGCACTCGGTCCCGACCCACTGCGGCACATCAGGCGGATCGACGTAGGGCGAGCCCTGCAGGTAGACGTACGGGTCCATCGACGGGTCGAAGTAGTTCGACAGGAAGACCTCGTAGGCCGGGTACGGCCACTCCGAGCGCACGGTGACGGTGAGGTCGATCAGGTTCGGCCCGGCGATCTCGTAGACGGCGGTCAGCTCCGCCCGGTGCGTCTCGTTGGCCTCCCAGTGCACGCGCAGCGCGTCGCCCTCGACCTCCACCTCGCGCTCGTAGTCGCGCGCGGCGCCCATGCAGCGGTTCTGTGCGAACAGCAGGAACAGGTTCAGCACGTCGTACCTGGGGTGCACCACGTCAACGCCCGTGGCCTTGTGCGTGAGCGTCTTGATGCCGTGGCGCGCGCCCATCGGCTCCAGCAGACCCTCCATCTCCTCGGTCTCGAAGCGCCACCGGCCCGACGTCTCGTCTGGTGCGAATGGCATGGCGTGACCTCCTCGGGCACTCGCCGCCTCAGTCCCAGTTCGCGACCTCGAAGCGCACCCCGCCCTGCGGGAAGGGCACGCCGACCAGCGATTCGGGGTCCGTCCAGTCGCCGTACTCCTCACGGTACGCCTGCTCGATGTCCGCCTCAAGCTCGGTCGGCTCCGCCAGCGGCAGCTTCAGCCACTCGCCACCGCGCCGGTGGCTCTCCCGGACGGCAAACAGGATCTCGATGTCCCGCCGCGCGTTGTCCGGGCCGTAGGCCGGGCTCACATCGCCCGGGCCGGAGGCACCCGCTCCGCCGATCGCCGCATGCAGGCCCTCGAGCAGGGCCATGCGCGCGACCTCGTCGCCGCTGTCCGCGCGCCAGTCGCGGTAGGGGCTCTCGAAGACCACGGGCGGGTCGGTGTCCACGCGCACGTGCGCGAGCACACTCTCGCCGCCGATTTCCTCGTACTCCGCCACGAAGTCGTAGTGCAGGAAGTCCTCCTGTCCACCGATGAACAGCTCTTCGCCGAAGAGTTGGCCGCCGCTGGCCTCGACGTCCCAGCGCCGAGACATACGCGCCCGCGGCGGGCTCTCGAAGATGCAGGTGACGTCGGAGTCGAAGTCGAGCGCGCCCAGGTCCCAGCGGTCGTGGCGCAGCTTCGCCCCGGTGAAGTGCGTGAACTCCGGCACGTCCACCAGGCCGGTCACGCCCAGCACGCGCGTCACCTCTCCAGGCACGAGCATGCGGATCGCGTTGATGCCGTGGTAGTCGGCCTTGTTGGTGTAGTATAGCCGCGCATGCTGGGGGGCACCGATGAGGCCCCCGTCGATGATCGCGCGCTTGAGCTGCTCGTCGGCCCAAAGCCAGACCTGCTCGGCGACCTCCAGGACGATCCCCGCCTCGCGGGCGGTCTCGACCATCCAGTCGGCGATGCCGGTGGTCGGGGCGATCGGGATCTCGGTCATCACGTGCACGCCGCGTGCGGCGCACACGCCGAGCGTCATCGGGTTTGAGTCGGGGGGCGCGGCGTTGAGCACCGCGTGCGGCTCGGCCCCGTCCAGCATCGCCAGCAGAGTCGGGTATCCCTCCACGCCCCACCTGTCGCTGCTTGCGCGGCGCTTCTCCTCGTCTACCTCACAGAAGCCGCAGAACTCGTACAGCTCGCTCAGGCGCGTGAGCTTGTCGAGGCTCTGCATCCACGACTGGCCACGGCCCGTACCGGCTCCGACCATCCCGATGCGTAGTCTGGCCATCTCTCTCTCGCCTCCCAGGCGAAGGCGCGGCGGCCCGTCCGCACGCACGTCAGGCTCCCAGCGCGATCATGACCAGAGAGAAGGGCGGGACCTGCGCGCGCAGCATCAGCGCGCCACCGTCCCGCTCACTGGTCGCCTCCCAGTCCGCCAGCTCTCCCGACGTGTCCATCATCCAGCAGTCCACCGTCTCAGGCGCGCCCTTCCACCCGTGTCGCCCCAGGGCCTCCCTGTCCACTGATAGGACGGCCTCGCGCTGCAGACCCCTGTCGTTGAACAGCGCCAGCCGCACGCGCTGAGCATCGGCCCAGCCACCGGCGTAGAGGCCGTCCAGCGCATCCGACCCGCCGGAGAGCCGCAGGGCGAAGCTCTGCTGCAGCGGCGGTATCGCCATCAGCTCCGTCATCGTGTCGATGAGCCGGTCGGGCATCGGAGTGGAGTAGTGCCGCATGCCATCGACGTAGGCCCAGTTCGCACCCAGGCCCATGTTGCGCAGCCCCGCGCGCAGGTGCAGCCTGAAGGTCAGCTCCTCGAGCGCGGCATCCTCGGCGTCAGGCAAGGGACGATCGGCCATCGACCACTCCGCGAATCGCCTCGCGTCGGCCATGCCGTGCGCGGAGGGCCAGCCGCTCTCTCCGGCGAGGATGCGCTCGGCAGCCCGCCGGAACAGGTGCCCGCGCTCTATGCTCGCGACCTGGGTCCCGAAGCCCTTCGACACCTCGTAGTCCCAGACGGACTTGCCGTAGAGGATGCCGTTCTCGATGAGCACGCAGTCGGCGAAGCACTGGGAGGGGCTGCCGCCCCCCTCGTTCGCGATGACCCGCATCTCTGGATGATGCCGGCGCAGCCAGCCGAAGACCTCCGCCTGCACCGCCAGGATGCCGGGGTTGCGCGGCCGCCAGCCCATGTCCCAGGCGATCCCGGCCGGCCGGTAGTAATCGATGCAGGCCCGGACCTGTGCGAGGTACTGCGCGCGAAACTCGTCGTTGCCGAAGTCGTACATGCCCCAGGGGATGCGCTCATAGCCCGTCTCCTCGGCCACCTCAGGCGGCGGGTCGAGGGTATAGCCACCACCGTAGAGGTCCAGCGCGCCCCCGGCGTCGCCGAGGAACCACGCCTCAGGCAGGCTCTCGCCGCGCTGCGCCAGGTTCGCGATCTGCCGGAAGTACAGATAGCACTTGAAGCCGTCCGCCTGGTACTGCGCGATGGCCCGGCGGAGGTCCTCCGCGTTCTCCTTCGCCCAGCCGCCGACCTTGCACCACCACTCGCCCTCGGCCGGGTAACACTCGTTGACCCAATCGTGCCAGCCGAAGTACCAGATGTTCGCGCCCGGGATCGTGCGCGCGGTGTCGATGCGCGCGCCCTCGCCCGCCCAGATGCCCGAGGCGGTCACCTCACACCCCGGCGGGAGCGTGCGCGGCATCTCGTGCGGCTCGAAGGGCACGAGATCGGCGATCAGCGGGTTCGCGCTGGAGGCATTCTGCGCGTACCAGCGCCACACGTCGCGCAGCAGGGCCTCGGACTTGGGGAATGACCTCCAGGTGATGCGGAATGAGAAGGTGTCACCCTCCCGGACGCCGGTCGGGTTCTGCTGCACGCTGGGGAAGTACCCCGCGGGCTGGTTCGGCGCAAGGGTGACGAAGTCGTCAAGATCACAACTCCCGACGCAGACCCATCGGTCGGCGCCCTGAAGCACGGTCATCGGGAAGGTGGCGGACTGCCACGCGTCGAGCTTCGTGGGCGCGAGATCGCCCGCGCGCTCGCCGTAGCTGAAGAGCGTGCTCTCCCCCGCCTCGATGACCCGAACCGGCCGGAGTGCGCAGATAATGCGCTCCCAGTCCTCCACGACGAAGCCGTGCCGCACGCCCAGGCGTACGATCTGATCGATCCCGCCCGTCGCCTCGAATGTGACGTGCTCGGTGATCCCGCGCCGGTCGCCGTCGTAGCGCACGCGCGCCCGCAGCGGCAGCGATCCGTCCTCGGGCCCCAGCATCACCGCGTCCTCGGCCGGGCCGCCCTCCAGCACGCGCGTGAAGCGGACCTCCCGGTCGCCGAGCTGCGCGAAGACCACGGTGCCATCCGCAGCCGGCGGATGCAACAGCTTCGGCTCGGGCTCGGTCAGCTCCAGCGACGCCATGAGTCCGGTCTCGCGGTCGATCTGCGCCAGGAGGCCGTCCTGCGCGATCTCGCGCGTGCGCTCAGGCGCGGCGCCACCACCCGAGAACGCGGGCGGCGCGACGGTGACCGGCTCGCCCGGCGCGTCCACCGCGGCGAACTCGATGTCATCCAGGTGGACGACGTCCTCGCGGGCCAGCTCGGAAAGGATCACGTAGACCTGGAAGCGCACCGCGCCCTGCCGCGCGCGGAAGCGATGCGAGACCCGCTGCCAGCGGTCCGGCTCCGGCGCCAACCAGACCTCATCGTAGCAGACGGTCGTGTCCTCGGCGCTGACCTCCCGGACGGCCAGTCGCGCGGACTTCTTCCCGGGCGCGATCCGCCCGCGCACCCAGCCGGAGATCTCGTAGCGCGCGCCGGGGATGGGCGTAACCCCTACCGACTGCACCAGGTGGGCGAAGCCGTTGTAGCGCTCCTCCGGGTCGCCGTGCGCGCGCAGACAGAAGCGGCCCGAGTGCGCCGCCTCGTCGGTCACCTCAAACAGCGCCGCGGGCACCGCGCGCTCCCATCCGTCCAGCCGCCCGGCCTCGAAGCCGGCGTTGTCGAGCTGCACGGCCTCCGGCCCCGACCACGCGACCGCGCACGTTAGTCCCAGCATCACGCCAACTGCCCGACGCATCTCTGCCACCACTTCCCCTATGACGGATCGCGCCCGAGGATCTCGTCGCTGTGCGCCATCTCGCTCTCCGGCAGCGCACTGTGCTCCGTGGCCCGGGCTTCCTCAGTCCAGCGGCAGGTCGAAGATGCGCTGCGCGTTGCGGTAGAGGATGTTGCGCCGATCCTCGTCGGTCATGTAGGCCGACAGGATGCAGCCGATGCCGTAGTGCGGGTCGAACCACGGGTGGTCGGTCCCGAACGTGATCTTGCGGCTCCCGGCGAACTCGACCATGATCTCCAGCGCCCCACGCACCGAGTAGGCGGCGGTCAGCTCCAGGTACACATTCTCGTGGTCTCGCGCGACCTTCGCCGACTCCTCCCAGTCGCCGTACCCCGCGTGGCCCATCAGCAGCGGGATGCGCGGGAACTCCCCCGCGACCTGCGCCACCTCGCGGTAACTGCTCATACCCTTGCCCTGCCAGGTGTGGCTGAGGATCGGCAGAGCGCGGTCGTTCGCGTACTCCAGCGCGGGCCGGTAGCGGTCATCGGTCAGCGGCGTCTCGTGCCAGTTCGGATGCAGCTTGAACCCGACGAAGGCCGCCGGCCCGGCGCCATGGCCGAGAGCCTGCTGGCGGCTCTCGAAGCCGTCCAGCTCCCGCTGCATCCGCTCGGGGTAGTTGGGGTTGAGCACCCACCAGCCGCGGAAGCGGTCCGGGTGTGCCGCGACCGTCTCCGCCATCTCGCGATTGCCGCGCTCGGTGTCCACCAGCGCCGCGTGCGCGGACATGATCAGCCATCGCACTCCGCAGCGGTCCATGCTGTCCAGCACCCGCTCCGGCCGCCAGCGCGGGAAGTGAATCGCCCGGTAGGGCCCGAAGTGGGCGTGCGTATCGATGACCGGGCAGTCGTCCACGCGCCCATGTGCCACGAACTCCCTCGTCAGTCGGCCCTCGCCGATCACAGCCGCACCTCCTCGAGGATGCGCCGCAGATTGCCGCCCGCGATCAGCTCCCGGTGCTCGTCCGGGATGTCCGCGTGCAGGAGCGTCAGGATCGACCCGCCCATCGGCGTCTCCGGGAAGCCGCTGCCGAACAGCAGCCGATCGGGCCCGAGCGTGCGGCACAGCTCCTCGATCCCGCCATCCAGCTCGTAGCGCGAGGTGTCCACGGCGAAGTGCGGGTAGCGCGTCATGAGCGGCCGGAACAGCCGATCTTCGCCCCAGCTTCCGTGCCCGGCGACCACCAGGCGCAGATCGGGGAAGTCGGCCAGCACGCTCTCCGCCAGCTCGTAGGTCGCGAGGTTGCCGGGCATCTCGCGCCGGTGGATGAACAGGGGAATGCCACGCGCGACCATCTCCTCGAGCAGCCCGCCCATCGTCGTCGCGTTCAGCAGGTAGCGGTGCGCGCTTGGATAGGCCCAGAGCGCCCGAACCCCGGCCTGCCGCATGGCCTCAAGGAATTCATCCACGTCGCCAAGCTCGCCCGTCTGCGGGGGCAGGATCCCCCAGGCGGGCTCCAGTCTGTCGTCACCCATCGTGGCGTCCGCCGTCAGCGCGTTGCCGACCTCGGGCGACTCCTCGGAGATGGCCACGTTGCGCACAAGCGCCCGCGCGATGCCGCCGCGCTCCATCTCCCGCAGCAGATCGCCCGCTGTCTCGGCGCGGGCCAGCGGCGGCTTCCTGGGCACACCGAACCAGCAGTTGCAGTCGAACAGCTCCATCTCGGTCGATCTCCTCGCGTCCGTAGCACTGCTTGCCGGCCTCCCGTTTCCTCGCGCCTCCCACGTCGTCCTGCGTCCGGCCCGGATGCACGGCAACGACCTGCGGACGAGGGCGTCCGTGTGTCATCCACAGGAATCTGGATGCTCTCCCCGCGCTCACTGAGGTTGCGCCCCGGCCGTCGGTACGATAGACTCCCGCGGTACCCGCGGGAGGAGGAGACGCTTCGCCCGCGAGGAAGGTCTTTGGGGAGACGTTCGCACGCCACCAACAGGCGCGAATGGTGGCTGAGGCCGCACCTCATCATGTCCCATGAGCCCGCCGGCATGGCGGGCCGGCGATGATCATGATGCTGACAGGTCGTTCCCGCAGACGTCCACAGGGTTCGCTCCACACTGCGGTGGCTACCGTGGCCGTGCTGGTGCTTCTCGCCGCAAGCGCCCTCACGGCCGCGCCCGAGGTGCCGCCGGCGGTCGTCAGCGGCGGGGCCCCCGAACCCGTGCACGAGACCGTCCTCCCGCAGTCGGCGGCGGGCGAGACCCACGCCTCCCCCGCCGAGATCTACCGGGAGCTGCCACGCTTCGGCGCCGACCTCTTCCGCGCGGCCACGCCAGCGGTCGAGGCTGGGGACGAGGACGAGCCGGAGGAGACGACCACCGCTCCGGTCCCGGCGAGCTACCTTATCGGCCCGGGCGACGCTCTCTCGCTGCAGGTCTTCGCGCGCGACTGGGAGCAGGTTGCGCAGGAGATGACCGTGACGCCCGAGGGCTTCATCTTCCCCGAGCAGCTCGGGCGCCTGACCGCTGCCGGCAAGACCCTCGAGGCCCTCCGCCGCGAGCTGGCCCAGGCCTACAGCCGCATCTTCGCCGAGCCCACGGTCACCCTCACGATCTCGGCACAGCGGCGAATCGAGGTCTACGTCACCGGCGATGTCGCCAGCCCGGGCCGCTACCTGCAGTCGGGGATGGCTACCGTGCTGGACGCCCTCTACTCCGCGGGCGGGCCGTCGGAGATCGGCTCCTATCGAGACATCCGCCTCAGCCGCGTCGGCGCAGATCCGGTCGTGCTCGATCTGTACGATTACCTGCTCAGCGGCAGCCGCGAGGGCGACGTGCTCCTCAACCCCGGCGATACCGTCTTCGTACCCGCCATGGGCGCGGAGGTCGCGGTGAGCGGCGAGGTGCGGCGACCGGCCCGGTACGAGATCGCGGACCACGCCACAGTCGCCGAACTCGTCGAGATGGCGGGCGGACTCACGCCCCACGCCCACCGGGTCCTCCACCTGTGGCGCACCGACGAGCGCAGGCAGTGGCGCCTGCTCACCTGCGATACCGGCGATCCGTCCACCGCGGGCATGGGCATGGCCGTCCAGGACGGCGACGTCATCGTGGCGCGGGGCATCCGTGACACCGTCGGCAACACGGTGCGCATTCTCGGCGCGGTCAAGCGCCCCGGCTACTACCCCATCGAGCGCTGCCCGAGCGTCAGTGCCCTGATCGACGCCGCCGAGGGGCTGGCCTACAACGCCCACGTGGGCCGCGCCGTGATCAGCCGGCTCGACGCAGAGCGCCACTTCGAAGTCATCAGCTTCGAGGTCGCAAAGGCCCTCGACGGCGACCCGTACCACGACCTGCCGCTGCAGGCCAGGGACTACGTGACGATCTACGAGCAGGATGAGGTCGAGCCGCCCGCCGAGGTGTCGGTCCAGGGAGCGGTGCGCCGCCCCGGCTCCTATCGGTGGGCGGCGAATCTACGCGTCAGCCAGCTCATCCTGCGTGCCGGTGGCCTAATGCCGGACGCCTACACGAGCCGCGCCGACCTGCTCCGGCTTACCGAGACCCAGAGCTACGAGGTCATCGCGGTGGACCTCAAGGCGGCGCTGGCCGGCGACGAGCAGGCCGACCTGGCGCTCCGGCGCGGCGACCGTCTTCAGGTGAAGACTCGCGCGGAGATCGGGAGAGCGGGTGAGGTGCACATCGCCGGGTTCGTGCGCCAGGAGGGGAGCTACCGCCGCCATGAGGGGATGCGCGTAAGCGACCTGATCTTCGCGGCCGGCGGGCTGCTCCCCGGCGCCGGGCCGGTCATCAAGCTCAGCCGCGGCCGCTTCGAGGGCGCGCCCGAGCCCGTCAGGCTGGTACTCAACGGCGAACTCGACGACTGTGAGGTAACCCCGGACCTGCTCCTGGCCGATGACGACAGCGTGACGGTGACAGGACGCGGCGAGTTCAAGCGGACCGCCGACGTGGTCTTCCTGGAGGGACGGGTCGAGAGGCCCGGCGCATACCCCATCACCTCGGGGCCGGAGGACGAGCCCTACACCGTCTGGGACCTCCTCTCCGACGGCGGGGGCATCCTCGACGACGCCAACCGCGGCGGCATCGTCGTCTACCGCCGCGGCACGTTCGCCATGGGCGATGCGCAGGAGGAAGACCTGCGCCGGGTGCTACAGTCGGTCAACCGGGAGGCCAGAGAGCAGCGCGCCGTGCAGGTCCAGGCGGCGCAACAGGCCCAGGCCATGCAGCAGGCCGTCAGCCAGCAGCTCCGGCAGGTCCTCACCACGCCCAGCGGCGTGAGCATCGTCCTGCCGCCCCATCCGGTGCAGGAGGAGGACTGGGTGGCCGCCATCCCGGTCGATGGGCGCGCTCTGATCGCCACGCGCGGCCGGGAGGAGGACATAGCGCTGGAGCCGGGCGACACCGTGGTGGTGCCGCGCCAGGTCAACACGATCATGGTTCTGGGCGCCGTGCCGCGCTCCGGCGCGGTGCCGTGGGTGGAGGGCAGCGCAACCGAGTACTACCTCAACGAGTCCGGCGGCCTGCGCGAGGATGCCGCCTCTAACCGCATGGTGGTCGTGCACGCCAACGGCGCCGTCGAGCCGATCGACTCCCAGGCCGTGCTCGACCCCGGGGACGTCGTCGTCGTGCCCACGCGGCACATCGTGCGCACAGTCCGCACCGAGAGCGAGCTGCAGATGTGGCTGCGAACGATCGTGCCCCTGGCCACCGCAGCACTGATATTCTGAGGCCGCCCCGGCACGGGCGGAGGATATGACGCCCGCATGAGACTGCTCGAGAGATTCACCTGGCTGCATGTGCTGATCATCAGCCTGATCGGCGGCGCGCTCGTGGGCGTGGCCGTGCACTTCATGCAGCCGGGGACCTTCACCACCACCACCTCGGTGCTCCTGAATGACCGCCCGGACATCCTCGCCACCGTCGTCTCGGGCGCGGGGGCCTCGGGGTCTTCTCCCATCTCCCTGGAGCGGCTCAAGGCCATCCTCGTCAGCCGGGCTCTCAGGGAGCGCGTCGCCGACGAGCTCTCTCTCACCGACAAAATGGGTCTGGGCAAGGCCGACGTGATCGAGGCCCTCATGGGCATGACCACAGTCAAGAGCATCGGCGAGGACGGCCTCAGCGTCACCGTCACCGTGGGCGGCTACGCCGCACCGCACTACGCCATCCTCGGCACGCCGCTGGACTTCGAGGCGGCGCGCCAGCTCTGCGCCCAGATCGCCAACGCCTACATCACTGAGCTGACCGAGTACCTCCGCGACGTGAGCGGCGAGACCGCCCACCGCACCCGGGAGTTCCTGCAGAAGCGCCATGATGACCTCCGCGACGAGCTGGACGCCATCGAGGACCGGATGCAGTCCCTGCGCGCCCAGTACGAGCTGCTTGACCCGGAGTCGAAGGCCGCGCGGCTGAGTGAGCGCATCCGCACCCTCGAGCAGGCTCGCGCCGACGCCGCCGCTGAGGCCAGCGCCGCGGCTGGCTCTCTGGAGACCGCCGAGGCGGAGCTCCACGCCACCGATGCCCGGCGGGTCGCCTCCGCTGTCGAGACCCGCAACCCGGTGATCGCGAGTCTGGAGCAGGAGCTGGCGCGGCTGCGCATCGACCTCGCCACGCAGTTGGCTGCGGGGAAGACCGCCCAGAACCGCGACGTGGTGCAGGTGCAGAGCTCGATCGACTCCATCGAGGGACAGATGGCCGCGCTCGAGGAGAAGGTCACCAAGGAGGTCGGCGAGCAGGCCAACCCGCTTTACGACGAGGCCGTCAAGCGCGCCATCGAGTTGCGCATCCAGCTCGCCGGCGCGCGCGCCCGCGGGTTGGAGACCGAGTCGCTGCTCGCCGCCGCACGGGGGCAGATGGCTGAGATGCCCGCGGTCGCCCGCGAGTACGTCGAGATTCAGCGCCGGCAGCAGGTACAGTCGGAGCAGCTTGCCTCCGTGGAGCGCGCGCTGTGGCTCGCGGAGTTCGACCAGGCGCGCACCGAGACCGGCGCGCCCTTCACCATTCTTGACCGCGCCACGGCGCCCGACGATCGCAAGGGGCCGGCCACCCTCCTCGCCGGACTGATCGCCTTCGCCGCCCTCATGGTCTTGCAGGGGCTGCTCCTGATCGACCGCCGGTGGTTCGGCGGTTAGCGCGAGCACCGGCCGCCAGTCAGGGCCGTTCCGTGGCACGGGCGCCTCGCCCGTGCGGCGGTGCCGCTCCGTGGTGCGGATGCCCCCATGCGCACGCCGCCCGTGGATGACCCGCGGGATAGATGGCGCCGAGGGATCTTCACACAACCGACCCGGGGAGCTTGCGGCTACTCGGCGGCCACGGGCTCCTCGCGGCTTCTCCGCAGCCGCGGGAGCGCTTCCGTGGACACGTACACGGCCAGCGCGATGAGCACCACGCACACGCCCGCCAGGACGTAGTTAGGCGCATCGCCGACGACGAAGCCGTAGGCCTGGTACATCAGCGCCGCCACCGTGGTCACCAGCACGAACAGGCCGGGCCAGACCACGTAGGCCTTCGGCCTGCCCACGCCCACCATGTAGACGGCGATGACCAGGAAGGCCAGGCCGGCAATGAGCTGATTGGCGGCTCCGAATACCGGCCAGATCGTCTCCCACGCGCCCGACACGCCCAGGTACGCCGCCGGCAGCAGCGTGATGATGCTGGCGATCCACCGGTTCTGAAGCGGCGTGAAGCGGTCGCCGAAGGTCTCGGTGAGCACGAACCGCCCCAGGCGCGTGCAGGTGTCGAGCGTGTCGAGCAGGGTCGCATTGAGCACGATCGCCGCCAGCAGGATGCCGGCCTGGAATGACAGGAACGGGATGCCGCGCGCCGTCAGGCTGGCAAAACCCCGGATGAAGACGACGGCCGGCCCGCCCTCCTCGCCCGCGGTTATCACGTCCTGCAGGACGAGGCTCTTACCGTCCGGGCCGAGGTGTTCGCCCGCCCAGTAGAGCCCGGCCGCGACCAGGAAGATAACCGAGACCGCCTGGGCCGCCTCAAGCACCATGCTGCCGTAGCTGATGACCAGGCCCTGGCTCTCGTTCTCGAGCTGCTTGACCGTGGTGCCGCTGGCGACCAGCGCGTGGAATCCGGACACCGCACCACAGGCCACCAAAATGAAGAGCATCGGCCATATCGGCCCCTGCTCCCCCACCACCGCGACGTGCGCGGGGGCGTTCACCGGGGCGTTGGCCGCGAAGATCGCGATGAACCCGACGCCGATCCCCAACACCATCAACATCGAGCTGAGGTAGTCTCGCGGCTGCTCCAGGAACCAGATCGGCAGCACGGAGGCGAGCAGGCAGTAGAGCATCAGCACCGCGAACCAGATGCTGAAGGGATCGCCGAGGCCGGCGGGCAGCTCCAGCGGGTAGCTCAAGCCCGCCCACAACAGCAGGGCGAGGAGGATCGCGCCGATGAGCGTGGCCAGCCGCAGCGAATGGCCCAAGCGATAGATCGCGACGCCGAGGAACATGGCGACGATAAGCAGGCCCACGTTCGGAATGACCACGCTCGGCGCGGTGATGAGCGTCTGCGCGGCCAGGATCGCGAACACGGCGATGATCAGGACCAGCGCCAGCCATACGAACAGCCCCATGACCACCGCCGCGCGCCTGCCCACCAGCCGTCCGGCGATCTCCGAGATCGCCCGCCCGCCATTGCGCGCCGACACCATCAGCGCAAGGTAGTCGTGCACGCCGCCGATGAAGATGGTCCCGAGGATTACCCACGCCAGCGTCGAGGCCCAGCCGAAGTAGGCGACCGCCACGACTGGGCCCACGATCGGACCGGCCCCGGCGATGTTGGTGAAGTGGTGCCCGAACAGCATCAGGGGCCGCGCGGGCTCGTAGTCGATGCCGTCTCTCAGCTCAAAGGCGGGCGTCACCGCGTCCGGGTCCGGCTCCACACACCGCCGCTCAATCAGGCGCCCGTACAGATGGTAACCCAGGCCGAGAAGCACCAGCGACATCAGGGTGAGGAGTGCACTGCTCATCAGAGGCCAGCTTTCAATCGGGAGTCCGGCCGGTGGCGCCGACCGCGCGTCGCGCCTCCATTTGTCCGCGGCGCGGGGGAATCCTCCCTACATAGCCGGTCAGCGGCACGAAGTCCCGCGCCCATCGCGATGCCCGCCGTCATGCCGCCTACTCGTACACCACCGGGCGCGGACAGAAACCGGCGTTGCCCCGATGGCACGGACGTTGTATAATCCCGGGGGCGGAGGGGTGACCGAGCGGTTTAAGGTGACGGTCTTGAAAACCGTTGTGCCCAACGGGCACCGGGGGTTCGAATCCCTCCCCCTCCGCCACCTTCATCACAAGATACATCGGATCGCCTCTGCGGCCCGCAGAGCCCCCTGGAGGCCCCTTAGAGCCCGGTACCGGGATCGAGTACCGCAGCTTCAGGTGGTCCTCGTAGACCGTGATGCGCTCGATCACCAGCGCGAGGAACTCGCGCAGCACCGGGATCTCATCCGCATTCGCGATGTCCAGCAGATCGTCCAGAAGCTCCTCGATCTCCGCCTCGTCCATCTCGACCAGCTTCGTCCGCTCGCGCTCGTCGCTCAGCCGGTCGCCCTCGTCCTCAACCTCGTGGAGCTCCGCCCAGGGCTGCATGACAGGCCGCCCAGTACCACACTGCAACTGGTATCACTTATGGGGGCGGGTCACCTGGGCCAGGTTCAGGGAGTAGGACTCGTCCATGACCTCGATGATGCCTTCGAGCAGTTGGCCGGTCGGGCTATCGTCCACGGGCTCACTGACCGACACGACCTGAATGCCCCTGCGCTCGAGCAGGCTCTTGTAGATTACGGAGGCCTTGCGACCGCGCGCGAAGCAGGAGAGCTTCCAGACCAACACGACGCTGAAGGGCGGATTCTCCTGCTTGGCGGTCGTGATCATCTCCCGGAACGCGGGCCTGTCCGCCGAGCGGGCGGACGCAGCCTTCTCGATGTACTCGTGGTGGATGTCCCAGTTCCGCTCCCGCGCATATTTCCGCATGGCGTCAAGCTGGCTCGGCATGGACAGGTCCTTCTCGGCCCGCGAATCCGAGGACACCCGCGCGTAGAGCGCTGCAACCGGCATCAGCTATCCCCCTCTGCCTCCTCGTCCTCCAACAGATGCTTCTCGAGCGCCTTCGCCACATCGGCAAGCAGGCGACGCTGCCGCCCACTCAACCGCCGCGCGACTCCTAATAGCTCCTGCACCGAAGGGTCCCACACTACGTCCGAAGCGGCGACTTCTGGCATGCTCGGAATGAACTCCTCGAGGTAGAACTCCCGCAACTCATCCCCGCGGAGACTGAGTCCCCGCCCCAATCGGCCCGCGATCCCAAGAGACGGCGGCGGGTTCGCGCCGCTCTCCAATTGGCTGATGTATGAGTTGGACACGCCGGATCGCCTCTCGAGCTCTCTGATGCTGATGCCTTCTCGGCTCCTCGCGTTCCGCAGGTGGGTCGCGAACAGCGGACCGGCGACAAGCTCAGAGAGCTTCTCCACTAGCTGGCTCATCCCCGGGATCGCGGCCCCATGGACCACGAACTCGTGCAGGTGTGAAGTCACGGCGATCAGCCGCGACAGCTCATCCGACCCCACGAGTTGCCGGACCAGGCCGCCGAGATCGGCGCGCTCCATATGTTCGGACAGGGCCTCGATCGCGGAGCGCACAGCGTCGATGGGGGCCTCAGGCGGGAAGCACGACCTGAGCGGTGGACCACGTGAGGCCGCAGGCGTCTTACGCCAGGAGGGAAGGCTTACGCTCAGTCGATGACCCGAGGGCAGAGCTCCTCAGAGGGGTGCGGCCGGCCTACTCGCGACTGTGGCCCTTCCTGTGTCGGCGAATCCTGAATCCGATCACGGCAACACCGATCCCGAGCAGAGCCATAGTGGTGGGCTCCGGCACGGGCTCCGCGTAGAAGGTCACCATGAAGTCCACGCGCCAGTCGTAGGTTGAATCGTAGGTCCCGTCGTAGGGCTTCCACGGCCACCACTCGACGCCGTCGTCGAAGTACCTGCCTGGCGGGTCCTTGCTGTTCGCCCCGGACGGCCACGTGTCCTTGACGGCGAAAAAGTCGTTGTCAGTCCCCGAGTTATCGAGATACCCGTAGGCGGCGACCGAATGGCCCCCGCCCCCCGACCTGCTCAACATCATCACCGCAGGGCGTCCGGCGTCGATCTCGGCCTTGAAGTCCGACCAGACGTCCATGCTGATCCAGCGGTAGTAGGACCCGGTGCATGTCGCGTCCACCGACTCGTTGAAGTCCGGGGTGTCAGGATTGTCCCACGCCGCGAACTCCTCCAGCCCGTAGATACCGCCGGCGCCCGTATTGCCGTTTTCCGTCCCCATGAAGTCCGCGATGCAGTTCGCGTCGCGCTCGCTGGGCGTGTACTTCCCGCAACCATGGCTCGTGTCGTAGGGCGGATCATGGAGTTCGCCCTCGCGCACATGATCCCAGCTTGCGACCATCGCGGCGGTGCCCGTTGGCGCGGTGCCGTCCGAATTGTAGCTGGCTCCACTCCACACGGTTGCGTCGCCATTGTACAGCGGATAGAGCGCTGGGTCGTTCCAGTAGCCGATGATCATGCCGCCCGAGGTCGGCGTACACCCGCCCCACCAGTAGTAGGTCGGCATCCCGTCGAGGACGACTTCGCTGCCCTGACCGTAGTCCATGGTGTCGGCAACGGTCGCGCTCGCGGTGGCCAGTAGAAGAGCGGCAACCCCATAGCACAGCCACGCTGCCGCCGTCCGGCAGCAGCCGGTGCGCCTGGGCGCCAACCACCTCTTGGGCCGGGGCATCCTCATTCGCACCCCTTGAGGCGACCCGCCAGACACGGTTTGCCCCTCTCCCCGCGGACCAGCAACGCCTCGGTCAGCATACCGTATACCGTGCGGTAACGCTCCGCACCTCCCCCGAGCGAAGGGGCCACCCTGGATTGTTCCCCCTCACGTGGGGATAACCCTCTTGAATCCTGCCGAATCTTCATCTGTGAGGAGACTGTGAGGTGCGGCGCGGGGCGCTACGATCCCGCCATCTCGTCGTAGTAGACGAACTGCGCGGGCGCTCGATCTTCGGGGAGGACGTCGTTCACGACAATGCCGGCGATATGACCGCCGACTTCCTCGAGCATCTCGCAGGCCTGCACGACGGGCGCGATGCTCCGGCGCGCGCGCGCCACGACGAGGCAGATGTCCACGACGCGCGCGAGCTCCTGTGGCACGGCGAAGTCCAGCACAGGCGTGGTGTCCACGATGACGAAGTCACGCTCTGCCCCGACCTCGTGGATCAGCTCGGCGGGGGCCCCGGCAGCCAGGAGGTCCGCGCGCTCATGGTAGTGGCTGCCCGCCGGGATGACCTGCAGCCCCTCGACCCCGGTCTCGATTAGCGTCTCCTGCACGGTCGCCTCGCCCTTCAGCAGGTCGGTCATCCCGGGCTCTACCGGGTGGCCGAGGAGGTCGTGCAGGTGGGGGTGTCGGAGGTCGAGGTCCACGCAGACCGTCTGCTTCGCCGCGAACGCCAGCACGGTGCCGAGGTTGAGGACGAGAGTGGACTTGCCCTCCCCCGCGGTTGCGCTCGTCACAAGCACCGACTTGAACGCATCGCCATGCTCCAGTGCCATGAGCGATGCGCGGAGCTGTCGGTACGCCTCGAGGTAGTCCGACTCGGGCGGGTCCGGCCCCAGGAGCGTGTCGGTGCCCTGCAGCATCAGCCCTCGTCCTCCTCTGGCTCCTCGGGCGGGCCGGACTCGTCCTCCGCCGGCTCAGCGCTCTGCGGCTCGATGGGTTCGAAGACGATGTCGGTGCGAGGGATAGCCACGAGCACGCGACGCCTGCTGAGCCGCGCGGCCTCGTAGGCATTCTTGAAGGTGACATCCACGTAGTGCAGGACGAGGATTGCGAGCACGCCGATGATGCCGCCGCCCATGATCCCGGCGAAGAAAAGGAGGATCGTCTTGCCCACGGTCCGGCCGGTCGGCAGCACCATCGCCTCGTCGAGAACCTCGATGTCGTCCGTCTCCTGCAGGCGCCGCCTCTCCGCGTCCAGTTCGTCAAGCTCGGCGAGGATCGCGTCGCGTTCGCCCGTCAGCTTGGCGTACTCGTTCGCGATCTCCGCGTACTCCCTGGCCTGGGCCCGGTAGGCTGGAAGCTGCGCGCGAAGCTCAAGCGCCTGCGCCTGCAGCACCTGGATGCGGTGTCGCGCATCCTGCAGCGCCAGCTCCGCGTCGATGACCTGCGCCTCAAGCGGCGAGGGCACGCCCGTGGTCGGCGTCTCACCGCTGCGAACGGCGTCGATGTCCTCCTCCAGCTCCGCGATATGGTTCTTGAGCGCCTCGACCGCGGGATGCTCTTCGGTTCGGTACTCAAGCATGGCCGCCAGCTCGTCACGTCGATCATCAAGCTCCTGGTGGAGGGTCCTTAGCTCGCCCG
Organism: Candidatus Zipacnadia bacterium; assembly: GCA_029820945.1. Taxonomy (GTDB): domain Bacteria; phylum Armatimonadota; class Zipacnadia; order Zipacnadales; family UBA5352; genus JALGUJ01. Next base: position 29,815 of record JALGUJ010000008.1, on the reverse strand, counting down.
CCACCACTCCGCCATACTCCTGCGCGCCCAGAGGCAGCGCGCTTTCGCCCCGCTGCAGAGCGCGCAGTGACTCGATCCGGTCCTGCCCGAGCTCTACCTCGATCTCCGCCCCCTGTATCTGCCCTTCAAGCGAGCTGATGCGTGCCTCAAGCGAATTCAGCCAGTCCGGCGGCACCCCCGGCCGCTCCGTCGTCCGATACCCCTCCATCCGTTGCTCGACCGGCTTGAGGTTCTCCTCTGTCTGAGACAGCACCGTCTTCAGGTCGGCCTCGATCTGCTCAATGTGGTTCAGGCGGAATGCATCCCACTGCTCGCGCAGCACCTCCATGGCTGTGTTCGTGAGGTCCTCCGCCTGGTCCGACTTCGGAGCCGATGCCGTGATGCGCGCCACGCTGCTGCGCGACTCCTGGCGCCCCTGCACCGGATCGAGGTTTTCCACAACCCGTGGGTCCGTAATCCCCGCCTGCTGCGCCGACCTGTAGAGCACCATGTCCGACTCGAGCACCTGGAAGAGGGTGTACCAGAAGTCCCGCAGGCTTTCGGGACCTACTCTGTCTCCGGTCCTCCGCATTATCAGGGACGCCTCGCCGTGCACGAGGATCCGCCCCCGTGCCGTGTACTCCGACGGTGGCAGCACCGACATCACGCCCACGATGACCACCGCCACCGAGGCCGTGAGGACCACGATCCAGACCCGATCCCTGATTATGCGGTAGTACTCAAGGAACTCCATGGTGGCCGGACATCCTACACCATAGCAAGGGCGATCGCGCGGGTGTCGGGGCTGCTACCATACACGGAGTCGTTCCGGCGGCCGCAACGGGCAGACTGAGCGAGGATGGGCACACGAACACCTGCCGGGGGCGACGCATTGACATCTCGGGCCGTCCCTCCGGCCCCACCGATGGGCACGGTGACGGCCGAAGGCACAGCAAGATCCTCCCACCGGTGGCGCATGCGTCCCACCTCTGCTGCGATGATTGGACGGCAACTGTGCTGTCTCGTCTACCGGCGGTATGCCACGCGACGACGCGCGCACCTGTGCTCAAGGTGCCCCCGGGCTCCCCCGGTGACGCCGTCCAGCGCGGCGAAGCGGCCTAACTGGGCCGTACTATACGCTCCCACCGGCCCGGTGTCAAGCGCCGCAGCCGGTGCCGTTTCCGCACGGCAGGGCCTGCAGGAGTGCCGAGCCTGGCGTTGCTCCGCGTGTCTGCATCGCATGCAGGGACCGGCCCCACGCAACGCGAAGGAGCCACCGGGAGCGTGATCCGATGCGATCGCAGGTACTCGCACTCGACGGTTGCCGTGCATGTCAGGCGACGCTCGTGGCACTATTCGCCATGCTGGCGCTCAGCCCATCGTCGGGCGACGATGGAGCCGCGACGCAGTCCGGACCCGGCCCCTGGCTCGAGCGGCCCGGCACCCGCTTCGTCTCGCCGGAGGGCAGCGACGACACCCCCGGGACCGAGGATCGGCCGTGGCGCACGCTCCAGTGGAGCATCGACCATCTCAGCCCCGGCGACGTGCTCGTGCTGGAGAGCGGCGTCTATCCCGAGCGGCTCCGCCTGGCTCTGACGGGTACAGCCGACGAGCCCATCATCATCCGTGCGCGCGAGCCCGGAGCGGCCGTCATCGACGGCGGCGGCGAGACCACCATTCGCGACAGCGACGCCGGCCTCGCGCACGTCGTCATGAGCGGCCTGCACATCCGCAACGCGGCGTGCGGCTTCGACCTCGACGCGCCGATCGATCACCTCACCCTCTCCGACTGCACCATCGCCGACTGTCGGCACGCATTCATCTGCGAGGCGGGCGGCGACCTGCAACTCCGCCACGTGCGAGTCGAGGACTGTGACGATGGCATCGGGCTGGGCGTCAAGGGCCGGTCCGGCATCGCCGGCGTCGAGATCAGCGACTGCGCGGCGATCCGCGAGGCGGACGCGGAGGCGGACCGCAACACCGACGGCTTCCGCGTCGAGGGGCTCTGCACGGACGTGCACATCAGCGGCTGCGAGGCCGCCGGCTTCGACGACTCGGGCTTCGACATCAAGCCCGATGGCGCGGTCATCGAGCGCTGCCTCGCCCACCACAACTGGGACAACGGCTTCAAGCTGTGGGGCGATGGCGCGCGGCTGATCAACTGCATCGCCCGCGACAACGATGACACCGGCGTCACCCTCGCGGCCGCGGCGCACCTCTATCACTGCACCATAGTCTTCAACCGCCGCGCCGCGCTGCGGCCGGAGGCCGACGACATCTCCCGCATCGTGCTGCGCAACTGCATCGTCGCCTACAACTTCATCCGGCAGTACCTCGCGCGCGGCGGCCCGGGCGTCTACGACGACGACCACAACCTCTACTACGCACCGGGCGACGACCTCATCTGGAAGATCATGGACCGGGACCGGGGCCCGTACACCCTCCATGACCTGCGCCGTGGCGCGCTGCCCATCGGCGAGCACAGCATCTTCGCCGACCCGCGCTTCGTCAGCGTCGAGGCCCGCGACCTGCGCCTGCGCGCCGACAGCCCGGCGGTGGGCGCGGGCCTCCCGCTCGACTTCGTCACCGTGGACTTCGCCGGCAACCCCCGCGGTGACGCGCCCGACCTCGGGGCGTTCCAGCGCCAGTAGGCGTGGCTCCCACTCCCGGCCGGCCCACAAGGGGCGATATGACGAGAAGTCCGCATTTAGCGGGAATGTAGACCTAACCTCATGGTTTTGTGAGGAAGGTCTGGGAAGGAGGATCGCCGGGCGAAGAGAATATCTCCCACGATGCGCGCGGATCGCGGCATTGCGCCTCGCCCGCATCTGAGTGACAGAGCCGGACTGACAGACGACCGTCGTGACGACAAGCTCGTAGAGGAGATGGGGCTCCTCATGTCACGCCTCACCTGGCTTGGGCCAGGCACCCAACCTGTCAGCGTCGTCCCTATAGACTATATGTGCACGTGTCCCGATGGGTGCCCTCGGGCTCGCCTCCCATCCTTTCCCCACGACGAGCTGACCAATCGCTGCCGGCAGAACGGGCCATCGAACCCGGCTTACGTGACGTCAGTAACTAAACACTCCGGCTCAGCGGCGTGCGTCTTTCCAGCCGTTGGCCGGGTGTTGGATCGCCAAGCCACTATGGTTCAAGGTTTGCCGTACCCGCGCACGGCGATACGGAAGCGGCTTCTGGCGGCACCTTCTGTAGCTGCCTCAGCGGAATCGTACCACCACGGAAGGAGGTGAGACACGTGAGAAGTGTCTGCATTGCCACATGCTGTCTGGTGCTCTTCGGCCTCGCCACGCCTCAACCATCGGCGGCGGAGACACTGTTCGACAACACGACCGATGGCTTCCTCATGTGCGAAGGGGACTTCAGCGGGGGCAACTGCGACAGCGGCACATGGCGCGCGAATAACTTCACGCCGTTGGAGCAGTGGGACATCAGCAGCATCGACGTATACGGCTGGTATGTGGGACTCGGAGGATTAGGCTCCAAGAACGAGTTCTGGCTGGAGATCTGGTCCGACAACGGCGGCCCCGATAGCGTAGTCTGGGCGCTGCCCGTAGCTGACCGGTTCGAGCTGCCTGAAGACGAGTATGGACAGGTCAGCGTAATGCCGAGTACCTCTGTTCCGACGCTGGCGGCTGACACCACCTACTGGCTGGTGATGGGCAGCGACTATGGTGGGTCCGTCGGCGGGGCCTGGCAGTTTGCCGACCCGGCGTCGACCGACGGATCGTACTATAACCATCCGCCGGGGGGAGGGGTTATGCCCTACGGTTGGGCGTGGACCTCGGAAGAGCCAGCGTTCCGGCTCGAGGGTCAGAGCTACGAAGCTGGCGAGGAGGACGACTCGCCCGAGCCCGGCACCTGGGTTCTGTTGCTTGCCACAGGTGCTGTCGGCGGGCTCCTGCGACGCCGCCGGAAGGACGACTGACTGAGGGTCGCACCCGGCGGGGCGCCGCCAGCCCGCCGGTCCGTGCAGCAGGAACTAAAGGCCGCCGCGAGTCATTTCGCGGCGGCCTTCTCACGTCGTCACTACGAAGCGCCAGTGTCTCGCCTGAGCTCGTGGCTGTGGACCTCCGGGGCAACCCCCGCGGTGACGCGCCCGACCTCGGGGCGTACGAACGCCCCTGAGACCGCCAAGCGATACGCTCCTCGCGGCGCGTGTGCACCGCGCAGGAGGCCGTCCTTTCGCTCCCCAGACGCCCGGCGCCCAGGCCCGGACGGCCGACACCCCGAGTCCAAACTCCCGTGGATTTCGACGGGACTGTGTGCCTGCGGTGCGAAAAACTGTGAGGTTCTCTTGAGGAGGTGCAGGGCCCCGGATGGTGTATAATATCGTGTAAGGACGGAGCAACAGGCACTCAGGCACGCGGCATATCGTGTGGTTGCTCCAGCGGCGAGGACGCATTGCCGAGACGGACGGTCGCATGCGAGGAGATGGGGCTCCTCATGTTGCGCCTGGCCTGGCTTGGGCGAACGCCTCGGCCCGCCGAGCCCTCTCCGCATTGGGGGACGACCTCAGCAGGACGCATCGTGCGTCGCGCACCGCGGAACAGCGGCGCCGTGTGGCCGCAGTCGTTCTCCCTCACCACCGATCCCCCCATCTCCCCTGACCATCGAACCTCAACCGACGCTGCCATCGACACCCCAACTGGCGGCTCGGATGGCACCAGCGTCGGATGGAGGGACAACCTAGCTGGAAGAGATGGGAGGTGACTACATGCGACGCATAGTGATTATTGCCGTTGTCGCAGGTGTAGTCGTGGCCTGCGGTCCGCTCCACGCACAGATCGCCGTCGAGGAAGGGAACCCCAGCGCTACCTTCTACTGGTACGGAGTCAGCCCCGGCTGGAACTACGTCCAGATTTGGCCGCTTGGGGACTGGGAGCTGTACGGCATCAGCATGTCCGGCTGGGAGACCTATGCAGACGGCTCCTATGGAGCCTTCTGGAACGACTCCACCTGGGTTAGCAGTAGCTACGTCGCCAATGTGCTTACTTACAACAAGAAGCACGACTTCGACTACGCGAAGATCCGCTACACTGACAGCCCATGCGACCTCACGGTGCTGGAGACCGGCACCTCACACTGGTACAGCTACACCGCGGACGGCTTCGAAGGGGGCCGAACGCACGACATCTACGCCTTCGACGGGCCGGGCTGTGACTCACCAGAGCTTGGCAGCTGGGCGTTGCTGCTCTGCGCCGGGGCCATTGGCGGACTGGTCAGGCGGCGCAAGGGTGGCTGACGACTGCTGAATGCGCACTGGGCGGTGGGTCGCCAGGCCGCCCTGTGCACATGAGTCAGAAGTCGGGATTCCCGGCCTCTGCCAGCCGCGACAGCCCGGACGAGTGAACCCTGTGAAGCCGCGAAGGGGTCACGGTCCACGAACAACCGACGGATTGAAGCACAAGCGGGCCCTCAGCATCGACATGCTGAGGGCCTGTTCTCACACTGACACCTAGCGGGAAACGCCGAGCGCGTACGAGCGAGCGGCATCCGTCCGTCCAAGCCGAGGTCGGCTAGCTCGAGGCCCCTCTCATCCGTTTGACTTGTCTCCTCCCCCAGATCCCGACGCTGGCCAGTGCCACCAGCAGCAGACTGGTGGTTGCTGGTTCAGGCACCGAATCGCGGTATGTCCACAGCTCGTAACTGCCAGTACCGTCGTCGGCCGGGCCCTGCCCGTAGACGAAATCCTGGTTGGGTGCGCTCTCGTAGCCGATTCCTCCGACAGCGACGTGCCACATGCCCGTCTGGGGCACAAGGTAATCGAGCAGCGCCCCGTCGTGCCCGGTCGAGTACGACCAGTAGTTGTCGTAGCTGTCCAACAGATTCCCGAGCGGGTCGTACAGCTCGAAGTACGGGTCGATGGGGTTGGATGAGAAGCGATTGCACCGCTGCGAGAACACCTCGATGCTGACCCGATCACCCTCGTGCCACGAGAAGGCGTACCAGTCCTCCTCGCCCACCACGCTGATCGACGCGGTCACCGACACACTGCAGCCGCCCGACAGGAGCTGTGCCGTGTCGCGGCTGCCGTGGTCGCTCGCCTCGGCGTGGACCGTGATGCGACCGTCGGCCGCATCGAGCACCCACGTCTCGCGCTCGCCGAAGTACCGGTCGGCCGCCCGCTCGGACTTGGAGAGACCCGTGCTCCCCGTCGCCATGAGGTGCTCATTGGTTTCGGATCCGCCCTCGTAGGGGTAGGCTCCGTAAGACGGCACGCCGGCCTCGCCGATCGGCCCGAATGCATGGTGGTGGCAGAGCCCGAGGATGTGGCCCATCTCGTGCGCGGTGGTACCGGCCAGGGCGTTCGTCAGCCGATCCCAGTCGTCGAAGTAGCTCGAGTCCCAGGCGTCGAACTCGCTGCTGTAGATCACGGCGCCGTCCTCGTGATTGAGGTTGCGCCAGTCGATGTCGTCGGCCATCCCGAAGATGTAGCGGCCCGGGTCGCCGTCGTAGCCGCCGATGTCGATGTGCGAGTAGGTTCCCGAGGGCGCCTGGTAGCCGGGGGTCACCGCGTCGAAGTCGTAGCCGATGGTGAAGGAGGACCACGGGGAGTAGTCCGCGACGACGCTGCTGTAGATGTCGGCGACGAGCAAGTCCTCCTGGCCGCCGAAGCCGTAGGGCGATGCGTCGAAGTCCGTGAAGTCTAGCCAGAAGACGTTGTCGGCCGCGACCGGGAGACAGGCGGCGGCGGTCAGCGCCGCAGCTCCCAGGACGGTCCACACTCTGGCGATCGCTCGTGATGGCATCTCGCGTCACTGCTTGTCGAGCGCGGTCCAACCGGCAGGTCGCTCATGACCGATACTCCACCATCATACAGAATAGGCCGACGGGCATGTCCGGTCAACCGCAGCGAGCGCCTGTGAGGCGATTGTGAGATGGGGCCCCGGCAGCGCGGATGATAGGCGAGACGGCCCACGAGAGGGCGCTCTGTCGATCAGGGCATTGGCGATACTGTGAGGTTGCTGTGAGGAGGAATCAGTAGACAGGCGGCCGTAGGGTGCGATACGATAGTAGGCACATCAATGTATCTTAACCTGATCTTATTCGTTGTGACGTTGACCGCATGCATCCCACGGACTACAATAGCAGCAGCGTAGTCGTGAGCATCACGTGAGCTGAAGCCACCATCGCGGCCTCCATCATCGCAGCCACTTGGGCGGAGGCCGCTTATCGTCTCGGCACATGGGGCGACATCCAGAGAGGAGCGAGTCGCACCGACGCACATCTCAAGACACCACGCAGCTTCGCCGTAGCTGGGGGCACGCCTCGAGCCCTCCAGGGAGATGGGGTGGGGACGCGTTCTGTGCCGGCTGGACACAGTGCATAACGCGCCAGGTAAGGGGTGTAGCTGGGTCATGCAGGAAGGCACGCTGTTGCTGGTCGAGGACGACCTTCTGCTCGCCGCGGCCTTGGAGCACAGGCTCCAGCGGTCGAAATACCGAGTGTTGCACGCGCCCTCGGGCCGGGCCGCACTTCGGGTGTTCGACTCGCGCGATTTCGACCTCGTGATCCTGGACCTGATGTTGCCCGACGTCTCGGGCGAGGAGGTACTGGAGTGGGTCCGGGAGCACAGCACCATCCCGGTCATCATCATCTCCGCGAAGTGTGAGGAGCGGGACCGGATCGACGGCCTCAACAATGGCGCCGACGACTACCTCACGAAGCCTCTCAGCCTTCGGGAGCTGGAGGCGAGGATCAAAGCACTGCTGAGACGGTCCTGGGTCGCCTCGACGTTGGGGGGCAATGGCGAGGACGACAACAACGGGCACTCCATCCTCTCGTACGGCGGCGTCAGCCTCAACCTATCGACGCGCGAGGTCTGGCTCGACGGCGAGCGGCTGGATGTCTCCCCCACGGAGTTCAAGCTGCTTCGCATCCTCACGGAGCGGGGAGGCGGCGCGGTAAGCGTGGACCAGATCATCCGCGCCGTGTGGAGCTACGACGGCTACGACCGGCACATCGTGGAGAGCAACATCTACCGGCTGCGCAGCAAGCTCGAGCAGGAGCCCCGCTCCCCCAGGCGCCTCGTGACGGTCAGGGGCTTTGGCTACAAGCTGGTGGATGTGGCGGCCGGGTAGGCGCCGGCGTTGCTGTCGTCGTTGCGATTACCGCCGCCTCTATCGAGGCGGGGTTCGGCCACCGCCTCAAGCTTGTAGCCGTACTCGGGCACGTGCTTGATCCGCCTCGGCTGGAGCGGATCGTCCTCGAGGGCATCTCGTAGTGCCAGGATAGCGTCACCCAGGGCGGCGTAGTCCTGGGCGCCCTCGGGCCAGAGCTGCTGGACGAGCGCCTCCGGAGACACGACGCGAGGCGAGCGCTCCATGAGCGTCCGCAGCAGCTTGACCTCCGTCGGACGTAGCTTGATCTCCCGCCGCCCAACCGATACACGGTGAGTGCGCAGGTCCAGGCAGATATCCCCGAGGGTCAGCAGCCGCCCCTGTTGCACGGCCTTTCCACCTTCGTTCCGCGGTCGTGAGCCACGCAGCAGTCGGAGCGCGCGAACGACCACCTCTGTATTGTCGAACGGCTTGGGGACGTAGTCGCTGATGCTCGGCCGCAGCCCCGCCATCTCCCGCTCCTCCGGGAGCATCACGCCGAGCAGCAGCGTGGGGGCGTCGCACACCCGGTGCATCTTGTCGCAGAACTCGATCCCGCTCATGTCGGGGAGGGCGAGGTCCACGATCGCCAGGTCCGGCCGATGCAGCTCCGAGAGGGCGAGCGCCCTGATGCCGGAGTCGGCCTCCGTGACGGCGACCTCCTCCTCTTCCAGCCGGGCCCTCAGCGCGCAGCACAGATCCGGATCGCCTTCGACGAGCAGCACCGTCGCCTTCATGCAGGCCCACGCCCCCGGTGATGTTCTAAACGCGCGGTTCGACGCTCGCGGCCATCGCGTCGCCAACGGGAGCCCCGCCGGCTAGCCGCTGATCAGCTCCTGCAGATACTCCTTGATCGACAGCCCGACCTCAGGATCGTTAAGACTGAAGTGGATGAATGCTCGGCTGTACTCGAGGAAGTTGCCGAGGTCGAAGCGGCGCTCCCCCGGCCTCATGACCTCGGCCCACACGCTCTCCCTGTCGTGCACCATGCGGCGGATCGCGTCGGTCAGTTGCAGCTCACCGCCAAGCCCGGGTGGTATCTCCTCGAGGTAGTCGAAGATGAGGGGATGGAAGATGTAGCGCCCCGCCACCGCGATGTTGCTGGGGGCCTCCTCGATCGGTGGCTTCTCGACGATGTCGGAGATCATGAAGTGGGCCTTACCGGCGTGATCCCCCACGGGCTCGACGATACCGTACTGGCTCACGTGGGCCCTCATGACCTCCCGCACCGCTATCACGGCGTCGCAGCCGGTGGAGGTGATGGTCTTGGTCATCCTCGCCATCAAGCCGCCGCTGCCCTCGACGCCGGTGATCACCGCATCGCCCAGAGCCACCGCGAACGGCTCGTCGCCCACGAAGCCCTTGGCGCGCAGCAGGGCGTCGCCCAGGCCCTTCGGATCGGGCTGCTCCACGAAGTAGATGTGAGCAAGGTTGTCGAGCAGCTCAGAGGGGAAGGCGGTGAGGTTGGCCCCCCGGGAGTCGGAGTTCGTGCCGAAGCTGAAGTGGTCGGCGATCGCGCGCTTGCCACGCGGCGTGACAATGCACAGGTCGGTCAGTCCGGCCTCGATAAGCTCCTCCACCACGAGATGCACCGCGGGCTTGCGCCCCAGCGGCAGCATCTCCTTGGGCTGCGACTTCGTGATGGGGTACAGGTGCCTGCCGGTCCCCGCGGCCGGGATGATGGCCCTGGTGATGGTCATGCATCACTACCCCTTCCGGGGAATGTCCTCGTTTCACCCCGACCGCCCCTGCAGGCACGGTCTCCCTACTTGTACACGCTCTGCAGATCCCCCGCCTCGACCCCAGGCCCCACGAAGTCGCGGCGCGGCGCGGGGCCGTCAGGCGAATGGTCCTCGCGCCACGGGCCGTCTTCCTCCCCCGACACGGACGCGCCTGGGCCGCTCGTGTGGTCGTCCCAGCCAAACGCAATCGCCAGCAGTCGCTGCGCCGACACCAGGTCGATCAGCCCCCAGGTAAGTGCCAGCGCGGCGAGGTAGACGATGATGTCCGATCCACCGTGTACTAACGAGTCCATGGCGAAGTCGGGTCCGGCGAACTCCGCGAAGAGCAGCACCGATGTGAGCCGGATGGTATTGGCGGCGAGAACGATGGCGGGGATGGCCAGCAGCACGAGCCGCCCCGTCCACCGCACGCTCATGATCTCGACGAGCACGGCCGCCGCGAAGAGCAGCGCGAGCAGGGAGTTGAGCCCGCTGCACGCCTCCGCGATCACGTAGGTGTGGCCGTTGAGCGTCAGGTTGATGCCATCGTGGATGACGGGAAGCCCCAGGGCATGCGCGACCTTCGCCGCGCCGCCCGCCGAGAGCACCTGCAGCGGCATCCCGGCATGGCCGAGGATGTGCTTGGGTACCGGGATCAGGAAGACGAGCAGCCCCAGCGGGTACGCCAGCAGGCGCGCATAGCCTCCGCCCAGGCCCGTCCAGACGAGTCCGCCGATGATGATGGGGAAGGACAGGCCGATGGCCACACGCACGCCGACGCGCATGGCAACGACATACAGCAGCGCCCCCACGACCAGCAGCGGCAGGCCGGCCCACGACGGGTTCAGCTCTGCTTCCTGGAGGTCGCTGCGCCGCCGCCAGATCAGCCAGCCGACCACGACAGGCACGAACAGGCAATGATGATAGGTGTCCTCGGTGATCCAGCGCTGCCAGAAGTAGGCGGCGACGTCCCGGTACATGGCACCCACGATTGTGGCGGCCACCAGGCCACCGACAATCGCGGGTCCGACCAGGTTCGCGGTCCGTCTCTCATTCTCAGGCATCGCTGATGATCCGAGTCGTCGGTCAAGATGATTGCTGGTGAGGGAGCCTCAAGAGCGCCCTCACCGGACTGCCCTGTGGCGGAAGAACGCCGGTTGCCCGGCGGAGCAGCCGAAACCTCTCACAGGGCAGTATGGACATGATGAATGAACACGGGATCAGTCCTCAGGGTCCGCTTGGTGCCGCTCGGCCATCGGCTCGTGCGGCCAACGCATCCGGCCGCGTCTCTGCCCTCGAGTGCTCCTCCCATGACCGCCTGATCCTGCGTGGCGCGAAGGGTGTTGGTGGGGCCGCCGGCGCCTTCGGAACCGCCGTCCGGCGGCCCCACCATCCGTCCGGTTGTCTGCGTCCCTGGTTCGTTCCAACCAGTTAGTTCACGCGCGTGAAGTAGCCAGGTTGTGCCCCCTGTTCGGACCAGGTCGGGCCGACGCGCAATCCACCGTCCCTGCACATCAGCCCTCACGGGCCTTTACCTAGTCCTCCCTGCGCCGTCGCCGGAGCAGGCCACCGAAGACGCCGGTGCATGCAAGCAGCGCCCAGGTGCCAAGCTCGGGCGAGTCGTCCCAGTCGTGCTGCTGGTAGGAGAACCGCTCGAAGGTCAGGATCATGTCCTGATAGTCCGGCTCGGCCGTGACGTTGTCGTTGTCGTAGGGGTTCGTGAAGTGACTACCCCAGTTCTCGAACACATTGTGGTCGTTGCGTAGGCTCGTATCGCCTTCGCTGTTCTGCCAAGTAGCCGTCGTCCACTTCGATCCGTCGTAGTAGCCGGTGTCCCAGCTACTTCGCCTGAGGTCCTCCCAGCAGAGCACCCACTTGGTCCCTTTCGTTCCGTTGTTGTTGTGGCCGTGGCCCGGGTGGTCGAAGACCTCCAGGTGCCGCTGGTCAGCGTAGCTCGTGCGGTCGTTGTACGCCCACTCGCTGAACCACGTCCCGTGGTTGGTGTGGATGTAGAAGCCCCACATCTCCGGAGCGTCATACGAGTGATCGTTGAACCAACTGTTCGTCACAGAGGTCCAGGTGGCACCACTTCCCGCCGTTCCGGGGAAGATCTCGTACAGCCCGAACGGCGAGCCATCACCGCGTATGTCGTACTCCGTGGTCCTTCTGCTGTCATTGATGGGTGTGTACCCACTCGTGCCCAGATCCCAGCCGTACCAGCCGAAGCTGTTGATGTTGCGCCAGCCGGCCAGCTCGACTCGGATCTCGGTGAAGGCGTCGCCGTTGTGCCAGACGCCCTTGTAGGTCGTGCCGCCAGCGGTATACCCGGCGCCGTAGTAACCCGCGCCTGATGTCGTGCTGTTGACATCCGTGTCGAGTTCGCCCTGGGTAAGCGCGTCGCTCGGGAATGCGGCGGACCACCAGTCGTACACCGAATTCTCCGCGGCGAACGCTGGCGTGGCAACAAGCGCCACTGCGAACATTGCGGCGATCAGGATCGATAGTCTTCTCATGCGTTTGCCTCCCTTCTTCCTATGGACTTCGGAGCAGATCCCATGCTGCCCGTCGGTATGGGCGATGCCGAGTAGCTCCCCGTAGCCGACGACAGCCTCAACCCATGAGATTGACATCGCCTGCCCCTTTCACGGTGGGGTTGCTCTATGTTCTGATGTCATGCGTCTCGTCCCGCGGCTCGTCCGGGCGGCGCCCCGGCATGTGACCTGTGCACGCCTCCCGTCCATCGTCGTGCGTCAAGGCGATCCGGCTTCACGATCCTGAGTTGATCCGAGCGTCTCGCATGTCCGTCAAGCGACCCTAGGGTCGGAGTTGTCCAGATCAGCAGCTCCTGTCCGCGTCAGTCCTTGCTTCGCCTTCGCCGGAGCAGGCCACCGAAGGCGCCGGTGCACGCCAGCAGCGCCCAGGTGCCCAGCTCCGGCGAATCGTCGCCGTCGGGAGCGCCGTAGACAATGGAATCCCCGAAGGTGTTGTTGTTGCCGCAGTACATCGCGTAGTGGAAGCTCACCGTCGTGTGCCGGTCGAAGTCAACGCCGTAGTCGGCGGACTCGCCGGTCGTTGGGAACGGAACCCAGCCCTCCCACACGAAGTTGTCCGCCTGCGGCCAGGGCGCACCGCTGCCGCCCACCTGCGGCGACTCGTTGCAGTAGTCATGCGGGTACGCGCTGCCCTGGAGGCTGCTGGACATCGCGCCGCCCCAGACGTCACCAGTGGTCAGGAGCACGTTCGACGGGTTCGTGACGTCGAAGTCCACGGGGTGGTCGTGGCTCGGGTGATACGTGCCCTGGCCGAACTCGTTTGGATGCGCATCTCGCCAGGTGGACACCGCCCACAGTTGCGGTGCGTCGTGGATGTTGTCCTTTGCACCTTCTGCATCAGGGTTGCCGCTGTAGTCGGGGTGGGGATCCTTCAGGCCGTAGCTGCCCACGAATGTAGACGCGGGATTGTAGACGTGGCCTGTGTCGTCGTATCTGTCGTAGTCGTAGTTCGGCGCCATGATGATACCGTGGGTCCAGTTGACCTCGCTGTTGAAGCGCAGCGCCAGCACCGGGTGGCGTCGGTACGGGTAGTCCAGGTAGTGCAGTCCCGAGCCGTCGCGGTAGTAGTAGTCGCGCAGATCAGCGACCGAACTGACCCCCGACGGCAGTGCCGGGCGCGGCGATGCATTGGAGGGGATATCCACCCCACCGTAGCTGGTCACCATGGCCCAATGGATGTATTGCCCGTCGCTGTTCCAGTCCAGGCTCAGGTAGATTGCCTCGATGTCGTACCACTCGCCACCCGACCAGTAATCCCTGTGGGTGGTGTCGTCATCCAGCTCGAAGGCGACCCCATTCACATCGGAGAGCCAGTTCAGCCCGCCGGTATTGCTGGGGTCCAGGCCCCATTCGGTCAGGTCGCCGTCGGCCGTCACCCACTGGGCCGTGGCCGGACCGGCGCAGATAGCGATGACTGCGATGATGCTCGTCAGGACGATGGCGTGTCGCAACTCGGTTTCCTCTTTCCTCGATTACAGCTCCCCCGGGATGGACGTGTAGTTGGTTGTCTCTCTTGCCAGTATGCCTCGGTGCCAACCCCCTCCGGTGCCAGTCGCGCTGGCGAACGCGCTCCGGCATCCGTCGCTTCGTCGCGCTATCAGGGCGCCTCATCGGCCCTGATGATGGGCCCGGGATGGGCCGCCGGTTCCGCACCGGCTGTTCGGCGGCCCATCCAACTGCCCACGTCCTCCGGCAGATTGCGAACCGTCAGACCGTCCATGGCGATCGCCGGTCGGCGATGCGCGTGTTGTCGGAGCGACGTGCTATCTCTTTGTGGTCCTGGGGCGGCGTGGCGACCCGCCGCCCCGTTCCCAAGGTCCCTGGTTAGTCCTTACGTCGCCGGCGGATCAGGCCGCCCAGGCCAGCCGTGCAGCCCAGCAGCATCCAGGTGGCGAGCTCCGGCGAGTCGTCGTCCGGGTCGCCGTAGCTGACTGAGTCACCATAGGTGTGGTTGTTCGCACACCACACACCATAGGTGAAGCTCACCGTGGTGTGAGCGTCGAAGGTCACGCCGTTGGGCTGGCTTGTCTCGTCGTACTTCGGGAACTCGACGTAGCCTTCCCAGACCCAGTTGTCCTGCTGCTTCCAGTAGGTCTGGCCGTTCTGCGCGCTCCCGGCGTCCTCCAGGTACAGGGGACCGGCGTAGACATCACCAGTTACGCTCAGGTCCGTGTTGCCGGACCCGCTGCGCACGTCGAAGTCGATCGGCTTGTCCCACTGGTTGCCAAACTCTAGAGGGTGTGCTCCACGCCAGTTCGTCTCTGGCACAGCCCAGAGTTGAGGAGTGTCGGCGATGGAGGGGACCCTGTCGTCCTCCCGCTCGTCCCACGACGCGTCGGAGGAAGCGCGCTTCACGTCCTCGAGTGCCCTGCTGTTGGTGAAGTCGGTGGCTGTCTCTTCCGTGTTCCACTCCCAGTCGTAACCAGGCGCCATGATGATCCCGTGCGACCAGGGATCACCATTGAAGGCCAGCGCAAGCACAGGGTGCCGACGATAGGGGTAGCCCACATTGGTACCATACGTGTTGTTCCGGTAACCGATGGGGTCCCCAGCCGCCTGACTTTCCGGCGGCTCGGCCCCGGCGTAGCTGGTCACCAGAGCCCAGCTAAGGTACTGAGTGTCACCATCCGTGTCGAGGCTGAGGTAGAGGGCTTCGATGTCGTACCACTCTCCACCACAGTTGTAGGTGTTGTGGACTACGTCGTCGTCCAGGACGAAGGCCGCACCCGTCAGCTCTGGGAGCCAGTCGTCCGGGTAGGCACCAGTCACATCAACGCCCCAGTCGCTCAGGTCGCCATCCACGGTGATGTTCGGAGCCGCCAGCGCTGGTGCGATGGTGAACACCAGCATCGCAAGCACGCCGGCTGCTACAAACAGTGTGCGCAAGGTTCTCACCTCCTCCCCTCCGAAGCTCGTCCGCTTCCCGCTGCCACGGCCGTCGCCAGTAGGGACCGAATGGCCTACGGGAAAACCTCTGAATGCTCTCCACCACATCATGTACTGTCCGCCTCTGTATCGAGCATCCGACGATCAGCGGCCCGTCCGGGCCTACTGATCCTCGGGCGTTCCCTGCTTCGCCGTCGGCTCCCCCTCTGACTCCGTCACGCCGCTGTCAGCGCCCTCTTCGGCCGCGCCCTCTTGCCCCTCAGCGTCGGCGGCGGCCGCCGCGGCCCGCTCGCGCAGCTCGTCGATCATCGCCTTGGCGTGCTCGAGCGTGATGAGCGCCTCGCCATTGGGCAACATCTGCGCCTTGTCCAGCATGGGCAGATCGTCCACGCCCTGGCCGGTCATCAGTATGCGCGCCCAGTACTCCCGGCCGCGCTCCACGCGCGCGCCGCGCAGCTCGCCGGACAGGTAGACCACGTCCGGCTCGATGCCGGCCTGCCCGAGCGCCTGCAGTTGCGCGCTGCTCTCGGGCAGCAACAGCGCGCGCTTCCCGCCGTACCACGCGACCTGCCACGGGTTGTCCGTCGCGATCAGCGCCTGGCGCGGGACCTGCGTGGCCAGCATATCGAGTGCCGGCTTCGACGGGTTCGCGGGCCCGGGGCCCCCGGCGACTGAGCTCGCGATGTAGGGAATGGCCACGAGCAGCGCCGCCGCCACCCCGACGCCGAGGATCGCCCGCCTGCCGGTCACGTGCTCGCGCATCAGGCCAATCAGCGTGGCGACCGCGAGCCCGATGGCGGCGGGCGTGACGACGGCCAGCGGGTCCGGATCGCGGTCGTAGACCGCCCCCGTCAGGAGCTGCGCCAGCAGGATGAACCACACGCCGCCCCACAGCAGTCGCTGGCCTCGAGTCTTCGGGAGCACGAACAGCCCGACCACCAAGAAGGGGAACAGGTAGCGGTTCACCAACTCCGGCACGGTCGCGTAGAAGCCGCTGACCCCATACCCAATCTTGCGCACCATCGCCATCGGGTGCGTGACGGCCCACAGCGCCGGGCTCTCCGGCAGCCCCGTGGTCTGCCACATGAAGCTGCGCCCCGGGAACTCGGCGGTGTACATCAGCAGGCTGTAGCTGTGCAGCGGCGGCGTGGGCGCCCCGAAGTGAGTGAAGTTCCGCGCCAGCCACGGCGCCGCGACGATCACCGCGAGCACGCCGGCGACGACCAGCGCCGTCCTGCGCCGCTCGCCGATCTGTGCCGCGACCCACACGAGGCCTCCGATCGCCAACCATCCGACCATGCCCGTCAGGTAGCCCAGGCCGGCCGCCAGGCCCGCGGCGACGGCCCACGGCCACGGCGACCGGTAGAGCATCTTCAGCCTGGTCCAGATCGAGCGCGCCTCGTCATCGTCGGTCTCTTCACCGGCCGCCTGAGCGTTCTTGTGCGCCACCAGCCCGAAGTAGAGCGCGGCCGTGACCGCCAGCGCGCCCATAGTTGCGCCCCCGGCCCCGAGCGCCTGCGAGATCGCCTTCATGCTGATGAAGTACGCGAGCACGCCCCAGATGGCGGTCGTCTTGTCATAGACCAGGTTGATGAGCGCATACACGAAGGCTGCCGTAATGAACAGAAGGATGATGTTGAAGAGCGCGACGGAACTGTCCTCTGCCCCACGCCCCTTGAAGAACATGCCCAGGGCGAACGCGTAGAGCGGCCCGGCCGCGATGTCGTGGCGGCTGTCGTTCGCGTCTCCCAGGGCGGCGTGCATCGGGTAGATCACGTCGGTCTTCAGCCCTCGCCCGCGCTCGACGTTGCGCGCGACCTGTGCGACGTTCACTCCGTCCAGCGTGCGGAGCCGGTCGAAGTGCGTGCCGTAGAAGCGGATCACCAGCGCCACGCCGAAGCCGGCGACCAGGGCCCCGAGCAGCCAGGCCCGCGCCATCCGGTTGACCACCGCGCGGCTGTCGGCGGCGTCACGCGCCGCGGACGCGGTCCGCTGCCCGCGCGCCACCCGTCTGCGCTGCTGCATGTCTTCAGCGTGAGACACCATCAGGCTCCCCCGGTCCCGGCAAGTGTCTTCGTGTCCGCACGTGTCAACAGGTTGTAGAAGTGCGGAGCCAATCGCACAACGAGATCCTCAGTTGCCTTTTCGGCGCTATCCGCTGAGTCGGCGCTCGTGCTCCTCAGGTACATCTCGCCCCAGATGCACTTGCCCAGCAGCTTATCGCGCCACCCGAGCATCTGCGCCTTCTCGTATTCGAGCGCCTGGCCCCGCGGCGAGACGAACCAGGTGGCCGTGAACATCCGCCTTCCCGGCCGATGGAGCCACTGCAGCTTCGCGGTCATCTCGAAGGGCAGCCCCTCGACCTCGCGGGGCCTCATCCGAGTCGGCTCATCCACGTTCCAGCCGTTGCCCATCATCGCCACCGACCAGTTGCGCAGCGCGCCCAGCCGGCTCGATGTCACCTGCAGACTCGTCAGGATCTCGGTGCCATCCTCATGGCGGTAGGTCCGCTTGAGGTAGGCCGCCTCCCCCGTGTTCTTCTCCTCGGGCATCTCCTGCTCGATGCACGTCCACGGGCCGAGCGCCTCCGGCACCGACGTCAGCGGCAGGTCGGAGACGTCAACCACGGTGCGGCCCGCCTGCCCGGCGATGAGCGCCAGGGCCAGGACCGCGACGGCCGCAAGATGTGGACGCGCGATTCCTCTCATCGCTGTCCCTACTCCGCTCCCTCGGCCCGCAACACCGCTGCGAATGTGCCTCTGATGATGGCCAGGTCAAGCAGGATGCAGCGGTCCTGCAGGTACTTCATGTCCAGCTCGAGCATGTGCTGGCAGTCGGTGAGCTTCCGCCCGTTCGTCTGCCACACTCCGGTGATTCCGGGCACCGCCTCCAGTCGCAGCAGGCCGCGCGGATCGTGGATAGGCCGTGAGATCGGCCGCGGACCGACGATGCTCATCTGCCCCTTCAGCACGTTGATGAACTGCGGCGTCTCGTCGATGCTCCACTTGCGCAGCCAGTGGCCGACGCGGGTAACGCGCGGATCGTCATCGACCCGGATCAGCGAGTCATCTGGCTCCTTGTTGTGCTCGAGGACCTCGCCGAGGCGCTCTTCCGCATCCTCGCGCATGGTGCGGAACTTGAGGATGGTGAAGGGCACGCCGCGGTGGCCCGGACGCCTCTGACGAAACAGAATCGGGCCTCGGGAGTCGAGCTTGATGGCGATTGCCACGATGAGCCACAGGGGCAGGCAGAGGATGATGCCCATGAGTGCCAGCACGATGTCGCCACCACGCTTGATGGCGAGGTACAACGCCGAGACCTCCGACCGGGACCAGTCGGCGGGCCAGGCCGCATCCGCGCCGGCAGCCCACTGTCCGGGCGAGCCGACTTCAGGCCGCTCCAACGTGCGCGTCTCAGCCATCGGATGTCCTCCTTACACCGCTGCCCGCCGCCGCGCAGCCGAGGCGGCGGGCGATGAGTCCGGTTGATCGGCGGGGAAGACCGTGCGTCCAACCAGCAGGTCCTCGTAGAGGCACTCGTAGGCGTCTACGGTCGTGTCCCAGTTGCGCTGGCGGCGCACATGCTCGCGCGCGATGATGAACTGCGCCGCAACGGCCTCCGGGCTCTCGAGCAATGCCCGCAGGCTACGCCACAGATCGAGCACGTCAGCGCTTCGGAAGGTGTAGCCGCAGGGCCCCAGCGCCTCGCAGTTGGCCGCGATGTCGCTGGCCAGCACACACCGCCCGTAGCTCAGCGCCTCGAGCACGGCAATCGACAGCCCCTCAAGTTCCGAGGGCTGCACGTAGAGATAGGCGTTCGAGAACAGCTCGGCGAGCAGCCGCCCCTTGACGTAGCCGAGAAACCGGACCCGTTTGCTGGCGTGCGAGAGCAGCTCCCTGGTGTACTCGTCCTCGTAGGGAGCGTTGCCCGCGATGACCAGGGTCTTGTCCGTGTCGACGCTCTCCCAGGCGGCGACCAGGCGGTGCAGCCCCTTCTCCGGCATCAGCCGCGAGGCGGTGAAGACGTACTCCCCCGGCTCGAGCCCCATCTCGAGGATCTCGCGCGGCTCGGCCAGCTCCGGGAAGTCAACGCCGGTGGGGACCACCGAGATGCTGCACGGCACCACCTGGGCGTACTGCTCGCTGACGCTGCGCGACACCGCAACGATCTTCTGCACGCTGGTCGCCGCCACGCGTCCGGCGCCTCGCATCAGGGTTGATGCCAGCGAGCCCCACTTGGCGCCCTGCCAGTCGAGCCCGTGAATGGTGAGCAGCACCTTCTGCCGACCAAGCACCCGGGACAGCGGCGCGAACGCCGCCGGCGCCGACCCGTGGAAGTGCACGACATCGAACTTCGAGCAAGCAGCGTGAAACGCGGCCGTGAGCGTGTGGGTCGGCGCGTCCAGGTGCTTGCCGCGCATGCCCGGCGTGATGACTCGGCGCATGCCGCGGTACTCGCCATTCCCTTCGATGTACTGAGGGCGGCAGTACACGGTCACATCATGACCGCGCTCCACCAGCCTGCTGCCGACCTCTTCGACGTAGTGAGCTATCCCGCCGATGGCGGGGACGCTCTTCACGCCGAGCATGGCGATCTTCATCAAGCCTGGGCTCCTGTCGGGCCCTGTAATCGGCTACTTGGCCACCAGCACGTCGTCACCAAACTGGCTCGCCACCGACCGCCGCCAGGCGGCTCCGCCGGCGGCCTCGATTGTGCGCTCGTACGTTTCGCCGGCCCACGAAGGCGTCAGCTCGGACGTCGGCGTGACCGGCTGGACGGCGTAGCCGGCCTGGTGGAATGCCTCCGCGGCAAATTCGAGCCGGGCCGCGTCATCGTAGATGCCGACGACCGCCCCGCCGGAGCCCGGGAACTTCGCGGGCAGCCCCGCGCTCCGGGCAATCTGGATCATCTCCAGGTTATGCCGGCCCAGAGCCTCGTCGCCGTAGAGCCTGCGTCGCAGATCGAAGTTGCGATTCATCAGTTCGCCGAAGGCCTCGTAGTCCTCGGCCTCAATGGCCTCACGGGCGAGGTCGGTGTAGTGCGCGAACTCCTTCATCCCCGCGACGACTTCCGGCTCGCCGCTGGCGAACCGGTAGCGCATGTTGTTGTGCAGATTGCCCGAGCACTCCGTTGAGCGCGGAACGTAGGCCACCCACAGTGGCGGGAGCTTGGCATGGTCCAGCGGCTCGTAACGGCCGTGCCCCTGTCGCTCCATCAGCGCCCTGTCGAAGTCCATGTAGACCAGACCACCGTAGACCTGGACCACTCGGTCCTGCAGCCCGGCCTGGATGCCCAGCTCCTCAGTCTCGACGGAGAGCACGATCTGCGGCTGGGCCTCTCGGGGAATGTCGGCATCGGTGACACCGTAGAAGTCCATGAGGCACTTGAGGGCGGCCGTGATGATCGCGCTCGAGCCCGCCAGCCCCACCTGGCGTGGGATCGTGGTGTCGTACTCGAGTGTGAAGTTGCGGTCGTCCAGCCCGATGCCGTGCTCCCGGCAGTATGAGTGGAACCGCTTGCAGGTGGCGTACAGCAGCCGCACGCCGCCGTAGTAGCCGTCATCTTCGGCGACGCGCGCAAGGTGGTCGATGCTGTCGAAGCGGAAGGGATCGAACTGCGGATGTGGGATGATTTCGAGCGAAGGCGACTCCCATAGGGTCATCGAGGCGTAGAAGTCCTCGAGGAGCGCGGCGATGGTCTTCCCGCCGAACCCGTCGGACGGGTTCCCCATCAGTCCGACTCGCGCCCCGACACATCGATGGACGATCATCTCGGCTCGCCTCCGGACAGCCTCGCCATGTGGAGATGGGGACGGCAGGCCACCTGTGGGTGGCGAGCTCCGGGGGCTCGCGGCCGGGGATACGCCTTCGGGGCCTTGACAATTGCTGTGGCGTTTGCTATAAAGAATTACGGCAGGCTAAGTCCCAAGCCAGGATGCACGTCTGCCCCGGAGCCAGGGAGCCCCATCTCCCTGGTTCCACTATGTTTGATTGCGGTCTTTTACCTGGTGGGTCTTCCTCGGTTGCGCTCTTCCGACCTCGCTATCCATTCCATCCATAGGCGCTTCCCGCTGTGTCGTTGGTTATTGTAGCACAGGACCCTCCCGGATTCCCTCAAAGTTACCTCACAGTCCGGCGGCCCGCTATCGACTGGCGGCCTGCTCCGAACCTGCTGCACGGTCGCTGCCCTCGTCGCCGATGCGCGCCGCAAACCACTCTGCCGTTCGCGCCAGGCCCTCCTCCAGCGATACCTGCGCACGCCATCCCGACAGCCCTCTCAGCTTCGCCGTGTCCGGACACCGACGCGTCGGATCGTCCGCGTGCGGAAGCGGCACCATCTGCAGCTCGCTGGAGGAGCCACAGGCCTCGTTGACACGCCGGGCAAACTCCAGGATCGTGATCTCCTCGCCATTACCGATGTTGTAGGCCGGGTTCGCCTCGTCAACTCGATCCGCCCCGGCATCGGCCAGCGCCAGCAGTCCGGCCACGGTATCCCCCACATAGCAGAAGCTGCGCGTCTGCATCCCATCGCCGTAGATCGTGAGCGGCTCGCCGACAAGCGCCTGCTGCATGAAGTTCGGGACAACTCTTCCGTCATCGGGGCGCATGCGCGGACCGTAGGTGTTGAAGATCCGGCCGAGCCGCGCGTCCACGTCGTGCAGGCGGCGGTAGGCCATGACGAGAGCCTCCGCGTACCGCTTCCCCTCGTCATAGCAGGATCGCTCACCGATGGAGTTCACGTGGCCCCAGTACTCCTCGGTCTGCGGATGAACCTCCGGCTCCCCGTACACCTCCGAAGTCGATGCCTGGACGAAGACCGCGCCATGCGCCCGCGCCAACTCCAGCATGTTCCGCGTGCCGCGACTGCAGACGTCCAGGATCTCCAGCGCCAGCGGACCGAAGTCCTTCGGGCTGGCCGGGCATGCGAGGTTGAAGATCACATCCGGCGCCGGCAGGCCATCGGGCAACTTTTCGCTGATGTCCACTTCCAGGAAATGGAAACGAGCGGCGTCAATGAAGCCATCCAGGTTCTCGGTGACGCCCGTGACCAGGTTGTCCAGGCAGTAGACCTCCGCGCCTCGCGCCAGAAGCTCCTCACACAGATGTGACCCGATGAACCCCGCCCCACCGGTCACGACCGCTGCCGTGCTCACATCTGATTCTCCTTTGATTGCTGCGCCAGTTGCGCGCCGTCCTGACCCGGTTCGGATGCCTCATCTCTCTGCAGGTCCCACTCGATCTCGCCGCCACGAACACCCTCGCGGATCCCCTGCGCCCACGCCCCAAGTGCGCGCGCAAACAGCACCGGATGCGACAGGAGCGTTGCCAGGTCACGCCTGTTGTACCGAGCCAATCGCGCCGGGATCGCGGTGCCCCGCATCAGCGGGAGGAGCGGTATCAACCACGGGTGCCGCACCGCGAATGCGCCGGGCAGCGTCGGATCCTCCCGCCGCCCATCCACGAACCCATGCCCGAAGCGCCGCTGGTGGTGCAGCAGGCCCTCGACGGTGTCGCGGCCGGCATGGTAGACGGCCGCCTCGCGCTCGACCCTGATTGGTCCGTAGCGCTCGGTCAGACGCTTCGTGAAAAGGTAGTCTGGATTGCCTACCACGTCCTCCGCGAACCCGCCAAGTTCCTCGAACGTATGTCGGCGCACCGCTAGGTTGGAAGTGGAAGCGCGGCTGGCCCACTGTGCGGTCTCGAAGTGCGCAAGGTGGTTCAGGTGCAGGATGCAGTCGATCTGCGCGATGCCGTTCTGTGCCGGGTCGGCGCGCACCGGTCCGGTCACGCCGTGAGCATCCGGGTGGCTGGCGAAGGCCCTTTCGATCGCCCCAACCCAGCTCGGCGCCGCCACGCAGTCGCTGTCGATGAACGCGACGATGTCGCCGCTACTCGCCTCGGCCCCCACGTTGCGGGCCCTGCCCGACAACATGCGCTCGGCCGAGTGCAGAATGCGCGCCTCCGGCATGCACCGAGCAATGAACTGCGGCGTGCCGTCATCCGAGCTGTCGGCGACGATGACCTCGGCCGGAGGTGACTGCTGCTCCCTGATGGCGCGCAGACACCGATCGAGCACACGCTCCCCGCGCGTGGAGATGACGTTGTAGCTTGGGATGACGACCGCTACTCGCATTCGCCGCTACCTCAGGGTCAGTCCGGCACGTGACACATAGCACTCGGGTTTGAAATGCCGCCTACGGACCTTAGTACGAGCGGGTCCCTGCCAGCCGGACATCAACCACCAGGCTGCAATTCGGAAGTGTCGACCGACCACTTGGTGGGACGCGATGTGTGCCACAGGATATAGGTCAAGAGATGCTGGATCAGAGCTCCGTCGCGGCCTGCCGGTTGCTGTTGAGCGAGCAGGTCCAATACTGATTCCGTTCTCACTCCTGTCACGTCGCCTGTGGCACCAGCCACCAACTCCGTGGCTACAGGACGCACGCGGGCGAGTACACGATCAAGGTAGCGGGCGAGGTGACCAGGATGATCGGGGTCCCATACCCACCTCCGCCACGCGCGTCCCAGTGGCTCAGGAAGGCGTCCTCTCTTGCCGAGACGCTGCAGGAGTATCCGCGCTCGGCTGACGCATGGTGGCAGGTCTATGAAGTCATAGGGCACGCTCCTGACTTCGGGGAATAGAGCACATATTGATCCCCGATACAGATGTCGTAGGAACAAGTGCCCGAAAGACAGTCCAGACAGGTGCTCCACGATACGACTGGCTGCTATGGGGGTCGCGGGTTCCACGTGACCCCGTACCGTCTGGTTGCCGTAGTTGATGAATTTGCGTTCCCGGTGGTTGAGCATGAACTCCAGGAACACGGCCCACGTCGGACAACCGTCTTCACCCGCCAAGGCCATTTCTATGCGCTTGTCGATCGGTATGGTGTTCGGTCGATGTGTCGCCGGCACAACCTGCTCCAGGAGTGCCTGGCCGCAAAGCCCGAGTACTGAGAGGACATGTCGGGGCAAGTGGCCTCGTGAGGTAAGTAGAAGTCCCGGCGTCAGGTCATGCCCGGCGATTGCATCGCCAATGAAGCCGGTGACCACGGTCCGGGTTGTCGGGCGACAATGTGAAAGGCGGTGGCTCGCCCCGAAGTTGTGGAAGACGTTCACCATGCCGTCCTGCCTCGCCGCGAGCCAGTTCAGCCGCTCCCACGCCTCGTCGTAGCGAGGCTCCACGACCGTCTGCTCGATGCCCAGCCGCTCGCACAGCATTCTGCTGAACTTGACATCACATGCGTCGTCCGCCCCAAGGGTAAAGGCATCGAACGGGATGCCCTCTTTGTGCAGCGCGCAGGCCACGAACCGCGAATCCAGCCCCCCGCTAAGCGAGACGGTGACCCTACCGTCCGGGGGCACACAGCGCCGGACTGCGTCGCTCATCAGCTCGCCGATGCGCTCGATGTGCTCCTGGGTTGAGGCCCGCGGTGTTCTGCCCGGCTCGACCTTCAACTCCCAGTACGCGCGGGTTCGCCACCGCCCATCGCGGTAGTCAGACGCGCTCGCGGGCGGCAGAACCTTCACGCCCCGCACGATGGTGTCGTCGGCCAGGATGTACCCGAAGGTCAGCAGGTCCGCCAGGCCGACCATGTCCACCTCATCATCGACGCCCGGCAGGCAGGCAACCGCGCTCAGGTTCGGCGCCATGGCGAACAGCCCCGGCGGATCGGCGACGTAGTGCGGCACCAGTCCGAGCCGGTCGTTGAACACGACCAGCCGCTCTTCGTCTGGATCGGAGATGACGACCACGAAGTCACCCTCGAGCTTTTCCACGAACTCGGTGCCGCTCTCGAGGTACATGTCGAGCATGGTCGCCGCCGCGTCGGGCATGCGGGCGACCGGCTCACCGTCGCGGAGCGAGATGTTCCCGAAGGCCGCGGCCGTGAGCCGTCGCGGCACTTCCCGCGAGCTCATTGTCGTCTCGCTGAACACGCCAAGATGCGCGCAGCCGATGCTGGCGAAGTCATCGTTGGCCGTCTCGACGATCCACTCCGGCTTGGGGCCAAAGGGCGCAACCGTCCGCTCGCGGTCCAGTGTGATCATGCGCCGGACGAAGTCGGCGCGCTGCTCCCTGGAGAAGCGATCTCCCGCAACGACGAAGATACCCGGCATCCTCAACATCTCCCACAGTTGCGGCGGACCCGAGTGTGCCGACGGGCCTGGGTGCACCGGGCGTACCTATCCGTAGTGGCGGAACCAGACTTCAAGCGTCAGCCAGTTGGCCAGCAGCCGCGACGTGTCCTGCCTGCCTGCGATGTGGTCCTCGACGAGCCCGCCCAGTGCCTCGCCGTCCACCAAACCGTTGTCGGCCAGCCACGAATCGCGCGCGTACTCGCGGAGCGTTCGGTGCCAGTTCGGGTGATGGCGCATTGCCTTCGACATGTCCGGCCAGGGAGACTTGATCATGCGCTCGGGTGTGCCCTTGAGGGCATGCCAGAGCTTCCCCAGCCGCCGGGCGACCTTGCGCTGCAGATACGAAGCGACCATCTGCGTGTAGTCGTTCTGGTAGATGCGCACCCCTGTCCCGGAGTACGGTATCTCCGTCATCCGCGCATCGATCATCTGCAGTGCACGTCGGTAGGCACGCGCATGGAAGCGGTGCTGGTAAGGAATGGAGAGAAGAGCGTCGATCAGGCCGACGTCGTGCATTGGTGCCGCTTCGGCGCAGATCGCTGAGAGTGCCTTCAGGTTGAGATAGTGTGGGAAGCGGGAGAAGTTCCGCACGATGGCCAGGGCTATGGCGTCGTGGACGTTGTCGGCGAGAGCCCGGCATTCCTCAAGGCGCGTGGTAAGCTTCGCCCGCACCCGCTCCCGCGCGTCCTGCGCCCGGTCGGCGCCGAGGAGACACCGGAACTGGGCGGCGTCCGGGGCCTCCAGGCCCTCCAGGAAGTAATCGGCGGGCTCCATCGCAAGCTCCCGCGCCGGGCCGTGGCCCCATCGGACGGGAGGCATCCACAGGCCAGCGAAGTACATGTCCATCCCCCAACCGTTGTAGAGGCGGTTCAGACCCAACTCCCTGACCGCGTCTCTGAGCAGGAGCGGCTGGGCCTGATCGAACGGGTGCATTGCGTCACCGACAAGCGATCCCGCCTCCAGAAGCGCCAGCGGGTAGTCATCCGCGAGCTCGACGAACACGTGCTCGTGGCCGAGCGTAGCCGCCACGCGCCGCGCCAGCGCCGCCTCGATGGCCTCCACCGTGTGCATCGTCACGCAGGTCAGTGGTCTCCCCGCGGCGGCGATGACGCGCGAGTCCATCCCCCCACTCAGCATGAGTCCATCGCGGCTGTCGTCGGTCGTTGCGCAACGTACGGCCGACCGGATCAGATCGGCGATCCGGGCGGCGCAGCTCTCCAGTGGCTCCTCGGGATCGGCGTCAAACTCGGGCCGCCAGTACCTGTGGATCCCGCCCTTCCCGCCGAAGGTCATGACCGAGGCCGGAGGGAGGTGGCGGATGGTCGGGTAGTACGTGTCCTGCCCCAGGAGCTGTCCGATGATCAGGAACTCACGGATCGCCTCGTCGTCGATGTAGGCCTGCGCCTCCGGATGGGCGAGGATGGACCGCACGGAGCTTGCGAACAGCACGCCGTCGCCGACCTGGCTGAAGTAGAACGCGCGCGAGTTGAACCGGTCGCTGACCAGTCGCAGCACGCCGTCCCGCCGATCACAGATGGCGATCGTGAAGGTGCCGCTGAGGTGCAGCGCGAGGTCGTCGCCGTACCGGGAGTACAGCTCGAGACAGTATAACGCAGGCCGGTCATGCGGTCGCCTGTCGGTCCCGAACAGGTGACCGCTCACGGCGACGACCACGTCGCCCGTGTCCGAGCAGGCTATCCGCTCCGCGCAGGGGGCGACCTCCGGGTCAATGCACACGACGCCGAACCGGGCCGAGGCGTGGCTCTGCTCCCTCGCCTCTTCGCCAGGCAGGCGCGCCGCCATGCGCTTCAGCGTCTCGGCCGAGGTTCCCGCCACCCGCCAGTATCCGGCCATTCTGCTCATTGCTGGCGTTTCTCCTCACCTGATCGGCCTGTCCTGCCTCCGGGACGCGTACTGCTCCACGCGAGCCACTCGTTGAAGACCAGACCGCCCGTGCTCGGGGCCCAGCTTACTCCTTGCCCGGCGCCAAAGCGGGGCTCTTCCCAGAGAACGCCATTGGCCGGCGACAGCAGGGCGCTCTTCACGCTGCAGGCCTCGATGCATCGGGTTCATCCCTCACGCTGAAGGACCCGCCGGTAGACCGCTACTACGCCCTCTATCATCTGAGGGATACTGAAGTGCTCTATCACGCGCTCACGTCCGGCCCGGCCCATCCGCTTGCGGAGCTGCTCGTCGCGAAGGAGATCGACGATACTCTCGGCCAGAGCCTCGTGGTCGTCCGAGGGCACAAGGAATCCTGTCTCGCCATGGTTGACGATCTCATTGACACCAACGACATCAGTCGCGGCCACAGGCAGGCCACAAGCCATGGCCTCCGCGAACACGAGGGGCAGTCCCTCGTATCGGGAGGGAAGTGCGAAAACGTCGAACTGGGGCAGTAGCTCGGGCACATCATCGCGCTCACCGATGCAGTGGAGATGGTCGGGCATGCCCAGCTCCTCAGATAGGCGCACTACCTCGTCCCTCAGGCGCATGTCCCCCCCACCAACAATCACGAAATGTGCCTCTGGCATCTGGTTGACGACCAGTGCTGCCGCGCGCACGAAGCAGTGCGGGTTCTTCTGGTACTCGAACCGGGCAACCGCTCCGACGATCTGAGAGGAGGCCGAGATACCGAGTTCCTCGCGCAGGGCACCCGAGACCTCGCGGGGGCGGTACAACTGGGTGTCGATGCCGTTCCGGACGACCGAGGCCGGGACTCCGGTCACCTCTCTCAGACGGTCGGCCAAGCCTTGACTGACGGCGACAAGCACCGCGCCCCGTCGCCACAGCCAGCGGTACCCGAAGCGGCACGCCATCCGATGAAGCCATGAGTTCTGCCACTCCGCGGGCCCATGCACGTGCGCGATCAGGGGGAGGCCATACCGTCGCGCCGCCCACCCGCCGATCAGATTCGCCTCAATCATGTGCGCATGAACGATGTCAGGCCGCCAGTCGTGAATCGTGCGACAAAGCCGGCTATAGGCTTCGCGGCGGGAGAACCTCCGGTTCGGCGCGAAGAAGGTGAAGGTTGGGATATCTGCGTTGTGCAACTCGGCAGCGAATGGGCCGTCGCGAAACG
>JALGUJ010000008.1:0-1304 GCA_029820945.1 Candidatus Zipacnadia bacterium | reverse complement strand
CGAAACGCACAGACAGCCATGTCGTACGTGTCCGGTAGGTTGGTGGCTATCTGAACGGCCACCCTCTCCGCGCCGCCCACACGAAGCTGCTTGATGACCTGGAGCGCCCTGACCGCCATGCAGCTCAACTCCCGTCACACGTCGAGCACTTCCCACCAGTCGTCCAGGGGCGACCCGATCCAGGGGAGCGCGCCCTTTGCGCCGAGCCACGCTCTGGCCATCGCTCGGACGACGCTCGGGGGCAATGCCGTCAGGCTTCGCCACAGTCGTGCGGTGGCGTACGACGGCCGGTGCCGCAGAGCCTCCTGGAAGTGTTCCCGCGCCGTCTGGGGATCTCCGTGCTGGAGCCGGCGCCAGCCGAGGCCGTAGGCAGTGTGCGCCAGCAAGCCGGGGTCACGGCGCAGCCTGTCCAGAGCGGCGTCCAGATCGAACTCCTCGCCCCGCTCCCGCGCCAGGGCGCGCTGCTCAGCCGCCTTCCGGAAGGCGGCCCGCTCAAATGCGTTGCTAGAGCTCGTCTGTCCAGGGTGTACGCGTACCTTGACCAGCGGCCGGTCCACTCGGCCGAAGCGGGCCCCGGCGGCGCGCAGACGCAAGTATAAATCGACCTCGAATCCGTACCTGAAGTCTGCGTCGTAGCACCCTACCTGTCGCAGAAGCGAGGCTCGGAACATGTTGGATGAATGCGGGACAGTATAGGAAAACCGGTAGCCGATATCGTTGCCCTGTGGGTCAATAGTGATGTAGAGACCCGTAAATGCTCCCAGGTCAGCATACCGTTCGAATGCCCTAACGCTGGTCTCCAGGCGATCTGGCAACGAGACATCATCAGAATCCTGGATGGCGATCAAATCCCCCCGCGCATGGCTGATGGCGACATTGTGTGTCCGCGCGCCACCGAGGTTCCGCGCGTTTGAATACACGCGTATGCGTGAGTCTTGGGCCGCATAGCCCTCGAGTATGTCCAGCGTGTCGTCCGATGAGCCGTCGTCTACAGCGATGAGCTCCCAGTTGTCATAGGTTTGCGCCCCTATTGACTCCACAGCTTCCCCTACGAAACTGGCGCGGTTGTACGAAGCCATAATCACGCTGACCAGGGGGCTGTTATCAAGGCCTTGGTCCATCGGCAACATGGCGGTCCCCTTCCGACCCCAGGGTCCGTGCTCTTCTCACATCGGCACTGGCAGACACTCCGCCTAGTGCAGCGTCCAGAAAATGGTTGTACAGGATGCAAGGTTTGCCGTGCGGATGTGGAATAGGCATCTGTTGGCGATGTCAGATCGCGGGAGTGTTAGCAGATGCCCCTT
>JALGUJ010000177.1 GCA_029820945.1 Candidatus Zipacnadia bacterium | reverse complement strand
CTGGCCGCGCTGCCGCAGTGGCTCTGGCCGGTCCTGCCGCTGCCGGCGGCGCTCACCGCCGCGTCGCAGCGGCGCTGGTGGGCGGCGGCCCTCAACGCGGCGCTGGCGCTGGCGGCCACGCTGACGCTCGGCGGGCTGTGCCTCCCGGCGTTCGCCGGCTCCGCGGGCGGCGAGGACGTCCGTCGGGTCCGCCTCGTCACCTGGAACGTGCGCTACGAGGAGTGGCGCACCGGCAGCATCGACCGCACGCTGCGGAGCTTCCACCCTGACATCGTCTGCCTGCAGGAGACCGACGAGCGCGAGTTCGCGAACCTGCTCCTGGGCTGGAACCGCGCGGACTGTGACGAGGTGCTCACCTGGGGTCTGCGCGTGCACAGCCGCCACCCGATCTCGCGGGTCAGGACGGTCGGGCGCCGCGGGCCGGAGATCAGGCCGTCGCTGGTCTGCCGCGTGGAGGTGCCCGGCGCGCCAGTGACGGTCGCGTGCGTGCACCTGACCTCATCGCTGGCGCTGGGCCGCGCGCGTGACGATGACCGTGGCCTGGCCGCGGTGCTCGTCGAGGGAGCGCGAGCCCGCCACGGCCAGCTCGAGGACCTGCTCGGCGAGCTGCCCGATGGGCCGCTGATCGTTGCGGGCGATCACAACACGCCCCCGGGGACCTCGCTCCATCGCCGCATGGCCGCGCGCATGACGGACGCCTACGCGGCCGAGGGCCTGGGCTTCGGCTACACCATCCTCGCGCGCGACCTGGTGCCGCTCAAGCGCATCGACTACATCTGGTGTGCCGGTGGCGTGCTCCCGGAGACCTGCCACGTCGGCCGGGCCTACCCCTCCGACCACCGTCCGGTGATCGCCGACGTGCTCGTGCCCTCGGCCCACGCCCCTTGAGGCACGGCTCGCCGGCCACCCTCCATCCAGCCGACCGCGTCGCCGCAGGTGCGTCCGCCACGCGTGGTGAAGACCGCAACGGAGGGGCCGCGCCGTCCTGCATGTGCGTGGCCCCCGCACCACACGCGCAGGGTCCCATCCGACAACTCCGCTCCCACGCCGGAGGACACCATGGACAGCCGCGTCTTCGTCGTGCACTGTGGGGACTACAACCAGGCCGGGGAGGCGCTGGGCGAGCTGCTCGCGATGATGGGCGGCATCGGGCGCTTCGTCCGCGAGGGCGAGCGCGTGGTGCTCAAGCCCAACCTGCTGCGCGCCGCGCGTCCGGAGGACGCGGTCACCACGCACCCGTCGGTGGTCGCGGCGGTGGGGAGGATGATCGACGAGCGGGGGGCGACCGCCGTGCTCGCCGACAGCCCAGGAGCGGGCTACAGCTACGACGAGCGCACGCTCGCGCGCACGTACCGCGAGTGCGGCATGGATCGCGCCGCCCAGGAGGGCGGCATCGAGCTGAGCTACGATACCGGCCACGAGGAGATGTCATTTCCCGAGGGCCGCCTCATCAAGCGCTTCGAGATCATCACGCCGGTGGCGCAGGCCGACGGTGTCATCAACCTCTGCAAGCTCAAGACCCACATGTTCACGGGCATGACCGGCGCGGTGAAGAACCTGTTCGGCGTGGTCCCCGGGCTCATCAAGCCCGGCTACCACGCCAAGCTCGCC
This sequence comes from Candidatus Zipacnadia bacterium, assembly GCA_029820945.1. GTDB lineage: Bacteria > Armatimonadota > Zipacnadia > Zipacnadales > UBA5352 > JALGUJ01. The sequence goes on along the minus strand of JALGUJ010000177.1, from coordinate 5,016 downwards.
GACACACGGCGCTTCGTGGGGATGATGCTCGACCTCGCCGCGCTGGTGGCGCCGCGGCTGAACATCATGGACGCGGTGGTGAGCATGGAGGGCGACGGCCCCAGCTCCGGCGAGCCCCGGCGGGTGGGCCTGCTGCTGGCCTCCGAGAGTCCCCTGGCGCTCGACGTGGTGGCGGCCGAGATCATGGGGCTGCCGCGGGAGGAGAATCCGCTGCTGGTGGAGGCCGAGGCGCGTGGGATGGCGCCGGGGCGCGCGGACCAGGTGGAGGTGGTGGGCGCCGAGCTGGACGACTTGCGTCTCCCGGACTTCGCGCTGCCGAGCGCGCGCGGCTCGGGCGTGGGGCTGGTGAACATGCGGTGGTGGCACCGCCTGGTGCTGCCCCTGATGAAGAGCGCCATGTCCGCGCGGCCGCTGGTGGCGCCCAACCGCTGCATCGGCTGCGGCGCGTGCGCGCGCGCCTGCCCCGTCGGTGTCATCGAGATCGTCGCGGGCCGCAACGGCAGCCACGCACGCATCGACGACTCGGGCTGCATCCGCTGCTACTGCTGCCATGAAATGTGCCCGGAGGACGCCATCGACCTGCGCACGGGCCTGCTCTTCCGGCTGGTGAACCGGTAGGGTCGCAAGGGAGTGAGTGCTGATGCGCGCTGCCGCCACCGTGCTGGTCGCCGCGACGTTCGTGGTCGGCTGCTCGACCGCCATGCTGGCCCAGGAGGCGCCGCCGCGCCAGCTCAACAACTTCGTGGTTGAGCTCGCGGACATCGATCTGACGCAGCCTCCGGACGGGCCCCGTGAGCTGTCGCTGACTCTCGAGAGCGAGTGCTGGCTGCACATCGCGCTGGAGGGCGAGGGGCCCGCCACGGTGGCCCTGCGCGCGGTAGACACGGATCGCGTCGTGCTCGACGCGCCGGGCGAGACCATGCGCCACGTGGACGCGGGCGATGTCGCCCTGCGGCTGGCCGTTGACGAAGGCGCGGCGCCCGAACGCCTTACCGTGCGGCGTGTGCCGGAGATCATGGTCTACATGTTCGAGGGCCTCAAGGCCCCTGACCCGCAACGGTGGATCACGCACTCGTGGGAGACGATGGAGAGTGCGGTGCTGCACAGCGCCAACCTCATCGTCAGCCCGCCGAGCGAGGACTACGCCGAGCACGCGCGGGCGTGGCAGGAGCGCGGCGGGCGCTGGCTAATCAACCAGGGGATGAGCATCCTGCGCCAGGAGGAGACCGACGGGGCGCACTACTGGGCCAACCTGCTGGGCGCCTCGCCCTGGGACGGCGTCATCCACGATGAGGTGCTCGACCGCGACCGACCAAACTTCGAGCGCTACGGCGATGACCTCGCCCGCTTCAGCGCCATGCCCGAGGCCGAGGGAAAGACGGTGTACCTCTTCTGCGGCTCGGGCACCATCGGCGATCCGACGCTCCTCGACTTCTTCTCGCCTGATGACGAGACCGCGGCCGACGGGCAGCGGTCCATCCGCTGCGTCCCGCAGGGCGAGCAGATCGTCACCGCGCGGCAGATGGAGGTCGAGCTGGAGCCGGGCGTGGAGCACACCATCTCCGCCTGGATGCGGACCGAGGGCTGCGTCCCGGCGACCTACTCCGGCGTCTTCGTCATCGACGAAGGCTGGCACCACCGCTACGGCAACCTGCGCCCGCCTGAGGGGGACGGCGACTGGACGCGCTACGAACGCAGCTTCACACCGGAACCCTCCAGGAACGGTCTCTACCAGGTCATCCTGTGCGGGCCGGCGGACGGGGACATGTGGGTGGACGCGGTGCAGATCGAGCGCGGCGGTCAGGCGACCGAGTTCGCAAGCGCTGAGCCGAACGTGCTGCGCAACGCCAGCTTCGAGCAGGGCCTGTCGGCCTGGATGCGCGGGGCAGACGAGCCGAACCCGCTGCGCGACGCGGTCATCCAGCACGGCCACGCCTTCGCTCCCGAGGTCTACATGCACGAGCAGCCGACCGAGGAGAAGGCGCGGGAGCTGATCGAGCGCCAGCTGGTGCGCGTGCCCTCATCGTGGAGCAGATACTACGAGGGGATGGACGGGCGCGCGCTGATCGTGCTCAGCGCCGGCAACTGCGCGCTGCGCTACTCGAACGACCAGCACCCGGATGTCAGCTACAAGGCGCTGCTGGACCTGCAGATGCAGGCGCTGGCCACAGGCAAGGGCCTGGAGGGCCTGCGCGGCGTGGGCTTCTGGAGCGGCCACTACATCGACGAGGAGGGTCTGCGCTGGTACGGCGCGCTGTTCCGCCACTACTGCATCGAGGGAGCCACGTCGCGGCTGAGCGAGGACCCGTACATGCTCGATCACCTGACCAACCCCAGCTTCGAGCAGAGCCTGGAGGGCTGGGAGGCGATAGGCTCGGTGGAGGCCGTGCCGATCGGGGAGATGCCTGATGGCGGCGCGCGCGGCCGCTATGCGCCGGTGCCGGAGGGCGCGATGGCGGTGCGCACCGTGCGCGAGGGCGAGGAGGCGAACTCGCTGTCGCAGCCGATCCGCAACCTCGAGCCCGGACGGCTCTACTCGCTCAAGCTCTACTGCACCGACCCGCAGTACAGCGACCGGCTCATACCGGCGAGCATCGAGATCGAGGGCGGCGAGCTGCTGCCTGAGCGCACGCTGGATCACGTCTGGCGCGTGGAGGAGATCCGCTGGACGATGCACTACCGCGTCTTCCGCGCCACGGCGGCCGAGGGGCGGCTGACCATCGCCGACGTGGAGCCCGGCGAGGTCTACTGGGACTTCGTGCAGATTGAGCCATGGTTCGAGGGGTAGCCGCCGGCGGGCGCCCGGGGAGAAGGTGGCCCGAGCTCGCGGGGCGCCTGCGGACCGTGCTACGCGCCGCCGGCGTCACGGTGCTTCGCCCAGGCCAGGTAGGTCGCGGCGGTCCAGCCGTAGTCGCGGATGACCGAGATGCCACCCTCCCCGGCCTGGCCGCCCTTGCGGTGCAGCCAGAAGGGGTGCGTCTCGCGCTGTGGGTCGTAGTACTCGAAGATGCCCCCGAGTGGCGCGCCCTGGCCGGTGTACCAGTGCTCGATCGTGTCCATGCAGCGGCGGCGCAGCTCGTCCGCGGCATCCTGAAAGCCGTAGCGGCCCAGGCCCTCCCAGATGAGGTAGCTCACGTTCATCCAGGTGGGCCCGCGCCACATGTCGTCGCTGTACTGCGGCTCGTCGAGGGCGACGGTTGGCACTGGCGTGGGTCCCCAGAACTCCGCCTCGTTGAGCAGGTGCTCGTCCACCATCCGGCGCGCCTGGCCCTCAGCGGGGATGCCCGCCATCAGGGGCAGGAAGCACGCGGCGGACTTCATGGTCATCCACTCGTCCGGGTCATCGCCGGGGCCGCGGTCGAAGTAGAGGCCGATCCCCTCGTGCCAGAGCCGCTCGTTGACCATGGCCGCGAGGTCGTCGGCGCGCCGCCGCCAGTCGCTGTCCTCGCCGAGCACCTCCGCCATCCGTGCGAGGAACTGCATCTCGCGCACGACCATCGCGTTGATGTCCACGTGGTCGTCGATGATCTCGCGGTCGAAGCGCGGGGAGTTGTCCCAGCCCGACTCGCCGCAGCGACAGCGCTCGACCTCGAACTCCTTGAGCCACTCCAGGAGCCCGTTCCCGTTGAAGTCGCGCTCACGGAAGAGCCAGTCAATGAACCGCCCGAGTGGCTGATAGCACGCGCGCAGGAACGCCTCATCGCCGGTCCTCTCGAAGACGCGCCAGGCGCTCCAGGCGAGGATGGGTGGCTGGGTGTGGCGCTGGTTCCGGGGCTCGGGCGCCTCGCACAGGTGGATCTTGCCATCCGGCGTCTGCTGCTCGATGACGGCCAGTATCGCGTCCTGCGCCATCTCACCGTCAAGCTCCCGCCACCCGATCGCGTGGAAGGCCGAGTCCCAGAGCCACATGTGCCGGTGCGGCCAGACATCGGGAGTAGTCCAGCGGCGGCCGATCTGGCCCTCCGGCGCGCGCGCGTTAAGCTTGAGCACCTCCGCGCACTTGCGGAAGGTCCTCTCATCGGCGTCCGCGACCAGGTCGCCGGCATCGAGCCCGCGCACGAAGGCGCTGCGCCCGTCGATCAGATCGTCGAGATCGGCGGTCATGCCCCCGGCCGCGCGCCGCTCGGCCTCCTCGGGGCTCTCGGGGCTTAGGGCCAGGCACCAGCGTAGGCCCTCCCCGGTCTCCTTGGTCATCAACTCGGCGAACCCGGCCTCGGTGTCTGTCTCGCCCTCCAGGCGAACGGTCAGGTCGCCCGTGACCTCGCCGACCAGCGTCCAGCAGTCGGCGAAGGCGAGGCGCAGATCGCCGGCGCCCTCGGAGGTCGCGGCGGAGATGTCCACCGCATCGCCGAGCACGAGACGGGCGTCGTCGTGTTCGAGCCGGCCGCCGAACACCAGGCTCAGGTCCGGGCGCAGGTGCAGCACCAGGCCGAAGGGATCGCTGGACGCCCCACCGACCAGCGTGTGGGCCCAGCTCGTCTCACCGTCGATCCCCGAAAAGGTTACAAGCTTGCCATCGCCCCAGATGTCGGGCATAATCTCCTCGGCCACAGTACCGGCCTCCCTTGCCCGGGTGTTGGGCGCTCGGGCACCTCTTCGACGCACGAACCGGGGCGGCCTTCCATGGTCTGATGGAGGCAATGGGGGCGGTAGGTGCGCGCGGCAGGCGAATAGGGACGCGGAATCCGGGTTAAGATGCTGGAGGGAGGGCACCATGTCTCTGATCGAGTTCACTGATAACTACGAAGACCTGAGCACGGACGTCGGCTTCCAGTTCAAGTTCGTGTGCGAGCGTTGCGGCAACGGCTACCTGAGCGAGTTCAAGCCGTACAGCGCCGGCCGCGCGGCGGGCTTCCTCCGGGCGATCGGCAACGTGCTGGGGGGCCGCACGGCTCGGGTGGGCGACTCAGCCTACGAGATCCAGCGGGCCATCGGTGGCCCGGCGCACGACAGGGCCTTCCGCGAGGCCGTCGCGGAGGTTCGCCCGCACTTCCACCAGTGCTCGCGCTGCGGCGA
>JALGUJ010000176.1 GCA_029820945.1 Candidatus Zipacnadia bacterium | reverse complement strand
GCTTCCTTGCCCGCCCGGCCGTCCGCCGTACCCGGTTGCCGGTTGCCGGTTACCGGCCGTTGCCGTGGTCGTTCAGGAGGGGCGGGCTTCCTTGCCCGCCCGGCCGTCCGCCGTCCCCGGTTGCCGTTCGCCGGTTCCCGGCCGTTCGCCTCAGCGTACCGCGACGTAGTCCACCGTCTCCACGTCCGGCTCGATACGCAGGATACCATCCTCGATGGACACGCGCGCCTCGGTCGGGTCTCCCTCAAAGTCCCGCCCGACGACCTGCGCGCCGTCCGCCAGCTCCGGCGCGACCTCGCGGAGGTCGATGCGCAACACCGGCGTCCCCCGGTCCTCCGGAACGTCCTCGACGAAGCGATCGTAGTGATACGGGTACTGCTGACCCGCGCCGGTCCGGAAGGCGCCCAGATGCCCGCACGGGATCACGCGCAGGCCATCCTCGGTGCGATGCACCAGGACCGCGCCATCCACGGTGATGCCCCCGTGGGTGGCCTCGCCTTCGGGTGAGCTCAGGTACACGTACTCCGGGCAGTGCGTGTAGTCCACGCGCCTACCGTCGATGAGCGCGCTGAAGCTCTCGATCTCGCCGGGCTTGGCCGCCGCCCAGCCCATCGGCGGCAGGACGTAGCTCCTGCCGTCCAGCTCAACCGTCCACGGCTCCTCGTGGTTGTAGTTGACGCACACCACCAGCCCGCGCGAGTAGGCGATGCGGATGCGGCCGATGCCGAGCAGGTCGCGGCGGATCGCCTCGCTCGTACTGACGAACCGCTCGCCGTCGTGGCGCTCGATGCCTGCCACGGTATCGGTCAGCCACTCCTGCGCCGGGCCCTGCAGCATCGCGTAGTAGTGGATCATGCGGTGCATGGGCGGGAAGTAGCTGTAGCCGAGGATCGGACTGTGCCCGTGGGCGATGGTGGCGGCGATGTACTGGTGGTACTGCGGCGGCGCGAGGCGCTCGCCCGGGTCGGAGTAGAACGGCGCCATGTTGTCCTGCCCGAAGAACGGGCGCGGGTTGTACCCCATCCCGGTGCCGATGTTCCGCGAGTGGATCTTCAGCAGGTCGAAGTCCGGCAGGATGTCGCGCTCGGCAGGCAGCACGCTCCTGATCGGCCAGGTGGCGTAGTCCATGTCGCTCAGCCCGGCGTACAGCCAGCGGTAGATGCCCTCCGAGCACACGATGCCGTGCAGGCGCTTGACCTCCAGGATCGTCTCGCCATTGCACAGCGCCTGAGCCGGCCCGCTGCCCGCGCCCGGCACGCCGGCCTCGTAGTCGCGCGCGGTCAGCGACTGGTTGGTGTGTGTGTCCATGTACACCGCGTCGAGCGGGTAGCGGCTCTCGATGAGTTCGCCCGTGCGCCGGGCCAGCATCGGCATGGCGTTCGGCTTCGTCCCGTAGTGCCCCGACCACGACGTCGCCCAGTCCCCCGCGGGCGTCAGGCTCAGCAGGTTCGGGTCCCACCACTCGTTCATCGGGAAGAAGTCGCGGTACTCCAGCAGCACGCCGAACGGGTAGCCGAGCGAGCGCACGAAGTCGGTGTACTCGCGCAGCTCCTCGATGGCCATCTCCGGGCGAGGGCGGTGGCGCATGGAGAAGCCCTCGCCCGCCCTGCGCCACCAGATGCCCGCGAAGTGCATGGCGATGCAGTGCTTCAGCCCGTAGCGAGCCATGCTCCGCCACTGGTTGGGCGTCGGCCCGCCGCCCATGACGTACATGTAGCGCGCCGCCTCCTCCAGGTTCGACGCGCGCGGGTTGGGGCAGTTGGGGAGCACGTCGTGGAACTCCGGCGAGATGGTCACGATGATCCGGTCGTGCAGGTCGTTGCGGCGGCCGTTGGTGAGCGGCAGGTAGGTGGAGCCGCCGTTGATCGACAGCCCACCCTCGGCGTTCGGGTCAGGCGTCACCTCGGAGAGCGAGAAGTCGCAGTTGGGCCAGTCATAGAGCGCGCTGACGAAGACGTGATCGTTGTACGCCACCAGCGGCCCCGGCGGCGTCCCCATCTGCAGGTAGGGGACCTCGACCCCACGCGCCTCATCGCCATCGATGCGCACTACGCCGAACCGCGTCCCCATCGCCGCCCCACCCGGGCAGCGCACGTCCATCACCAGCGTCGCCCCTCGGATGCGGTAGTCCACCGTGAACTCGGCCTCGACGCCCTCCGCCGCAAAGCGCCAGCGCGTGTTGAGCGTCTCGCCCACCACCGTCCGCTCGATCAGCTCGGAGTTCTCCGCGTTCGTGGGCACCGGCCCCGCCGGCGTGTCGAAGAGAATCCCCCCGCCCCGCACGGGTTCCAGCATGATGGGGCGGTTCTCGCGGAGTGTGACCAACTTGGCTCCCACAGCGAACGGGCCGAGGTGCTCGGCCGGGAAGTAGAAGAGAGCCCACTCGTCTGTGCGGCAGGCCAGCTCCCTGATCTCGGCAGGCGCCGTGGAATTGCGCGCCCCCTCCGGCGGCGTGGGCAGCATGGCGTCCTCGCCGGTCGGGAAGCTCGGCGACTCCGGTCGCGGCGAGACCGCGTAGGGCTCCCGCTGCTCGCGGTAGAAGGCGATGGACTCGAGATGCACGAGGCCGGGCTTCTCCTGATTGCAGCGGTCCAGCAGCAGCGCCACGAAGCGCGCCGGGAACTCGATGCGGCTGCTCTGGGCGTCCGTGAGCTTCCCGTGAGTGACGTACCAGTAGCGCCCCCGCAGATAGCCCAGTCGCACCTCGTGCCGAACGCCGCGGCTGTCCTCGATCACGGCGACCGGCAGGATCGCCCGCGTGGCGTGCAACTGCCCTCCGAGGTCCACGTACGCCCACAGATCGATCGCGTCCCACTCACCCTCGATGGCGATCGGCTCGGGGGGCCGCAGCTCGAGCGTCGCGTTGGTCTTGTCGCCCCGGCAGGTAACGGCCAGGCCCCGCTCGCGCCAGGCGTGGTGCGCGCGCGACGCCCCCAGCGTTACCTCGGCCTCGCCGCGAACCGAAGCGCTCCAGCCCGACAGGTCCTCGAAGGTCACCTGCGGCGCGGGTGACTCGGGCCGGCCGGACCACTCCAGCTCGTAGGGCCGCTCGCCCGCCGGCGCGTCGGCCGGCACGTCGGCCTGGATGGGCACCTCGCGCCATGCGGCCCCGCCCTGGAGCGCCTCGGCCCGGAGGCGCTCGACCTCATCGGCCGGCATCACGCCGAGCCAGACGTCGCGCACCGCCAGCGGCGCCGGCTTGCCCATGATCCTCGGCAGCTCCTTCTGGGCGTAGGCGATGCGCAGCTCCAGCCGCTCGCCCGGCTCCGCGAAGTAGGTGACGTCCCACAGGAAGCCGTGGTCGTCCTCGGCGTCGGTCATGTCGCGCTCGTAGCTGTCCGAGAACATGGTCATCCAGGCCTGGTGATGGTGGCTGAACCAGTCGAAGTGGAAATCGGTGCCCGTGAGGTCGAAGTCCGGTGGCTTGTTGAGCAGCCGCGGCGCGCCGATCGCCTCATCGAGCACCGCGCCGCCCAGCAGCACCTGCAGCACCCAGTTGCAGCCGCCGCCACCCTCGACGTGCAGCCGCGCCTGCATGTGCAGCACGAGGCGCTCGTCTTCGGCGAACGCGGGCACGATGACGGTGCTCGTCCAGTCCTCCTCCGGCGACACGAGCACCTCGTCCTGCTCGACGGTCAGCGGATCGCCGACCAGTGAGTACTGCTCCTGGGCGCAGCACGCTACGGCGAGCGCGAGCGCCGCCATGGCGGCGCACATGAAGCGGTTCATCGGGACTCCCTCACTGGAGCATCGCGGGATGTCGAGCGTACCCGGCAGGTTGGCCGGCGGCCACGCCCCCTCCTCCATCTGCATCAAGACGGAAGGAGAACCGCGCCGCGACGGGCAACATCCGGACGCGCGCAATGCTGCGAGAAGCCCAGGAGGCCGCGATGGACCCCCGCGAGCGGATCGAGCGCACGGTCAACCATGAGTTGGCCGACCGCGTGCCGCTGAAGATCTCGCCGCGCGACGAAGTGAAGCGCGAGCTGCTGGCGCACTTCGGCACCGACGACTGGGGCGAGGTGCTGCGCGGGCTCGGCGTTGAGGGCTTCGGCGGCGTGGGCGTGGGCATCTCCTGGCCCGAGTGGGAGGCCCGCGAGGACAAGGAGGTCCGCGAGGGCGACTGGCCGGGCTCGCGCTCAGCCTACGTCTGGCACGACGACATCACCTTCGAGGACATGTGGGGCGTGATACGCCGCGTCGGCGCCGACGGCAAGTACCGCGAGTTCGTCTCGGGGCCGCTACAGGACGCCACCATCGAGGACCTCGAGCACTACGACTTCCCCGGACCCGACCGACTCATCGAAGACCCCGACCTGCCGCGGAAGGTCCAGGACCTCAAGGACCAGGGTTACTGGCTGTCGGCGGGCGTGACCCAGCCCTACAAGCTCTGCTGGCAACTGCGCGGCATGGAGCAGAACCTGATGGACTACCTCATCGGGAAGGACTTCAAGAACGCGCTGTACGACCGCATCTACGGCACCTGGGAGGAGATCTGCCGGCGTGTCGTCAGTGCCGGGGTCGATCAGTTCAGTATCGGCGGCGACATCGCCATGCAGGACCGGCTGCTCATGAGCGTCGAGTCCTGGCGTGAGTTGGACAAACCTCGACTCGCGCGACTGATAGCGGCGGGGAAGGAGATCAACCCAAACCTGCACGTCTTTATCCACTCCGACGGCAGCCTGATGGAGATCATGGACGATCTCATCGAGATCGGCTTCGACATCATCAACCCGATCCAGCCCGAGTGCATGGACCCGTTCGAGGTCAAGCGCCGCTGGGGCGACCAGATCACGATGGACGGCTGCGGGTCGATCCAGTACGTGCTGCCCTTCGGCACCGTCGATGACGTGCGCAGGCATGTGACCGACCTGATCGAGGGCTGCGCCCACAACGGCGGGCTGATCCTCGCGCCCTCGAACGTCGTCCAGCACGACACGCCGCTGGAGAACATCCTGGCGTTCTACGAGACCGCGCGCGAGTACGACCTCAGTCGGCTGGGATAGCCGTCTGCCGGAGCCGCCTTGCCGTTGCCGTCCGTCGTTTGCCGAGCCGGTCGCATCGATCCGCCCGAGAGGAGCCCACACCATGAGCCCGTTGCGCGCAGGAGTGGCGAAGAGCGATATCACCATCAGCGACGAGAGCGTTCCCGTCCATGACCCGCTCTACGCCAAGGTGCTGGTGCTCGACAATGGCGAGACACAGGTGGCCATCATCGCGATGGACGTGGTCGCCATCGGCATGATCTTCGACGTCGGCGACGACTTCCTGCCGGAGCTGCGTGCACGCATCGAGGGCGAGCTGGACATCCCCGGCGCCAACGTTCTCGTGAACGCCTCGCACACCCACCCGCCCCGGAAGATGCTGTGCGAACACGCCGAGCAGGTCGAGCGTACCTTCGACGCGGTGCGTCGCGCGATGGAGAGCATGGTCGAGGTGCAGATCGGCGTCGGCGTCGGCCACGAGGACCGCTTCGTCATCAACCGGACGCTGCGGCTCAGGGACGGGAAGGGCTGGACCATCCGCCAGGCCAACCCCTGCCCGCCGGACGAAGAGGTCGCGAGTCTCGGGCCCATCGATCCCGAGATCGGCATCCTGCGCATCGACCGGACGGACGGCCGGCCGCTGGCGGTGGTCTACAACTACGCCTGCCACCCACTCATCGGCATGCCCGGCGGCCCGGTGACCGCCAACTTCCCGGGCTTCGCGTCGGAGGTCATCGAGGACTGCCTGGGCGAGGGCGCGATGGCCCTGTTCCTGCAGGGCGCGGGCGGCGACATGACCGAGGTGCTCTACAAGGCCTTCCACCAGCCCCGCGACTCGCAGCCGCTGGGCATGATGCTCGGCCAGAGCACGGTCAAGGCGCTCGCGGGCGTCCAGACCGGTGCCGATACGCGGCTCAAGGTCGTCTCGGAGACCATCCGGCTGCCGCGCAGGACCGACAGCCCCGAGCGCATCGCTGAGCTGCTCGAGGAGCGCGAAGGGTTGCTCGCGTCGATGGGCGGCATGGCGCTCAACTTCCGGTCCTTCCTGCCCTTGTACCTCCAGTACGCCCTCAATCCGGAGTACCCGGCCGACTACTCCTACCGCTACATGCAGGCCGAGGAGCGGGGCAGCAACGAGATCACCGCGCTCGATGAGCTGAACCGCAAGAACATCGCCAAGTACCTGCACAACATCCGCGCCATGGAGCGCATCGCGCGTATCCAGGCCAACATCGGCACGCTGCGGAGTCACAAGGCGTTCAACGAAGCCTCCGGCGAGGACACCATCGAGGCCGAGGTCCAGGGCATCCGGATCGGCGAGTGTGTGCTGATCACCTCGCCGGCGGAGGTGCTCACGCAGATCGGCCTGAACGTCAAGGGCGCCTCGCCGCACCGGTACACCTTCATGGCCGCGTTCTCGAACGGGTACATGCACTACGGCCCGCCGGCAAGCGAGTACGAGATGGGCGGCTACGAGGTGACGGAGTGCCTGCTGGCCCCCGAGTGGCAGCAGCTCTATGAGGAGACGGCCGCCGAGGTGCTGAGGCAGTTGTAGATGGCGCCGCGTTCCGAGCGGCAAGCGACACGGGCCGACTTCGTGGCGGATGCTCTCGCATCCGCCCCTCAGGCGGCCCCTCCGACGGCGACCGCCGGGCCGCGCGAGTGCGAGAG
>JALGUJ010000065.1 GCA_029820945.1 Candidatus Zipacnadia bacterium | reverse complement strand
CCAACTGGTCGTGTCAACTGATGACCCCGGATACCGCACGGTCCGCTCTTGGCTGCGCCCGGCGGCGTACTCGGGAGCATATGCCAAGCTTAGCCCGCGCGGTGGAGGGCCGATCGCTCCCGGCGGTGAATCACTGTCTGCGCGCCCTCCAGACGGCGCGGCCGCTGCGCCGAACAGGGAGGTCGGGTCCGGTGACAAGGCTGGTTGGCAGTCCCAATCCGACGAAGATCGTCTGCACCCTCGGCCCCGCCACCGAAACCGAGGAGATGATAGGTCAGCTCATCGAGTCGGGCATGGACGTGGCCAGGCTCAACTTCTCCCACGGCGACCACGATACGCACCGCAGGATGTTCGAGGGAGTGCGCAGCGTGGCGCGCGAGACCGCGTGCCACGTCGCGATCCTGGCCGACCTGCAGGGGCCCAAGATCCGCGTGGGCAGGCTCGAGGGCGGGCGGCCGGTCACTCTGGAGACGGGCGCGACCGTGGTCATCGACGTCGAGGCCGAGTTCGGCGACGCGACGCGGCTGTCCACGACCTACCCCGACCTGGCCGCGGACGTGAGCTCCGGCCAGCGCATCCTTATCAACGACGGGCTCGTGGAACTGAGAGTGCAACGGACCACCGACACGCGCGTGGTCTGCGACATCGTCTACGGTGGGTCCGTCCGCGAGCACGCGGGGATCAACCTTCCCGGAGCGCTTATCTCCGCACCATCCATGACCGACAAGGACGCCCGCGACCTGGAGCTGGCGGTGGAGATGGGCGCCGACTACGTCGCGCTGAGCTTCGTGCGCTCCGCTGACGACGTTCGCGAGCTCAGGGGAGCCATCGCCGAGCTGGGCGCCCAAACGCCCGTGGTGGCCAAGCTCGAGAAGCCGGAGGCGCTCGAGGAGTTGGAGGAGGTCGTCGCCGCCTCGGACGCGATCATGGTCGCGCGCGGCGACCTGGCCGTGGAGACCTCGCCGGGGAGGGTCCCGGTGTTGCAGAAGCGAATCATCGAGGAGTGCCGCCGCCAGCGCGTGCCCGTGATCACCGCCACACAGATGCTCGAGTCGATGACCAACAACCCGCGGCCCACGCGCGCGGAGGCCTCCGACGTAGCCAACGCGGTCTTCGACGGCACGGACGCCCTGATGCTCTCCGGCGAGACGGCCATCGGCAGGTATCCGGCGGAGACCGTGCAGATGATGCGGCGCATCGCGTCGATCGCCGAGAAGGAGCTTCGCCGCGAGGCGGTGTCGTCCGCGCCGCTGGTGGGCATGGACTTCCTGGATTTCGCCGACGCGGTCTCGCGGGCCGCCGCCGACACCGCGGAGACACTCAACGCGGTCGCGGTCGTGGCCTTTACGCAGTCGGGCAGCACCGCGCGGCTGGCCTCGAAGTGCCGTCCGCGCATGCCCATCGTGGCCGCGACGCCGCTGCCCGAGACCGCGCGGCGCTGCAGCCTCTACTGGGGCGTGCAGCCGCTGCTCATCGAGCCCGTGAACGACACCGACGAGATGATCGCAAACGTTGATCGACAACTCCGCGAGCTTGAGGTCTGCGATGACGGGGACGTTATCGTCCTCACCGCAGGCACGCCGATCGGCCGCCGGGGAACCACCAATACCATGAAGGTGCACTTGGTCGGCTCATAGGGCCGGGCCGCGGAGGTTCCGCCCCATCCCTGGTGTAAGGGAAGGAGCCCGCCGCGCGCGCAAGAGGAGGCAGGACCGTGGGGAACGTCACGCCCGAGCAGCTCGCGATCAACGGCGGCACGCCGGTTCGCACCGAGCCCTTCCCGCCGTGGCCGCACTTCGAGGAGGACGAGAAGCGGGCGGTGAGAGCCGTGCTCGACTCGGATGACGTCAACTACCACCGCGGCTCATGGGGTATCCGCTTCGAGGCCGCCTTCGCCGAGTGGGTCGGCGTCGGCTACGGCCTGGTCGTCACGAACGGTGGTGCGGCCCTGCAGTGCGCGGTGGCCGCCTGCGGCGCCGGGCCCGGAGACGAGGTCATTGTGCCGGCGCACACCTACATCGCCAGCGACCTCGCTCCGCTGTGGCTGAACGCCGTGCCCGTCTTCGCCGACATGGACCCCGCGACCCTTAACGTGTGCGCCGACACCATCCGCGATTGCATCACGCCGCGGACGAAGGCCGTCGTCGCCGTGCACATGTACGGCCGGCCCTGCGACATGGACGGCATCATGGAGCTGGCGGACGAGCACGACCTGCTGGTCGTGGAGGACTGCGCCCAGGCGCACGGCGCCACCTACAGGGGCGCCAACGTCGGCTCCATTGGCCACATCGCGGCCTTCAGCTTCTGCCAGACCAAGCACATGACCACCGGCGGTGAGGGCGGTGCGGTGGTTACCGACGACCTGGAGCTGGCCCGCCGGGCCCGCGCCGCGGCTCACTACGGCGTCGGCTACGACGAGCCCGATGAGGACGGCCGCTGGGTCGGATCCCGCGGCAGGCGGTGCCTCGGCTGGAACCTGCGCATGACCGAGATGCAGTCCGCCATCGGCCTGACGGTCCTCGAGCGGCTCGACGAGATGGTGCAGAGGCGGCGCGAGCTGGCCGCCCACCTGACCGAGGGCCTGGCCGATTCGGCGGCCATCGACCCCGTTCCCGAGGGCCCAGAGCGCACACACTCCTACTTCCGCTACGACGCCCTCTTCAACGAGGAAGCGGTGACCTGCTCCCGCGATGAGTTCGTGCGCGCCGTGGGCGCCGAGGGCGTGCCGATCTCCGCCGGCAGCTCATTCGCCAACTACCTCGACCCGGTCTTCACCGACATGCTGGGCCACGGGGGGACGGAGTGCCCCTTCGCCTGCCCGTGGTATGGGGGGCGGGCGGTCTACAAGCCCGGCATGTGCCCGATCAGCGAGCAGATGGGCGAGAGGATCATCACCACCGAGGCCTACCCCACGATGCGGGAGAGCGACTGCGACGACATCCTGGCCGCGATCGCCAAGGTGGAGGAGGCCTATCGGGCCTGAGGCCGGGGAGAGCCGCCCTGTGTCGGCGGGGCCGCTCGGCGCGACTCCGAAGAGGCAGATCGATTTGAGCGAGAGGACGAGACGATGATGGCAGCGGCGTCCGAGCAGGATCTGGCTATCAACGGGGGCACGCCTGTGCGCACGGAGCCATTCCCACCGTGGCCGCACGTTGAGGAGCCCGAGCGGCGCGCGGTCGCCGAGGTGCTCGCCTCCGACGACCTGCACTATCATCGCGGGCCGAACGGCATCCGCTTCGAGCGCGCCTTCGCCGAGTGGATCGGCGTGCGGTACGGGCTGGCCGTGACCAACGGCGGCGCGGCGCTGCACTGCGCTCTCGCCGCGGTCGGCGTGGGCCCCGGTGACGAGGTCATCGTGCCGCCCCTGACCTTCATCGCCACCGCCCTGGCCCCGACCTGGCTTAACGCCGTGCCCGTGTTCGCCGACATCGACGAGGCCACGCTCAACATCTCCCCCGCGAGCATCCGCGAGCGCATCACCGAGCGCACGAAGGCCATCATTCCGGTGCACATGCACGGGCGCCCCTGCGACATGGACGAGATCCTGGCAATCGCGGCCGAGCACGACCTGCCGGTGGTCGAGGACTGCGCCCAGGCGCACGGTGCCACCTACGGTGGCCGCAAGGTCGGTTCCATCGGCGATATCGCCACCTTCAGCTTCTGCCAGAACAAGCACATGACCACGGGCGGTGAGGGTGGCATCGTGCTCACCGACGACCTGGAGCTGGCCCGGCGCGCCCGCGCCGCCGCCCACTACGGCGTGCTCTACGACCGGCCCAACGAGGAGGGGCGCTGGGTCGGGCTCAGCGGCGGGCGCGACTGCATCGGCTGGAACATGCGCATGAGCGAGATGCAGTCCGCCTACGGGCTGGCCGTGCTCGATCGCCTCGACGATCTGGTCGCGGGCCGCCGCGAGCTCGCGCGCTACCTGACCGAGGGACTGCGCGACGTGGCGTGCCTGGCGCCCGTTCCCGAAGGCCCGGGGCGCACGCACAGCTACTTCCGCTACGACTGCCTCTTCGACCCTGCGGCCGTGACCTGCTCGCGTGATGAGTTCGTCCGCGCCGTCGCCGCCGAGGGCATTAAGCTCTACGGCAGCCAGGTGGCGGCGAATCACCTCGAGCCGGTCTTCGCGAACCTCAGCGGGCCCGGCGGCACGCAGTGCCCGTTCCGCTGCCCCTGGTACGATGGCGAGGTGCGCTATGAGCCCGGCCTGTGTCCGGTCGGCGAGGCGATGGGGCAGCGCATCGTGCAGTTGGAGGTCTACTCGACGCTCTCGGAGAATGATTGTGATGACGTCCTCGCGGCGATCGGGAAGGTCGAGGACGCCTATCGTGCCTGAGCGCCGCAGTATACGCGGAGGCTGATATGATGCGCCTGTTGATAGCACTCGTGGTCGTGACGCTGGTGCCCGCCATGTGTGTTGCGCAGGACAACCTGGTCCCGTCCGGCGATCTCGAGGGCGGCCTGGTGGAGGGCTGGCTGACTGACGTAATCGTCGGCCCCGTGCAGTTCTCCGTGACCGAGGAGAACGTGCATGGCGGCGGCAAGGCGCTGCTGCTGGAGATGCAGAAGGACGGTCGCGGTATCGCCCGTAGCCCTGCTTTCGCGGTCGAGCCCGGCAAGCAGTACCGGGTCTCCGTGTGGGCGGCCGCGGAGGGCGCGCCTGAGAACATGGTCTACGCGCGCGTGCACTGGTGGGCCGGAGAGCCGGGCGTGGCGAGCGAGGAGAAGATCAAGGACGACACGGAGCACGCCGGCGGCACCTTCGACTGGAAGGAGCTGACCGGAACGGTGACCGCGCCGGCCGATGCGGTCAAGGCCACCATCCGCCTGGAGACCGGCGGCGACACCGGCGTGCTCAACACCGAGACCGAGGGGCCGTTCTGGGTGCGCTTCGACGACCTCCGAGTCGAGGCGGTCCAGTAGCGCAGCCACGCCGGAGCCCAAGGTCCTATCTGGCCGGACTGCGGCCGCTGGCTGGCCCGGCGAGGGCGGGCATCGGGAGTAGGAGGCCACTCCGGGGGGGCCGGGTGGGTCGGGCGCGGGCCTCGGATGTGGAGATCGGCGCCTGCGTCGGCAGATGCCCGGTTGGGCGGCGAGGGGGGCGTGTTCTTTGCTTCGAAGGCGTGTGGCCCACCGCAGGCGGCCCACTTCGCGACCTTAAGCTGTAGTCAACATTGGCCCGAAGGTGCGGTTGCCTTCACGCCTCTGTCCCGTTGTGCTATACTTACGCCATGTGGCCGGCTGCGCTGCTCACCTCGGCCAAGGAACGCTGGCTGGACGAGATCGAAAGGTGCAGCCGGCCATCACGTGTTGTCCCCCGCGCTGTGCGCTGGCTTCGGGAGGCCAGCCCTCCCGCACGGCCGCCTTGCTCCTCGTCGTCGCCGGCCGTTCCGTGGTGCGGACGCCCCCGTCCGCGGGACGTGTGTCGTGCCGTATGCCGGGGCGGCCCTCCGTTGCCGCCCGGCCGTTGGGCCGTAGCAAGCTCTCGCGCTTCGACGAGTGGCCGCGGGAGCGCGGAGGCGCAGCGACGACGCCTCAACTGCGGGCGGCGTGGGCACGCCGCCCCTCCGCACGGCTTGGTTGCTGGCGTGGCTCCATCCTTGGGATGGGTGGGCAGATGCCCGGCCGTACAAGATGACGCCGCACGCCGTGCGGGCTACTCCACGCTGGGGGCGAACTCCGCCAGGTCGATTGCCTCGCCGCTCTCGCCCGACTCGACCATCGCCAGTGACAGCAGGAGCGCGTTGTAGCCGTCGCGGTAGCTGGCTGCGGGCGCCAGGTCGGTCTCGGGGTCGAGGCAGGCGGCGGCCCATCGCTTGTAGAGATCGGCGGTGAAGTCGCGGCTCTCGCCCAGGTAGTTGGCGGTCCACGTATCGCGCCCCGGCTCGCCCTTGGGCGGGTTCGGGCCGGTGGCGAACCTGATCTCGCTACCCGTGGCGACCGCAATCCCGTGCCGGCCGACGACGTCAAGCCGCTGCGGCACGCCCCCTCCGCCCTGCGACGAGGAGATGACTCCCACCGTGCGATGCGGGCCCTCGCCCAGCTCGATCTGCGCGCCGATGTACTCGATGGCTCCGGCCTGAGACCACACGTCCCGCCCCATCGTTGCGAAGACCTTCTTCGGCTCGCGGCCCGCCAGGAAGGGCACCATGTCGATGTCGTGGCTGATGAAGTCCATGATCCCGTCGAAGGGCGCGGGGGAGAGGTACTTATCGGCCATCATGCTGCGCTGGCGGGCGAAGATGATCTGGATCGGCTCGATCTGCTCGCAGAGCTCCTTCATCTTCAGGTAGACGGGCCCGAAGCGGAGCTGGTAGGAGATGGCGGCGACCAGGCCGCGCTCCTCCACGGCCTCCATCATCTCGCGGGCCTGGGCGATCGACGACGCCATCGGCTTCTCGGTCAGCAGGTGCTTGCCGCCCTCGATCACCTGCATGGCCGTCTCGTAGTGGTGCGGCGTCTGCACGCAGATGCCGACGCCATCGGCGTCGTAGTCCGACAGGAGCTGGTCGATGGTCTCTACCCACGGGATGTCGTACTCCTCGGCCACCGGCCGGCCGGCCTCCTCGAGGAGGTCGCAGATGGCGACGAACTCGATGTTCGGGGCCGCGGCGATGGACCGGATGTGGCTCATCCCACGGCCGCCGGCTCCAACCATCGCCACCTTCAGCTTGTCCATGGTGCATTCTCCTCGCTGGCCTTCTCTTCACGGCGTCCCATTGAGTTCTGGGTATTCCCCGCTCTCCGTGCGCGACCTCCCGCGGCGCGTAACCGAGCCAAGAGCGCCTCGAGCCCGGCCACCCACAGGGCCTGTCGCCCTTTCCGTGCCGCGGGCGTCCACGCCCGTGGGTCGTTCGGCGTACGGAGGGGCGAGCTTCCCTGCTCGCCGGGGCGTTGTGCATGCTCCGGCTCGTGAGCCGGACGGGGCAGGCCGCCTTTGCCGTCAGACGGACCGCTGCCAGGTCGCTTCCGGCTGCGCAGCACGCCGCCAGCATCAGGACGCCGCGCCCGTTGGCGACCTGAAGACGTGGGCAATGCAGGGCAGACCGAGAGCGGCCGTCAGCTACGCTCGATACGCCTCCTCCACCTTCCACAGCGCCTCGGCGGTGTCCAGCGCCTCCTGCTCCGTGAGGCACTCGTGGCAGCCCATGCGCATGTGGTTCTCGTCCGCCTGCTCTGCGTTCGGGACCGACAGCGCCCACTCCCAGTCGCCGTCCGGCCACACGCAGTCCCAGGGGAAGTGGCTCTCGCGGCCGAAGGCGCTCTGATTCTGCAGCCAGTGCGCCTTCGGGGCGATGGCGCCGTAGCGCATGCCCATCGGGATGCCCTCGGCCGCGATGGCCTCGACCGCCCCGGCCTTGTCTACCGTTAGCCGCTCAGGGCGGATGCGCACCAGCAGGAACCACCACGCGGGCTCGGAGTCGTCGGGGTACCAGCAGACATCGAAGGCCTCCAGGTCCGCGATCTCCTCTTCGAGCCTGGAGACGAAGGCGCGGCGGCGGTCGGCGATGTCGATCATCTTATGGAGCTGCACCTTGCCGATCACCGCGTCGAGCTCGGTCATGCGGTAGTTCATGCCCAGGAAGATGTTGCTGCCCACATCGGAGTTGAAGGGCTTCCCGCGGTCGGCGAAGCGCTTGGTGTCCCAATACAGCTCCTCGTCGTCGGTGCAGACCATCCCGCCCTGGCCGCCGGAGGTGGTGTGCTTGCCGCTCATCAGGCTGAAGGCGCCGAGGTGGCCGATGCTTCCGACGAGCTGCCCGTGGTAGGTCGCGCCGTGCGCCTGGGCGCAGTCCTCGATGACGTAGAGGTCGTGCTCCTCGGCGATGGCCATGATCTCGTCCATCTCGCAGGGGATGCCGGCGATGTGGCCGCAGACGATCGCGCGGGTGCGGTCGGTGATCTTGGCGCGGATGCCCTCCGGGCTCATGTTCATGCACTCGGGCGAGGCATCGGCGAACACCGGGATCAGTCCGAGCGCGACTACGGGCATGATCGCGCCCTGGTCGGTGATCGGGGCGCTGATGATCTCAGCGCCCGGCTCGAGGCGCAGCGCTCCCAGCGCGGAGTGGATGGCCGCGGTCCCGGCGCTCATGCCGGTCGCCCAGTTGGTGCCGATGGCCTCGGCGAACATCTTCTCGTATTCATCCACCTCCGTCCCGGCGTAGCGGTCGAAGGCCCCACCCGTCTTCGCCGCGTTCATCAGGTCCATGACCGCCTGGATCTCCCGGTCGTCGATCTGAACTCGTCCCGGCCAGGGCTCGGTCCGCACGGGCGTTCCGCCGTGTATGGCAAGCTGATTCATGGCTCACCCTCGCTTCCTGCAGTCAGAACAAGGCGACAGCGGCCTCTTCGCCGCTGTCGCCTTGTTCCCTTCCACCCGGCTGCCCCCGGGTGGGTGCTCCGGTGCGGCAGGCCCCGTCACCTTGGGCTGAGGAGAAGAGCGTGCTGATCGCCGTTCTGCGCCCTTCCCGTTGCCGCGATCTGCCCGTGGTTGTTGACGTCGCGGGCGACCATGATCTCCCAGCCGGACGACGCGTTGTCCAGGAGGTCGTTGAGGTCGTACATACGATCGCCTTCGTACACGAAGCCGTGCTGGCCCCCGCCCGGGATATCGGAGACCCCCACGATGAGGCCGTCGTCGTTGATCGCGTAGGCCCGCGCGCGGTTGCCGCCGAGCCGGCTGAGGTTCAGCCGCGAGCTGCCGGTGTGCAGGAAGGCGTTGGCCAGGTGGTAGTCGTCGTCACCGGACCAGCCGACCATGCGTCCGCTGGCGTTGATGTCGAAGATCTGACAGCGCACATCTCCCCAGAGGAGGCCGACGTCGCGCATCCCATGCTCGTCGGCGATGCAGCCGCGCTCATGGCCCTGAGCGTTCTCGGAGTACCCGACCACCACACCCGCGTCGTTGATGGCCTCCGCCTGGCTGCAGGGGCCCCCGAGGGTGCCCAGGTCGCGCATTTCATCGCCGTCGTAGAGGAATGCGTGCCGGGTGCCCGCGGCGTCGATCTCCGACCATCCGGTCACCTGACCGGCGCCGTTGATGTCGGTGGCCACGCTGTTCGCTCCGCCGAGGGTTCCGAGGTCCTGCATCGCTCCGTTGTAGCGAAAGGCGTGGCGGGCGACATCGCCGGGCATGTTCGAGCCGCCCACGACATCTCCCAGGGCGTTGATGGCCCACGCGATTGCCTCGCTGCCACCGAGGCTCCCAATATCCTGCATCGCCTGGCCGGGGAATAGGAAGGCGCGGTCAGCCGCCACCGCCGGGAGGTGTGTCCACCCCACCGCATGGCCGGCGTCGTTGAGGCCGAGGGCCGCGCTGCTGTCGCCGCCGAGCGTGCCCAGGTCCGTGGCGGTGTACTCAGGGCCGCTGGCGGGGGCGGTCGGCGCGGGTGCGACCGAGTTCCCCCCGCCGCCTCCACCGCCACAGCCGGCCATGAGGCTCAATCCCAGGATGGGCGCGGCGACGAAGACGAGACGGGCGACGCGCCTACCGGTGGTCGAGCCGGCGCGAGTTAACGAACTCATGCATTTCTCCCGTGGTTCCTGTGTACTCCATGTGACCTATCGGCGCGCCTCGGACGCCGTAGTGCGTTAAATATAGGCGATTTCATTACGGGCCGCAAGTGCTCATCCCGGTATTTCGGCGGGCAGGAGGAGGCCATACTGGCGTACGTGGGGAATCCTAACGCCACACTAACGGATCGAGGAGCGGCGAGCATGGCGGAGGCCCTTACACCACGCGAGCGGGTCGAGCGCGCGGTGCGGTTCGAGGACGTTGACCACGTCCCGTTCACCATCTACGAGTGCATGATCCCGCAGTGCGAGGCCGAGCGGGTCATGCGCAATGAGGGCATGTGCATCGTCCAGCGCGGGCCGAACGTCTTCGGCGTGCGCCGGCCGAACGTGCTCGCGACCGAGACGCACACGTACGTCGAGGACGGTCGCCGGCGCACCAGACGGCTGACACGCACGACCGAGGGCGATCTGACCACGGTCGATGAGCCGGCGGACTTCACAAGCTGGCATCTGGAGAAGATGTTCAAGGGACCCGACGACTACGCCGCGCTGCTGGCCTACGCCTCAGACGTGGAGATCGTCCCCAGCTACGAGCCGTTCATTCGCATGAGCGAGCTGAAGGGGGGCGACGCCGTCATGCGCGGCGCCGTTGGCCTCGAGCCCATGCAGCTCATCATCCATCACTGGATGGGTGTCGAGACGTTCGCCATCGAGTGGATAGAGCGCCGCGACGAGGTCCTCAAGCTCTACGACGCCCTCGTCGAGGAGCGCCGCAAGACCTACCCGGTGCTGGCCGAGTCGCCCTGCAAGCACTTCAACTACGGCGGCAACGTGACGCCCGAGATCATCGGCGAGCAGCGCTTTCGCGAGTACTACGTGCCCAACTATGAGGAGTGCTGCGAGGTGCTGCAGCCTGCGGGGAAGCTCGTCGGCTGTCATTTCGACGCAAACACCCGCGTCATCGCCGATGCCATCGCTGAGACCTCGCTCGACTACATCGAGGCCTTCACGCCCGCGCCCGACACCGACATGTCGGTCGCCGAGGCGCGCCAGAAGTGGCCGGAGAAGGCGCTGTGGATCAACTACCCGTCCTCTGTCTTCCTCCGCAGCGATGAGGAGATGGAGCAGGTCACCATCGACCTCTTGAGGCAGGCCGCGCCGGGCAACGGCTTCGTCATTGGCATCACGGAGGACATGCCCCCGGACCGCTGGATCGACGGCTGTATGACCATCAACCGCACCGTCCGCGAGCACGGGCGGCTACCCATCAGCGCTGACTGAGAACGACGTACCAGGAGGGACCGCGAATGACCGTCGTTCCGCTAACGCTCTGGCTCTCACTGGCCGTCGAGGTGCGCCCCGAGTTCCAGCCCGTCGAGGATGACCCCGACCTGCGGCGCGTTCTGCTCATCGGCGACTCGATCTCCGTCGGCTACACGCTGCCCGTACGCGAGCTGATGGCCGGCAGGGCCAACGTCCACCGCGCGCCCGAGAACTGCGGCCCCACCACCAGGGGCCTGGAGCGGATCGACGTATGGCTCGGAGACGGGAGCTGGGACGTCATCCACTTCAACTGGGGGCTGCACGACCTGAAGATGGACGAGAACGGGGAGCACCAGGTGCCGATCGAGGATTACGAAGCGAACCTCGAACGGCTCGTCGTGCGGCTGGAGCGCACCGGGGCGGAGCTGATCTGGGCCACCACCACGCCCGTGCCCCTGGACGTCGAGGGCCCGGCCCGCGATCCGGGCGACGTCATCCGTTACAACGACACCGCCGAGGCGATCATGCGGGCACACCGCATACCCATCGATGATCTCTACGAGTTCGCGCTGCCTCAGCTGAAGCAGATCCAGCGGCCGCAAAATGTGCATTTCACGCCTGAGGGTTCGCGCGTGCTGGCGCGCCAGGTCGTGGCCAGCATCGAACAGGCGCTCGCCGCGCGGTGACGGCGCTCACAAGTGGCGCACCGACACCTCCAGCTCCCGCACCTCGATCTCCCCGAACAGGTGCGGGTCCCGCTCCGTCAGGACTACGGTCAGCGTGTTCTCGCCCCGGCGCAGCACGCTCGCGTCGGGCTCGATGACATAGAGGGAGTAGGGCTCGAGCGCGATGGCGTGCACGCGAGCGTCGCGACCGTTGGGGGCGTGCAGGCGCTCGACGGCATTCTCCGGCAGCGGCTCGCCGTTGAGCCTGATCTCGAACTGATCGCGAACCGTCACCCCCACCAGCTTCAGCTCGATGCGCGCGCGAGTGGACTCGCCCCAGTCCTCGAACGCGCGCCACACCAGTTCTGCCGGCTCCGGCTCGAGCCGGTCGATGGCCGCCTGCTCAGGCACGTAGTGGCGGTACTTCTGCGGCTGGGCGTAGAACAGGAAGCGCTTGTCCAGGCTCGCGAGTGTCTCGGCGTCGCCCACCTCGTACAGGGCCCGCCGCACCTCGGTCAGATCCGGATGCCAGCCCTGGGCGCCGAACTCGGGAGTGGGGAAGGGCCGCTGGCCCATGGGCCGTGGGATGAGCCCGGCCAACTCGTCCAGACAGGGGAAGTTGAACAGGTAGATGCCGTCCGCGCCGGCCGCCCAGGCGTTGGCGGCCGCGCCGCGGTAGTCTTTCAGCGACATATAGCGGCCCATGGCAGGCGAGCAGTTCGCGTAGGCGTGGATCGCCATGCCGTCTCCGAGCAGCTCCTTCCACTCCTCGATGGGGATCTGGAAGTCGGTATTGTAGCAGCCGGGCGAGATGCCGTCGGCCAGCTCCTCCTCAGCCCACGCCGCCACGTCCATGCCGCACTCCAGCGCGAGTCTCGGACTGCGCGGGACGTTCACCCGCAGCAGGTAGCGGGCGCCACCGGTAAGCCTCGCCGCCTCGTCGAGGTCCCGGCGGATCTCCCGGATGAGGCTCGTCATGATGGGCGCGTTGCGCCGCCCCTCGCCATCGCGGAAGAAGAACGGTGAGCGCATTCCGTCCAGCTCGATGCCCGCGATCCCGGGGAACAGCTCCAGCACCTCCAGCACGAGTCTGCGCAGGTACTCGCGCACCGCGGGCACGGCGTAGTCGAGGCAGCTCGCGTAGTAGCCGAAAGGCTCGCCGATGCGCCACTGCGGGTGGTTCATCCAGAACCGGCCGGCGACCGGGCCGGTGGGGTCGGAGCTCATGTGCGCGTCATTCATGCGGAAGCTCGCCAGCACGGGAATGCCCATCTCCCCGAGCGTCTCGATCGCGAACCCCACGTAGTCGCCCACTTCCTCCGCCAGCCGAGCGCGGTTGCGCGCCCACCGCGCCCGCTTGACGCTGTCGGTGAACGAGAAGCCGCTGCCGACCGGCTCGGCGACCGTGCTCTCGTAATACGTGACGTAGCCGCCGAAGGCCACGCACCAGGCCACCATGTCCACCTGTGTGCCCTCCAGGCGGGAGAGGTAGACCCGCAGGTCCCGCGAGTCCACGTCGTCCCACGAGTAGAGGAAGTTGCTCCCGTCGTCGTTGAGGATGATCCGCGGGGGCGCATTGTCGACCGTCATGGCTCTCACTCCCGGGTGCACGCGCTCCGAGGCCGCCAAAACGTGCGGAGGGTCGGCGACTTGGGCCGACCCTCCGGGATGGAGATGTGCATGTCCATGAAAGAGCCGTCACGCTCCGCGGCTGCTTGCGTCCATGGATGATCGGCTATGAGAGCACGACGACCTCGTGATCGTCTATGCGCGGCACCGTCAGTCTCGCCGCCCCGGAGGCCGCCCGCCGGACCTCGATCTCCTCGCCGGAGACCACCGTGTGTGCGTGGCTGAACTCACCGCAGTGCACCGTCACCTCGACGCCGAATATGGGCAGGACCTCCTCGATCGTCGCCATGGCGTTGCGGTTCATCATGCGGTTGGTGGTGAAGGGCAGGTTCAGCAAGTGGATGCGCAGTTCCTCCTCCGCCCTGAAGCAATTCGCGTAGAGGACCGACGGCCCGTCGACCTCGAGCGGCGGGCGGCGGCGCAGCACCATGCCGGTGAGCAGCTCTCGCGTCCACAGGTAGGGCCGCGCCCAGTAGCCGGTCCCGATGTCCTCGGCGAAGTAGGCCGCCTCCCCCTCGCCGAACCGGTTGAGCACGATGGCCGGCACGCCCGCCTCGTTCCCGCCGTACGCGGCCGACCTGGCCGACACCGATGCCCCCTCATGGGCATTGACGAGGCAGTGCGCGGCGCCGATGGAGATATGCTGGATGCCGCCGGTGAGGTCCGCATCCTCCATGAAGAGCCCGCGGCGGGCGTCGCAGCCATTCCTGCCAAGCGTTCCGTGCCAGCTCACGCCGAACACGTCGGCCAGCGCGAAGTCCTCCCGCTGGGCTCCATGCGGCTCGAAGAGGGTGGACTCGAAGCTCGCCACGAGCATGCCCCCGTCCGCTACGAACTCGCGCAGCCGATCGCAGGCCAGGTCCGAGAGGTTCGCCGCATTGGGCAGAATGATGACCTCAAGCTCGCCCAGGTCGTCCTGCTCCAGGTGATCCTCGTAGAGCACCTCGTGCAGGATCTGGCGCTCCGCCAGCATGGCGTGGGTGCCGAAGAGGCCCGCGGGGTAGTAGTGGTAGGAGCGCGAGCCGTCGCGCCGTCGGTCGTAGAAGTCGCGGGTATGTTCGCTGACGACCACGCCCGCGAAGCGCAGCTCCTCCCCACCGAAGTGCTCCTCGCGCAGCCTGACCGCCTGGTTCGCGCGCTTCAGCGGGAGCCAGCGATACTGCGGCTGCTCCTCGGCCAGCGACCGGTCACTGCCACGCCCCATGCCCCACCACGGGCAGACGCCCTCGGTGATCGCCGCGAGGCCGTGGTAGAGCAGCCATCCGTCGCGCGGCTGTCCGTAGCGCGGCTCGCGGGCGGTCCACAGCGGCGTCCACACGTCCGCGCCCGCGGCCGAGTGGGCCTTGGCGAGCTTGGCGTTGATGGTCAGCAGGTTCGGGCCGTTGAAGTCGTAAGTGCCGGAGGCGTGGTGCGACGCGAAGACGTCGGGGTACTTGCGGATCGGCGCGCCCCACTCCCACTCCTGCCTCCAGCCCGGCGCATCCCAGGGGTGGTTGCCGGGATTGACCGTGATCGGGATGCCCGGCGCGGCGTCGCGCACGCGAGCGACGATCCTGCTCAGGTTCTCCAGCAGCCTTTCCGCCCGCCACTCCAGCCACTGCACGAACCGCTCGTCGTGCCAGTCCTCCCGCTCGGGCAGATCCAGCCCGGTCGCCTCCGCGAACGCCTCGCGGCACCACTTGCAGACGCAGCCGGGGCGGAACTCGCCGGGCATGCCCCGCAGTGAGAAGCCGTCGAACCACAGCCCGTCCACGCCCAGCCCCACCACCTCACACTGGAAGTCCGCCAGGATCTGCCAGTAGGGCGAGCCGAGCAGGCACATGCCCACCGTCCCCGGCCTGGTAGTGCCGTCGAAGGCCGGGAGGAACTCCATGGCATACTCCGGCCACCGCTGTGTCGGCGCGTACTCGGCCGCGTCGCGCACGTCCTGGATGTTGAACACCACCCAGCTCGTGACCGCGATGTCCCGCTCGTGGCAGGCCTCGATCAAGCGCGGCACGTACTCCGGGTCCATCTCCGACTGGTGCGGCATGATCTCCGATGGGAACAGCGCGTGGCCGGTGCCGATGGTCGCGCTCATCACCATTGTGTTGCACTCGGCGTACTCCAGCATCTCCACGAGCCGGTCCACGTCGTAGCTGCCGGGGCGGAACTCCACCCGCCGCAGTCGCCGATCATGGTCGAGCAGCATCTTATGGCCTCCCATGCCAGGCTGACTTCGCTACTTCGGTACGCCTCTCCGCTGGTCCTCCTCACAATAAGATAACATTTTGACGGCGGCGGGCCACGCCCAGGGGCAGGTCGAAAGACGCTGGCGGGCGAAGACGATGGCGCACGTGAGCCAAATAGCAGGTGAGGAGTGCATCGTGATGTCCGAAGTCAGGATAGGGTTCGTCGGCGCCGGCGGCAATGCGCGGGGCCACATGGGGAGATTGAGCGAGATCGAGGGCGTGGAGATCGTCGCCATCTGCGACGTCGTGGAGGAGAGCGCCCGGCAGGCCGCGGAGGAGTTCGGCGCCCGCGTCTACACCGGCCACCGCGAGATGCTCGATCAGGTCGAGATGGACGCGCTCTACGTGAGCATCCCGCCCTTCGCGCACACAGACGCCGAGGTGCTGGCCGCGCAGGCCGGTCTGCACCTCTTCGTCGAGAAGCCCGTGGTGCTGAGCATGGACAAGGGGTTTGAGGTGCTGGAGGCCATCGAGGCGGCAGGCGTGCTCTCCTGCGTCGGCTACCAGGTTCGGCTGATGGACACCAGCCGCCGGGTGCGGGCCTACCTGTCCGACAGGCAGGTCGCCATGATCTCGTCCCATCGCTGGGGCGGCCTGCCGGGACAGCCCTGGTGGCGCGTGATGGAGCAGTCGGGCGGCCAGCTCCACGAGCAGACCACGCACCAGCTCGACCTCATGCGCTTCTGCACGGGCGATGAGGTGGTGGAGGTCTACGCGCGCTACGACCGCCTCACGATGGACGACGTGGAGGGCATCACGATCCCCGACAGCCAGGCCGCGCTGCTGACCTTCGCAAGGGGGACCATTGCTACCATCGTCACCAGCCCCATGATGACCCGGGGCGGCGGGAAGAGCGACATCAACTTCCTCCTGCGCGATCAGATCATCGGCTGGTCACCGCGCGAGATCACCGTCAGCGGCGTCGAGGCACCGGAGCTGGAGGGCGAGCCCGAGGAGACGCAGAACATCGACCAGGCGTTCGTCTCGGCCATCCGCGCTGGTGACCAGTCGCTGATCCCGTGCTCCTACGAGGATGGCCTGCGCACCTGCGACGTGACGCTTGCGGCCAACGAATCGGCGCGGACCGGCGAGGCGGTGCGTCCGAGGATGGCCTGACCGGGGCCGCGCCGATAGCCCGGGCCCGTCTTGGGGACTGCGCTCAGCTTACTGTTCGTCCGGCAGCAGCGAGTGCTCCTCGAAGCGGTTTGTGGCCTCATTGTACTCGTAGTAGCTCAGGCGGCGGTCGGCCGCTATCCGGCGCGTCACCACGTCCGCGTCCTGGTGAACCTCCGGCAGCGCGTCGAGCACGAAGTCGCCTTCGAACCGGCCGGTGATGAGCAGCGGGACCGGACGCTGCTCGTAGACGAAGCCCTCCTCCTGCTCGGGGTCGGGCGGCGAGTGCTGCTGTACGCCCTGCGGACCCGCGGGTAGTGGGACGTACTCCCACAGCTCCCCGTCCTCGGGTCGGCGGAACCAGGCCTCGACCGCAGCGTAGTGGTTGTTGCGCATCTGGAGCCGCTTCGCGCCGCGGACCACGACGCAGGCATTCGACGGGAAGTCGCTGCTCCGCCAGCCGTGGCCGTAGTATCCCCAGAACAGGTTCGTGTCGATGGTGGTTTGCCAGGGAGTCATGACGCCGATGTGATTCCCGTTCGCCTCGAAGTAGCACCCGGCGACGACCGTCTGCGCGCTGCTCAGCAGCAGCATGCCGTAGCCTTTGTTCGCCTCGAAGATCGAGCCGGAGATGTGCTGGCCGTTCGAGGCGGTCTGGCCGCGGTCGGGCCCGATGACCAGCCCGTGATGGTGGTTGCGGCGGAAGGTGCAGTTAGTGATGCCGATGTTGTTGCCGTGGTTCTGGATCAGCATGCCACGCTCGTTGCCGCGGAAGGTGCACTCGGCGAAGAAGACCTGCCACTGGTGGTTGATATGCACGCCGACCTTCTGGCCCATGACCTTCACGCTGCGGAAGGTCGTGTTCTTCGCGACGCCCATACCCCATGGAAGTGAGATGCCGATGCCGTTGCGCCGCTGTTCGCGGTCGAAGGTGAGGCCCTCGATGCAGTAGTTGCCGCCCTCGATGCCCTCAACGCCGTGAATGATGAGGATGGGCACGCCCAGCTCGGCTTCCTCCGGCTCGCGCTCGCCCATCTCGAAGGCGTCGAGTCCCGCGGTCCCCACGAGGGTCGCGCCGTAGCCCTCAACGTGTAGCCCCCACTGCCCGGGATCGGTGCCGAGGATGATCGGGCGGCCGACCGGGTACCTGCCGGGCGGGATGACCAGGACGCCGCCGGTCACTCTGGGGTCGCCGGTGGAGAACGCGTCGATGGCCGCCTGGATGGCGGGGGCCCAGTCGCCGTCCTCCGCGCGATCGGCGAAGTCCGCGAGGTTGACCGTGGCCTCCGCACGAGGTCCGGCCGGGACTTCGGGAGCGTCCTGGCCGAGGGTGGGGAGTGTCAGGGCAATGAGCACGACGGCCAGCGGTCCAAGCATCGTGAGTACCCCCATCAGTGTGGGTTCATGTGGCCGGGCGGGCTTTCGGGCGTTGGGCGCCGGACACCTCCTCGCCGGGGTCGGACGGGAGGAGCGTGGGCGGTGCCGGGCGAAGTAGCTTCATCGCCATCATCGTGGTCGGAAGAGGAGCCGGACATGACGCGCGCGCAGAAGATGGTCTGTGAGGGTCTCGTCGCTCTGGGCCTGCTTGGGGCGGTGTGGGTCGCGGTCCAGCGGGTGATGGTCGAGCAGACCAACCGCACCGTGGGGATGGCGGTGGACTGGGAGGAGGTCGTGCAACTCGCCGCCGCCGAGGGTGTGGCGCCGGGGGATGTCCTCTTCGCGCTGCACTCGGCCGGCGCGACGCACCTGGCGGTGCGCGAGGCGGCGCTCAGCGATCTGGTGAACGTGGGGCGCATTGCGCTCTTCCGCCGTGGTGACCGAGTTGAGATCTGGGCCGACAGCGCGCACACGCTGCAGCAGGTGAACGCCGCACTGCGGGCGCGCTTCCCGGGTGACTACCGGTACGGCGAGATCGGCGAGGGCCAGGAGCATTGGCTGAACGTGCCGGCCGCCGCGGTCAGCAGCCCGAACGCCGGTGCCGGCTATCCCCAGGACGCGGTGCGCGCGGCCAGGCGGGCGGGAGTGGGCATCGTGGCGCGGCCGCGCTGCGACGGCGTCCGCACGGCCGACGCCATCGTGCGGGCGCTGCGGGTGGCCAAGGACACAGGAGCCACCATCGTCGTCTTCCACGGCGATCAGGTCGTGGGCTTCCCCCATCATCTGACGGAGACGGCGCAGGCCCTGCGGCAGCTCGGGCTGACCTTCGGGCTGATCGAGCTCTCCGAGCAGCTTGGCGCCGGGGGACTTGCCTCACGCCTCGGCCATGAGGTCCTGCGCGTGCACAGCATCACCGAGCAGGAGATGCGAGCGTACGGGCCGACAGACCCGAGCCGCTCGCCGCGCGCGGTCAGGCGGTTCGTGCGCGCCGCGCGTGAGCGCAACGTGCGGCTGCTGTACATGCGCATGATGCCCTCCTCGGACCGCGGGCTGCTCGAGGGCAACGGGGAGTACATCGCCGCCGTCGCCGATGGCCTGCGCGCATACGGGTTCGCGCTGGGCGAGCCGCGCCCCATGGCCGACTTCGCCACCCCTCGAGGCCTGCTTGTGTTGGTGATGCTGGGCGTCTGCGGGGCGGCCCTGTGGCTGATGCAGGTGCTCTTCGGACTGCCGGCTCGCTGGTTCTGGCTTTTCGTGGGCGTGGTGGTGGCGGGCGGTGGGGCAGCGATGGTGGTCGCGCCCAACCTGGCGCGCATGCTCGCGGCACTGGCCGCGGCGGTCACCTTCCCAACGCTCGCCGCGGGCTGGACCGCGCGCGGGGCCACCAGCGATCCGGACCCGGAGCGGCCCTTCCTGACCACCCTGCTGCGAGCGTTGGGAGCTCTACTACTTGTGGTGCTCGTTTCCTTACTGGGCGGCCTGCTGATCGTCGGCCTGCTCGGTGACCGGTCGTACATGCTCAGGATCCAGCAGTTCCGCGGGGTGAAGGTCGCGCAGATGGTGCCGGTGCTCGTCGTCGGCGCGCTCTGGCTGGCGCGCGGCACGGGCGATTACCGGCGGCGTCTCGATGCGGCCG
Source organism: Candidatus Zipacnadia bacterium (assembly GCA_029820945.1). GTDB lineage: Bacteria > Armatimonadota > Zipacnadia > Zipacnadales > UBA5352 > JALGUJ01. The sequence continues at coordinate 7,837 of JALGUJ010000065.1, read as the reverse complement.
GCGCCGGCACGGTGGACTACCGAAGCGGCACCATCGTTCCGGAATGGCCGGCGCTGTGGGCGGGACTGCGCGAGGCGCTGGCCGGCCTGGTCGCCTACTGGCACGTCGCCCTGGCCTTCGCGGGGCTGGTGCTGCTGACCATGCTGATGCTACGCTCGGGCAATGAGGCCGGCGGCGCGGTGCTGCCCATGGAGCTGGAGCTGAGGGCGCTGCTCGACCGTGTGCTGGTGGTGCGGCCGCGCACCAAGGAGGTGTTCCTCGGCCATCCGGCCATGCTGCTGGGCCTGGTGCTGGCGCTGGGCGGCGTGCGCCGTGGGCTGTGGATCGCCTTCGCGCTGGGCACGATCGGTCAGATCTCGATCGTGAACTCGCTCTGCCATATCCACACACCGCTGCTGCTCACGCTGCTGCGGGTGCTCAACGGGCTCTGGACCGGCCTGCTGTGCGGAGTGGTGCTGTGCACCCTGTGGGCGTGGTTCAGTGGCGCGCGGACGGCGGAGCAGCCGCAGCAGAGCCTGCCTCTGGACGAGGCGGATGCCGAGGAATGAGGATCGCCATCTCCGGCTACTACGGGTTCGGCAACGCCGGGGATGAGGCGGTGCTGAGCGCCACCGTGTCGGAGCTGCACAGGCGGCTGCCCGACGCCGACCTGGTGGTGCTGTCGGGCGACGTGGAGGCCACCGAGAGCGTGCACGAGGTGTGTGCCGCGCCGCGCTGGCCGCTGGGCCCGCTGCGGCGCACCATCGCCTCGGCCGACCTGCTGCTCTCGGGCGGCGGCAGCCTGCTGCAGGACGCCACCAGCCTGCGGTCGTTGGGTTACTACCTCCTGACCATGGAGCTGGCGCGGCGCGCTCGCGTGCCCTACGTCATCCATGCCCAGGGCCTCGGCCCCCTGGGAGGCCGGCTGAGCCGGCGGGCCGCGGCGTTCGCCCTTGGGCGCGCGGCGATGGTGACCGTGCGGGACCACCTCTCACTGGCGCTTGCCCGCGAGCTTGGCGTCGCCGAGGAACGGCTGGCACTCACCGCGGATCCGGCCTTCCTGCTGGAGCCGGTCGACGTCCCAGAGGTGGATGCGCTGCTGCAGGGGGCCAGGGTCGATCCCGGCCAGCCGCTGGTGGGGATGGTCGTCCGCGAGTGGGAGGGAGCGAGTGAGGCGCTATCCGCGTTCGTCACCGTCGGCCGCCGGGCGCGGGAGCAATGGCAGGCGCGCACCGTGATCCTGCCATTCCAGCTTCCCGATGACCTTGAGGTGGGCCACGAGCTGGCGGCACTCCTGCCCGACGCGGCGCTCATCGAGGCTGAGATGCACCCCGGACGGCTGCTCGCGCTTATCGGGCGGCTGGATCTGCTGATCGCCATGCGGCTGCACGCGCTGATCTTCGCGGCGGCGCAGGCGGTGGCGGCCGTCGGCGTCTCGTACGATCCGAAGGTTGAGGCGCTGTGCGAGGAGGCGGGGCAGCGCTGGGTGCCGCTGGCGTCGCATGCGGGACTGGCCGACGCCGCGGAGCGGGCGTGGACCGAGCGGGAGGGCGCCGCCGGGGACCGGCGGTCGCGGGCCGGCGAGCTGCATCGGCGCGCCGCGGTCGCGTTCGATGCTATCGAGCGGGTCTGCCGCTCACCGGGGTAGCGGCGCTCGGGGCGCCCGTGGCCGCTGCTCGGCCGCGTGGGCCTCCCGGAGGCCTCCTGGCCCTCCTCGTCCAATGGCAGTTCTGCTGATCTGACATCGCACGGAGGGAGCCGTCACCCAATGGTGCTTATGACGCTGCTGCTTCTGATGGCCATCTGCCTGCCCGCCGTGGCGGAGCCGTTCGAGCTGGAGGGCGACTGGTGGCGCGGCCCGGCCGAGCGCACGCGCCACACCACGCTGGTATGCAGCTTCGATGATGCGGAGACGCACGATGCCGACTTCGCGCGCGAGTTCGCAGGCGCGGGCGGCTTCGGCATGGACGCCACGGGCGAGGGTGCGCACGGGCTTTGCGCCATGGTCGCGGAGGTGGGCGGCCACCTCAACTTCCGCGGCGGCAGCAACTTCCAGCCCTTCCACGGGACGCTGCGAATGCTCGTGCGCGGCGAGGTCTGGGCGGACGAGACCCCGCGCTGGCTCTTCGAGGCGCGGGGCAATGACCGCATCGGCATTCTGCGCTCGCCGGGCACGCTCTCGCTCGTCTTTAGCCCGGGGCGCAGCACCAGCAGCGTCATCGCGCAGCTCGATGTGGAGGTGGGGGAGGTCTCGACTGATGACTGGCACTCGATCGTGGCCTCATGGGATCGCGACGCGGGCACGGGCTGGATCGCGCTGGACGGCGCGGGCGTCAGCGCCCCGATGGAGTTCTCGCAGGATGACCGCCCCGCCTTCGCGCTCTACGTCGCCGGCGGCTTCGGCGGGCGCACGGGCGGCCTGAACCTGCCCGGCCTCGCCATCGACGACCTCGTGCTCTACGACCTCTCGCTGCCGGCTCTGCAGGCTGAGACGGTGGCGCTGGCCGAGGAGGACGAGCAGTTCCTGCCGCTGGCCGAGGAGGGCGCGCGGAAGAGCCTCTATTTCCTCGCCGACCTGCAGCGCTGGGGCGGCTGGCAGTGCATCTACTCCTGGCCGACGCTGCTCGGGTCCTCCGCCCAGGGCCGCGAGCACGTGACCGACGAGTACTACATCGACAACGACAAGGGCAACGGCAGCCCCCGCACGGCCATCAACTTCCTGTACGGCTACGAGGTGCTCGGCGACACGCGACTCCTCGACGTGGGGATGCGCACCGCCGAGTTCTTGCTGGCCGCCCAGGATGAGCGCGGGTTCTGGGTCCACGGCTATCGCATGACCGTGCACGGCATCGAGCCGGCCGCGAGCGACCGGCAGATCAAGCTGCAGGACCTGGTCCAGGCGCATCCCATGTTCTACCTGGCCTACGTCTACCGCCTCACCGGCGACGAGCGCTACCTGGACGCCGTCAGGCGCGCGGGCGAGTGGTTCGTCGAGGCGCAGAACCCCAACGGGAGTTGGTCACACCACTACGACGCCGAGGAGGGCGTGGGCAAGAACGCGCGCGGCGAGCCGCTCGCGGGGGAGATCAACGACGCGACGATGAACTCGGGCATCGACACCATGGCCTTCATGTACCACATGACGGGCGAGGCGAAGTACGTGGAGGCCATGAAGCGCGCCGGCGACTGGCTGCTGGCCGCGCAGGGCGACGAGGTCCCGCTGTGGGCGATGCAGTACGATCCCGACGACAATCCCCAGTGGGCGCGCGCCTTCGAGCCGCCCGCGTTCAGCAGCGCCGGCACCACGCAGGCGATCACTGCTCTGCGCGAGATGTACCGCTTCTCCGGCGATGAGCGCTACCTCGACGCCATCCGGCGCAGCGCGGAGTGGATGGAGCAGAACCTGCCCGACGGGAAGATGTACAGCCACATAGAGCCCGGCACCGGCCGCCCCGTCGCTGCGTGGGACCGGGAGATCTACTACCTCGACAACCCCGAGCACGTGGCCTACCTCGAGACCGTCCCGATCGGCTCGGGCTACACGAAGCGGCGCGAGGTCCTGCAGTGGACGCGCGGCAAGATCGAGCAGGCGCAGACGCTGCCGGCGTGGCCGGAGATGAGCGCAGAGGCGGCGCTCGAGGCGCTCCCGGGCTATCGCGGCCAGGCCCAACACGCGCTTGAGACGCAGCACCCGGAGACGGGCATGTGGATGCAGGAGAAGTACGCCAACTTCATGGGCTCGATCGGCCGTGCCTTCGGGGCCTACAGCCCGCGTCTGCTGCTCATGCTGCGCTACATCGAGCGCGCGCGCATCGCGCTGGGGGAGATCGAGCCGGTCTACCGCGGCGACGGACAGCTTGAGCGCGCCGCCTACCCCGGTGAGGACTGGTACGACGTGGACTGGCAGGAGCACATCGGGACTGCGGGATAGCCGGTGCCGCCGTCCGTACGGCGCTGTCGTCCCCTCTCCCCCCTGAGACGCGAAGCGTCCCCAGGGGGAGGGGTGGTCCGAGCAACGCGAGGACCGGGGAGGAGAGGCGTTCCGGCTCTCGCGCCTACTCACTCAGCTCCCAGTCGAACTCGCAGCCGTTGTCGAGCGCGGCGTCGTAGAGCCCCGGTGTATCCTCCGCCAGCGGTCGCGCGATCTGGTGGGCGTGGTTGTGCTCGATGATCAGGTCGCGTATCGCGGTTTCCTGCTCCGGCTTCGTCTCCGAGGCGCCCCGCAGCATGATGCCATTCGGCGCCGGGTTGGCGCAGTAGAACAGATTGTCGTAGATGTGCCCGTGGCGCAGGTCGGCGATGGAGATCAGCGCCCCCTCATCGTCGCGGTTCACCCGGAAGATGCAGTCGTGCACGCAGATGGACAGGCAGTTGAGGTCGATGTGCAGCGTGTTGGGTATGCCCTCGAACGGGAAGCGGTCGGGCAGGCGGTAGCCGTTGCCCTCGAAGTAGGTGTCGCTAACGGTCAGGCCGCGGGTGTGCCTGACGAAGATCGCGGCCCGCGCGCAGCTCTCGAGCCCGCAGCCCTCGACGCGCGAGCCGTGCACGCCGCTGAAGAGCACGCCGATGCCGTCCCGCGAGAAGTAGCAGTCGCGGATGATGCAGTTGTTGAAGTGCCCGCCCGCGTAGATCCCCGCCTCCCCGGCCCAGCGGATCGTCGAGTTGAGGAACCGGCCGGACCAGCCCTCGGCGTAGACCCCGTAGCGCCTACCGCCCTCGATGTAGCACGAGTCCATCACGAAGTGGTTGTGCCACTTGATGTTGAGCACGATCTCGCCGCCGCGCAGGCAGATGTCCTCCAGCCGCCCATGGACGGCGCCCTCCTCGTAAGCTGGCCCCGACCAGTCCACGCAGTTGACGCCCTCGGCCTCCTGCGAGATGATCGAGCGCCACTGCCCGGCGCCGATCAGGCGGATGGACGGGTGCAGGAAGGGCCGCTTCTCCGCCGGCGGGGGCGTGAGGTCGATGGCCTGGCGGATCGGGTAGCGCCCCGCTGGGACGTAGATCGGCCGCGTCGTCTCGTAGGCCTCCGCCGCCGCAGCCTGGAAGGCCGGCTGCCAGTCCTCCTCCTCGCCGCCGCGGTCGATCACCACGTCGGCGAAGTCGGTGACGCGCACGACATCGTCGGCCGGCTGTGTGTCGGCGCCGGTTACCGTCAGCAGCAGAGCTGCGACGCACAGGATTGCGGGGTCAGTGACCTTCATGCGCATTGCCCGTCGCTCCTCGATAGGCTGGCGCGGGCGTCTGCCGTTGCCCCTTCCCCGCCTGCGCAGCTTGCTGCGCCAGGGGGAGGGGGAAGGCGCGGCGTAGTCGCGCAGGGGGAGGGGAAGCCGTTCCCGCTGCGGCCTCACTCAAGGAAGCCGCTCGCCGGCCCGTACGGCGTCAGCGCGACGGTGAAGTACGGGTTGAATATCGTGTCATCCCGCTCCGCCGCGAACCTCCACATGCGCGCGATCAGGTCCTTCCGCACCTCGTTCAGCTCTTCGGGCAGCTCCGGCCACGGCTGGAACTCCCCCGGGCTGCGCCGCTCAGGCACGTTGCTGTGGCCGATCGGATTCCGCGACGGCGCGGCCAGGTTGTGCATCTCGTGCGGGTCATTGCGTAGGTCGTACAGCTCATCGAAGTCGTAGGCGTTGTAGACGTACTTCCAGTCCTTGGTGAACACCGTGCGCTGCGTGTAGTAGACCTCCACCCCGTTGAACTGAAGATGCATCGCGTCCCGCCAGTCGTCCGGGGTATTGCCCGCCAGCAGTGGGACGATGCTCCGGCCCGGCATCTCGCTGTCGGGCTCGGCGCAGCCGGCGATCTCCCGGAAGGTGTTCGCCATGTCGGCCTGGGTGGTGAACTCGTCGCAGACCGAGCCCGGCTCGGCCACGCCCTCGGGCCAGCGGATCGCCAACGGGATGTGGTAGGCCCCGCGGAAGGCAGGCACTCCCTTGCAGTAGAGCCCGTGATCGCCGCAGTAGTCGCCGTGGTCCGAGGTGTAGATGACGATGGTGTTGTCCAGCTCCCCGGTGGCCTCCAGCGCCTCCAGCAGCTCCCCGAAGATCGCGTCCAGCATGGTGCAGTAGCCCCAGTAGTGCGCGATCGACTCCCGCACCTCGCGCTCGGACATCTGCCCCCAGTACTGGTGACGCATGCGCTGGTAGATCCGCGGCTTATCCTCCATGGTGTCGCGGAAGCTCTCCGGCAGCTCGACCTCGTCCGGGTCGTACATCGTCGCGAACTTCTCGGGGATGATGAATGGGTCGTGCGGGCCGGTGGGGCCGCAGTAGAGCATCCAGGGCTCATCCTGGTCTGATAGCCGCGGCAGCTCCTCGATGGCCGTCCGGGTCATCTTGTAGTCGCCGACGTCCTCGTAGCCCTTCGGGCCGCCGTCGGGCCGTGAGCCGTAAATGTGGCGGTTGATCCAGCCCGGCCGCAGGATCTGGCCGTCCTCGCGGGGTTGGTCCGGGTCCTCGTCCTCGACGCCCTCGATGATCTGCTGCAGGCGCGTTTCGGGAAGGGGCCGGGCACGGGCGGTGACGATCCCCAGCTCACGCCAGTCGCGGTCCGCAGGGTTCTCGACGCCGGAGATATGCCACTTGCCCGCGAAGGAGAGGTTGTAGCCGCTTGCGACCAGGTCCTCGGAGAAGCAGCGCATGCCCTCATTGAGCCCCTCGCTCAGGCGCGTGTTGGTGAGGATGTTGTTCCACACGCCATGCTGAGAGGGGTAGTGGCCGGTGTGGAAGCTCGCCCGCGACGGGCAGCAGTGGGCGGTCTGCGTGTAGTGGCTCGTGAAGAGCACGCCCTCCTCGATGACGCGCTGGACGTTGGGCGCGCGGCAGGGGTGATCGGGGTGGATGACGTCGCCCCGCTGCTGGTCGGTCATGTAGATGAGCACATTCGGCCGCCGGTCCGCCATGATCGGGCACCCGCCTTCGCAGTCTCATGTCTGTGACGCGGATGCCCTTCGCCGACGGCGGGGGAAGACCTGCCCGCGCGGCGGCGCGTCTCATGTGGGGAAGGGAACGCGCGTTCCCGCGCGAACCTAGCCTATAGTGTGCGCCATTGCAGGGCCAGGCCCCGTGCCCCGCCGGCCGTTGGCCGTGCGCCGTCGCCGTGCCGGTTGGAGGGGCCGGTCTCCGTCCCGACCCGGCCGTTTGCTGTTGTCGTAGGCCCTTCCCGTCGCACGGACGCCCCCGTCCGTGCGCCTAGGAGGGGGCAGGCCTCACCCCCCCGGTCCCTCCCGCCCAGGAGCGGGATGCGCAGGCACGGGACGTCGCCGCTCGGTGCGCGCATCCACAGGAATCTGGATGCTCTCCCAGGCGAGGCAGCATCCAGATTCAGGTCCCTGGTGTGGTGGACTGGCGGGTTGGTTTGGGGTAGAGTATGATCTGGTCGAAGGCAGCGTATTTCGCAGCAGGAGGATGCAGCCATGGCCAAGCGCAGGATCGTGATCGAGGTGGAGGTGCCAGACGGGTCGGAGGTTGACTCGCTGGAGGCGGCAGAGGACGTAGCTTTTGAGGTAGCTCAGGAGGCTTTCGGGCAGGTGCTGCAGGGGCTGGCGGATGAGCGGCAGGAGCAGGTAGGAGTATGCCCTGAATGCGGTGCTGAGGCGGTAGTGCGCAAGGGTAGGCGTGAGCGAGAGCTGTACACGCGGATGGGTAAGGTGCGGCTACGGCGGCAGCGCTGTCAATGCCAGGTTTGCGGGCATCTTTTTTCCCCCTCTGCAGGGGGCGTGGAGCCTGCCTGAGGGGCAGCTCATGACCTGGCGGGCCAGAGACGTGTGTTTGGCCCTGTGCGTGAACAGTTCATATGGGGCGGTGTCGGCGGGTCTGGAGCGGCAGTGGGGCAGCGCTCCGTCGCCGGAGACGCT
>JALGUJ010000175.1 GCA_029820945.1 Candidatus Zipacnadia bacterium | reverse complement strand
GTCGCTCGCCGTTCGGCGAACGGCGCACGGGCGAGGCGCCCGTGCCACGGGGACACTAACGTCGCCACTACTCCTCCAGGAACCACAGCATCTCCGGCCAGTCGCGCCGGGTCATGCGCATCCATTCCGCGAAGCGGGGCTGGTCGAGGCGCTCGCGCATGGTCTCGATGTGCGGCGGCGAAGCGCCCTCACGGCACCATGCCGACCATCTCGGGCTCCACCACGAAGTCCGTGTGCACTGTCTGCCCGCCCTCGACGACCGCGCTCTCGGCGGACGTCGGCCCAACATCGAAGAGGCGCTGGACCCACACCTCATACGTCCCGGGGATCAGCGGCCCAACGTGGTAGCTGCCCGCCGCGTCCAGCTCAACGCGACCGGTGGCGCTGCTGGGCGACAGCGCGAGACGCAGCCAAGGGTCGGACCGTCCGACCCAATCCGCCACCTTCCTGAGGCGGAAGCTGACGGACGTCCTGGCGACGGGACGCCCATCGGGCACGGACACTCGGCCCTCCAGCCAGCCCGCGGCATCGGCGCGAATCGGCAGCTCCATGAGAGCTTCGGGGTCCTCGGGCGTCAGCACCGGCTCTGTGCTGGTCGCTGAGTTCGTCCGGGCGGCCAGCGCAATGCGCCTGCGCTCGCGGTCCCACTGCGGCACGGCGAACTCGCCGTGCTCGTCGGTGACCGCTACTGGTGACGTGTAGCCGCCGCCCGCATAGATGCGCGCGTCCCCCACCGTGCCGAGGTCGAAAACCTGTGCGCCAGGAACAGGGCTGCCCCCCTCATCGACGACTCGACCGCGGACCACTGCCGCGCGCACCATCACGATGTCGGGCGCCTCGGTGTCGGCCCTGGGCCTGACCTCGATGTCGACGCGGCTCCGGCCGTCGGGATCGGGCCCAAAGGGCGGAACGACCGCGCCCTGCGCAAGCTCATAGCGCCCGGGCGTGAGGTGCAGGGAGTAGCGCCCATCGGCAGCGGTCACGAACCGTGGACTCATGCCACCGTTCCTGGCGCGCACATGGACCGCTGCTCCGGTGATAGGCGTCCCGTCCTCTCCGACGACGCGTCCGCGGACCAGGTAGGCGGGTGTGGGGACCACCTCGACCAGAGTCGTCTCGCCGACCGTGATGTCGATCTCGCGCGGCATCTCGGTCGGGTGCTGGCTGTCGCCGGCCGAGGGCGCGACATAGAGCCGGAAGTGCCCCGGCGGCAGGTAGTCGAGAGTCATCTCGCGCTCGCCCGCGAAGGGGAGGGGGCCTGTGGAGTAGTGAGGCCACGCGCCGGACGGCTCCGCGTTCCTTACCGCACTGACCGTCCAGCCCGCAAAGCCGCCCGGATCGGTGTCGCCGAGCACGCGCACCACGAGCGTGCCCGGAAGGCCCAGCTTGACGGTGTCGGCGTCCTCGCGGTACAGGGTGGCGGCATAGCCCGGGGCGAGCACCTCGTAGACGTGGGGCGGACGGAGGTCGCTGGAGAGCGACAGCACGGCGAACCCGTCGGCATCGGTCTCGACCGAGAGCCGTCCACCGGGAGCGGAGGGCGGCGCCGGGCTGTGAAGCGCGAGACGCGCGCCGGCAACAGGCTGCCCGTCCGGCCCGACCACACGGACGCGGCGTGTGGAGGAGGGCGGCAGGATGATGACCGGGTCGCGTCCGGGGATGGTCGTAGCCAGCCGGCCCAGCGCGTAGCCGGGCTTGTGCGCGGAGTAGCTCGATCCGTAGTGCGCTGCATCGTCGCGCACGCACCCGAGGTCGTCGGTGGTGAACTCGGCGTCGGGGAGGACGCGCCACCCTCCCCAGGCATAGGTGTCCAGCCGCCACACCGTCGCCCCCGCCACCGGCCGGCCGTAGATGTCCACGACGTGCAGGCAGCCTTCGTGGAACTCGGGCGGCTCGGAGAGATAAGCGGCCGCCTCTCCTGGCTCAGGCTGCGCAGGCAGGGCCTGTGCCTCCGCCTGCGCCCCCACCCCGCCCGCCTCATCCAGGCGGCTGCATCCTGCGACCCATATCACGGGAACCAGCACGAGGAGCAGCGATGACCGAGACATCGGGGTCCCCTCCCGCGCCATCGATTGGCTCTACCCGCTTCGACGATGGCGGCGGGAAGCGAGTTCCACGCTCAGGGGGAATTCTCCTCCAGGAACCACAGCATCTCCGGCCGGTTGGCTACTCCTCTCCCGTCGGGCGCACGGTGAAGTCCTGCGTCCACGTCTCCCCTGGCGAGATCGCCCTGGGCTCGATCAGCGTCCAGGCCACCGGAGCGCCCCCCTCCGCGGGCGTGGCCGCCAGCGCGGCACGCACGACGACGCGCGCGGCATACGGGCAGCCCGGCACCAGCGGTCCGAAGCGATAGCGACCATCGGCCGAGACCGGGCCGACGTCGAGGAACACCGGCCCCAGCGAGCTTGCCGGCGACCGCGGTGCAATGAGGGTGACGACCGCGCGGTCGAAGGGCTGGGCATCCTCGTCCGTGATGCGCCCTACGATCCACGCCGCCGCATCGGGATCGACCGTGAGATCCACGGCGGCACCCGTGTCAAGAGTGACCGTGACGGGCTCAGGGCTGACCGCCTCCTCGGTGCGCGCGGCGATGAGCGTGTTGCGACCCGGCAGGTCGGCGAAGAACTCATAGCGCCCGGCCGCGTCCGTGACGGCCACCGGGAAGAGCGCCAGAGGGCCCTGGATCAGTGTCCCGGTGACGACGTCCGCCCGGCTGGCGAGCACTTCGGCGCCCGGCACCGGCCGGCCGTCCGGCCCCCGCACCACTCCGCTGAGCCTGACGGCGCGCGGCGCGACGATGTCCGGCACTGCAACGACCCCGCCCTCGCGCGCCGTCACGACCTCGACGCCCGTGCTGTACCTCGGCCGCGGCGCGGTCGCGTCGATCAAGTTCTCCGGCTGCATCGAGGAGCGGTAGGGTTCGGGTGCGCGGAGCACGAATAGCTCGACCTCGCCGGCAGGCGACGTCAGCTCGTACCGTCCGTCCTCATCGGTCTGCGGCCAGAACAGCCGCACCTTCCGGTCCTCGTGGGTCGCCTCAACGTAGGCGTTGGCGACAGGGTCGCCCTCCTGGTTCACCACGCGCCCCGCGATGGTGCATGACCTGGGCGGCTGGGCGGGTGGCGGAGTGAAGGCCGGGGGCGCAGGCGTCAGGCGCCCCGGGCCCTGGCCCCACCCGTCCCGGAGCACCAGTGGCTCGCCATCCGGCCCGGTTGCCCGCCACGTCCCGCCCATCCAGCCGGCCACTTCGTAGCCGAGGACGACCGAGCCGGTCCCGTCCGTCGTAACGGCGAAGCGCTCCTGCAGCGGCTCGGGCAACCTCAGTCCGGGCCAGGGGCGCCAGAGCGGTGAGAGGGGCTCGCTGAGCCAAAGCCTCAGGCTTGCCGCAGGGGAGCCGTCTGGCAGCGTGACCGTGATGCGGTCTGCCGATGGCGGGAAGAGGGCCACGGTCGCTCCCGCGTCGGGCCAGCCCAGACTGGCTACGCCAAGGGCGTAACCTGGCCGGTGCGCCAGCAGCCAGTAGCTGCGGCCGACGGGCTCATCCAGGTCGCCGAGGTCGATGGTGCCATCGGCGGGCGTGGTGAACTCGCCGAGCAACTCCGTCCCCCGCGACCACCCAACCCAGTCCTCCAGCAGCCACACCGTCGCGCCCTCGACCGGGTTCCCGTCGCGGTCGATCACATGCACGAAGCCGTCGCCGAACTCGAGGAACGCCGCCTCGAAGGCGCCCAGGCGGACCGCAGCCGGTGCGGCGTCATCCGCCTGCGCGGCAACGGGAGGAGTAGTGCAGCCCGAACCAAGGGGAACGAGCAGGAGCAGCAGGCACGGTGCGATCACGCGAGACATCGGGAGACCCCCTTCGCGACTTCAGCACTACTCGGCGCGCCCCAACCACTTGGACACACGCCCTCAGCCGATGGTTCCAGTACTCCCCCAGGAATCACAGCATCTCCGGCCGGTCGCGCCGCGTCATGCCCATCCACTCGGCGAAGCGTGGACGGTCACGCGGTGGAGGCATTCTGCCGCGCCCGAGGCAGGCCCTTGCGCTCGCGCGCGGAAACACTCTCCGGACGCGTGCACACCGGGGACGCGAGGTGGGAGAGATGGCGGAGCCGACCGAGGGGAAGAGCGCGCCGCCCTTCACGCTGCCGGGGATCAACCTCGACAGAATCGGCCTGGAGGGCGACAGGCTCGCGCTCAAGGACCTGATCGGCGAACGCATCGTGGTGGTGTACTTCTACCCGCGCGACAACACCAGCGGCTGCACCGTCGAGGCGCAGGGGTTCCGCGACCTCAAGGGCCAGTTCACGCGCAACGGCGCGGTGGTCATCGGCATCAGCACCGACGACATCGCCTCGCACGAGTCGTTCGCGAGCAAGCACAGGCTGAACTTCCCGCTGCTGTCCGACGAGGACGGCGCGGTGACGCAGAAGTACGGGGCGTGGGCCGAGAAGAAGATCTACGGCAAAACCTTCATGGGCACGGTGCGCTCGACCTTCGTGATCGACCGGAAGGGGAAGATCGCGAAGATCTGGCCCAAGGTCAGCCCCGAGGGTCACGCCCGCGAGGTGCTCGATGTCGTCAAGAGCATGGACTGAGCCGCGCCAGGGGCGGAGGCAGCCGCGATGAGCCGGGCCACACCACAAAGCCTGGTCGTGCTGTTGTGCGACCAGATGCAGCGTCATGCCCTGGGGCCCTACGGGGGGCCCGCGCCCACGCCCACCTTCGACCGCCTCGCGGCCGAGGGCGTGGTCTTCGACCGGTTCTACTGCGCGACCCCGCTGTGCATCCCCACCCGCCCGTCGATGATGAACGGGCGCTGGCCCCACGCCCACGGCGCCATCAGCTTCGGCCGCGACTACCAGGTGATCGAGCAGGGCTCGGAGCTGCTCATCGACCGGCTGCACGACGCCGGCTGGCTGGTGGCCTACGAGGGCATCTGGCACATCCGCCGCCCTGAGGGCGACGACCGCACCGGCGAGTACGCGCACTTCGTTGAGGGCGGCTTCCCCTACGCCGAGCAGGGCCGCGAGCTGGAGGCGCTGGGCCGCAGCGCCGACGAGCAGCGCGCGCCGGTGCACACCCTGACCGACGCGGGCGTGGAGGCCGGGCAGATCTCGGTGCCGGTCCCGGCCACCTGGACGCGCCCGGCGGATGAGCATCCGGATATGCAGCGCGCGCAGCGCATCGCGGCCTTCATCCGCGGCGCGCCCGCCGACCGGCCCATCGCCGCCTGGTGCTCGCTGGCCGGGCCGCATCCGCCGCTGCTGGTGCCCGAGCCGTGGATGAGCCTGATCGACCCGGCCGACCTCGAGCCCCCGCCGGGCTTCGGCATGGACCTGTCCGAGCTGCCGCTGGGCGTGCGCGAGGCCCCGGGCGCGCTGGGCACCGCCGGCTGGGGCTGGGAGCGCTGGGCGCCGGCCATCGCGGCCTACTACGGCTACGTCTCCTTCGTCGATCACTGCCAGGGCATCGTGCTGCAGGCGCTCAAGGAGACCGGGCGGCTCGACGACACCATCGTCATCGCCTCCACCGACCACGGAGAGATGCTGGGATCGCACGGCATCTACCAGAAGATGGTGCTTTACGAACGCGCGATCAACATCCCGCTGATCATGAGCATCCCCGGCATCGAGCCCGGCCGCCGGGCGCACCTGACCTCGCAGACCGACCTGGCGCCCACGGTGCTGGAGCTGCTGGCGCAACAGCCGCTCGCGCGGGCACACGGGCGCAGCATGACGCCGATCCTGCAGGACCCACGGGCTGAGTGGCGCGATCACACCTTCAGCGAGTACAACGGCTGGCGCGACGGCGGCCACCGCATGCGCGCGGTCATCCGCGAGCGCTGGAAGTACGTCTACCACCACGGCGACAGCGACCAGCTCTTCGACCTGGACCGCGACCCGGACGAGTTGCATGATCTGATGGGAGAGGCGCGCCACGCCGACCTGGTGGACCAGCTCCGCTCGGTGATGGTCGGCTGGATGCGCGACACCGGCGACCCGCTACTCGATGAGCTGGAGCGCCCGGATTGAGCTGTATCAGAGCACGACCTGCCGCGTATGCTGATCGCACCCAAACGCCGGGGCACGCATTGCCCGGCCCACACGGAGGTATGCTGACCATGGACTGCCATGCTCTGAAGACACTCGCGATCGTGATCGTCCCGCTGCTGGCGCTCGCGGCCGGCGTGGCGGCACAGACGGAGGACCTGGGCAACGGCTTCCGCCACCACGGCGTAGCCACGCCCGTGAGCAACCACCGCGGCACGGTGGCCACGGTCGATGGCGACGGCAACCCGGTGGTGCTGGTGTGGCTGTTCGATCATCGCGGCGGCTACGGTATCCTGATGATCGACGCCACCACCGGCGAGAGCGTCACCTATCCGACGCCCTTCCCGCCCGGCGGCGACACGCCCTACGCCTCCATCCTCTCCAGCCGCAACCGCTACTACACGCACTTCAACAGTTGGTTCTGCGAGTTCGACCCGACCGTGCCCGGCTTCACCTTCTACGAGCAGACCGCGCGGCAGATGGCCATGAGCATGACCGAGGACGATAGCGGTGTCATCTGGTCGGCCTCCTACCCCAACGACGGCATCGTCTCCTTCGACCCTCTTCGACCCTGAGACGCGGGAGATGCGCGATTACGGGCACGTCTACGTGCGCAACTGGCCCCAGTACCCCCGCTCCATCGTCGCCGATGACCAGGGCTGGATCTACTTCGGCGACGGCTCCACCGAGGGTCAGATCCTCGTCTTCGTCAACGGCAAGGCCTACGGCAAGGTCGGCGACCGGTGGTGGGAGCTTTACGGTGGTCAGGCCACGCCGCTGGCCGAGGCGCCCACGGTCGAGCACAAGCCCATCATCACCGGCAGCCAGGGGCTGTTCCACCGCGCCTTCCCCGGCGGCCAGCGGCTGGACTCGGTGGATCTCGTCAACCGCAAGATCACGGTGACCGATGCCGATGGCGAGTCGCACACCATGGACATCGACTATGAGAGCGAGGGCGCGCACATCATGGGCCTGGCCGCCGCCTCCGATGGCACCATCTGCGGCGGCACCGCCTTCCCCATGCGCTTCTTCAGCTTCGACCCGGCGGCCGATGAGTGGGTCAACCGCGCCGCCTACGGCCAGTGGAACACCATCTACCCGACCGATACGGTCTTCTACGTCGGCGGTTACGGCCATGGCTTCCTGCTGGAGTGGGACCCAGCGCGCGAGTGGGTCGCGACCGAGAAGGGCAACCCCGAGTGCAACCCGCGCTACCTGACCGAGGCGCACCCGGACATCAACCGCCCGCACGATCTGCTCGCCTACCCCGACGGCCGGTACGTCATCCTCGCCGGCACCCCCGGCTACGGCCTCACCGGCGGCGGCCTGCTCATCTGGGACCGCGAGACCGAGGAGAGCACCGTCCTTACCCATGAGCAGCTCATTCCGCAGCAGGCGGTGATGAGCCTGGCGCCGCTGCCCGACGGCAGGCTGCTGTGCGGCAGCACCATCGCGCCCGGCACCGGCGGCGAGGTCAAGGCCAGCCTGGCCGAGCTGTTCATCCTCAACCTGGCGACCAACGAGGTCGAATGGCAGGAGCCGATCCTCGCGGACGCGCGCAGCTACATGGATATGATCGTCGCCCCCAACGGCCTGGTCTTCGGCATTGCGGATCGGACACGGCTGTTCGTCTTCGACCCGCAGGAGCGTGCGCTGGTCAAGGAGATCAACACCGAGGCCGACTTCGGCGGGAGCGTGTCCCATCAGGGCACGCGCGCCTTCGTACAGGACCCCGACGGCACCATCTACGTGCTGTTCAACCGGGGCATCGCGAAGCTCGACCCCGAGGCGCAGGAGCTGGAGATGCTCGCCGAGGCGCCGGTGACCATCGGTGGCGGCGGTGACTGGCTTGACGGGCGCATCTACTTCTACAGCGGCTCGCACGTGTACAGTTGGGAGGTGCCTGCCGCCGAAGACCAGTAGTCTCGCCGCCGCACCGTCGGCCACGCCCGGTCGGCCCGGTCCCGGCGATGCCGATACGACGGGACACGCCCGCGTCCATCACAGGCGCGGGCGTGTTCATTGTGCGCGGTGCGGCGCCGGTCTACAGCGCCACGGGCACGCCCTTGAGCTTCGCGGCCTCGTAGGCGGCGCCGATGGCGCGCTGGGTGTGCAGCGCAGTGCGCGCGTTCGAGCGCGGCTCGCGGCCCTCGTGGATGCAGGCGATGAAGTCGGCGAACTGGCGCTGGAAGCGCGTGAGCGAGGTGTCGCACTCGTAGTCGGTCCACTCGTCCGTCTCCGCCGACCAGAAGCGCACCGGCCCGGACATGTAGTCGTCGAGCGCCAGCACACCGTCGGCGCCGGCGATGCGCCACTCCGTGAACTGCGGCGGCATGGAATAGCCCACCAGCACCTCGCCGAAGCAGCCGTTCTCGCCCTCGAACAGCATCACCGCGACGTCGTCGGTCTCCATGTCCTGGAGCAGCGTCCCGGCGCGGCAGGAGACGTTGGCGATGTGCCCGAGCAGATACTGGTAGAGATCGGCCGCGTGCGAGCCGTTGTCCATGAGCGCGCCGCCGCCCGCCTGGGCCATCACGCCGCGGTGGTTGGTCTCCATGTTGGTGATGCCGCAGAAGGCGCCGCGGAAGAACAGCGGCCGGCCCAGGATGCCGCCGTCGAGCAGCTCCTTCAGCTTCATGATGGGCCCGTGGAAGCGGTGGCAGTAGGCGATCGACAGCACCGCATCCGCGTTCGCGGCGGCCTCGGCCATCCGCTCGGCGCCGGCCACGTCGGCGGCCATCGGCTTCTCACACATCACGTGGATGTCGCGCTCCAGGCACTCGATGGTCATCTCCGGGTGCAGGAACGGCGGAGTGCAGATGCTCACCAGGTCGGGCGTCTCGGTGTCGAGCATCTCGCGCCAGTCGGCGTAGCCGGTGATGCCGTGCTTCTCGGCCGCGGCGGCCACCGACGCCTCGTTCACGTCCGCGCCCGCGACCGGCTCGACGCCCTCGGCCTCCTGCCACCCGGCGATGTGCGTGTGCGAGATGTTGCCGAGCCCGATGATTGCTGCCCGCAAACTCATGATCGTCGATCCCTCACTTGGTCGTCGTTGCTGGCGATCGTCACTCTCGTCAGGGGGCGTCACGCCGGCGGCGGGAGGATGATGGCCTCGCTCTCCCCCGCCTCGGCCATGCGCCGCAGCAGCGTCTCGCGCAACTCCGCGCGCACGTCCGCGTGCTCGGCCTCGCGCACCAGGTTGCCGCGCTGGTGCGGGTCGGTCTGGTTGTCGTAAAGGTACTCCTCGAAGTAGACGGCGCTGCTGCCGCGACGCTCGGGCACGCTCACCGAATAGGTCCAGCGCGCCGTGCGCACGCAGCGCCCGGTCTGGCTCTCGGAGATCTGTGCGAACACCTCCTGCGGCCAGTCCTGCGCCGTGCCGTCGGCCAGCGGCTGCAGCGCACGCCCGTGGTAGACGTCCGGCACCGGGATGCCGGCAGCCTGCAGGAAGGTCGGCGGCAGGTCGATGTTGCTCACCAGCTCCTCGACCACCCGCCCGCCGGTGAAGCCCGGGCCGCAGGCGACCATGGGGATACGCAGGCAGCCGTCGTGGCAGGAGCGCTTGTACTCGGCGTTACGCGTGCGGAAGTGCGAGCCGTGGTCGGAGGTAGAGATGACCAGCGTGTCGTCGCCGATGCCCTGCGCCGCCAGCTCCTCACGGATGCGCCCGAGCGCGCCGTCGAGGGCGTTGCAGCAACCGAGGTAGTCGGGCAAGTTCTCGCGCCAGTCGCCCTCGGTGTCCACGAGGTCGCCCGGGACCTCGTAGTCGGCCCAGCGCTCCTTCGATCCCGTCGGGCCCTCGTAGCGGTTGTGGTCATTTTGGTGGTGGGGCTCGATGTAGCTCACGAACAGGAAGAACGGGCGGTCGTCGTCGCGCGTCTGCCGCGGAACATGTGGCCGTCGTAGGAGTGTGAGGTGAACTCCAGCACGTCGGAGGCGCACCACCAGTCCCAGCCGCCGCGGTACTCCGGCGGCACCGGCCTGTCGCGGTGGTTCAGCTCGGGCTCGGGGCCGGAGGCGAGGTGCCACTTGCCCACGTAGGCGGTCTGATAGCCCCACTCGGTGAACCAGTGGGCGATGGTCTTCTCGTCCAGGGGCAGGTGGATGTTGTTGCGCCAGCAGCCGACGGACTCGGGGTACTTGCCGGTCTGCAGCGCCGACCGCGCGGGCCCGCAGACGGGTTGGCAGGTGAAGGCGTGCTCGAAGCGCACGCCCTCGGCGGCCATGCGGTCCAGGTTCGGGGTCACGTCAAGCTGCTGCCCGTAGCAGCCGCAGGTATCCCAGCGCTGCTGGTCGGAGAAGAAGAAGACGACGTTGGGCGCATCGGCCACGGCGGATCATCCTCGCGGGCGGACGTTCGCGACAACGCCCGCCCGCTTCCCTGCGCCCGGGGCGGAGTCCTCCTCGCCCAGCACCTCATCCCGCCAGCGGCGCGCCGAGCCCCGGCGGAGAACACAGCCGCTCCGTGGCACGGGCACTTCTCCGTGCGCCCTTGCGGCTTCCGAGGCGGCGGCAAGG
This sequence comes from Candidatus Zipacnadia bacterium, assembly GCA_029820945.1. GTDB lineage: Bacteria > Armatimonadota > Zipacnadia > Zipacnadales > UBA5352 > JALGUJ01. Next base: position 1,238 of record JALGUJ010000175.1, on the reverse strand, counting down.
GCAACGGCCGACGCATGTGAACATACGTCGCTCCGAACGACCACGACAACGGCCGGCGGCCCCGCCCGATGGCTCGGGCGGGGCCGCATTCCCCACGTCCCCTCACTTTGCCCCGCTTCCCCCACGTCCCCCCATGCCCCCGGTGGGATTACTCGCTGCGTGGCGCGACGGGCACGATGCGCCGCCAGAAGAGCGTCAGCAGCACCACGAACGGCACCCAGATGATCGCCGTCGCGCCCACCCACGCCAGCGCGTTCAGGCTCCCCGACAGCGTCCGGCCGAAGAACCCGCCCGGGCCCGTGCTCTCGCTCAGCACCAGCTCCAGCACCGGCCAGTGCGTCTGCTCCGCGAGGTCGGTCAGGATCTCCTTCTCGCGGCGCATCTCCTCGCGCAGGGAGTTGATCTGCTGGCGAAGCTGCCGCCGCTGCTGCTCGGTGCGCGCGTTGTCCAGCCGATCGATCAACCACTGCTCGCGATCGGCCATCTCGCGGATGTCCGCGCCCCCGGTGTAATACTCCTCGGTCACGTCCACGCTCTCACCGACCAGCCGCACCACGTCGCCGAGCTGGCGCAAGTCGGTGATCGCGCTCTCGAACTGCGCGACCGGCAGGCGGATGGTCAGGTGCGCGCTGTCCGGCTGGTCCTCGGAGATGGTCACACGATCGCTGGCCACGAAGCCCCCGTGCTTCTCCACGATGCTGCGCGCCTCGTCATACGCCCGCTCGACCTCGCTGACCTCGATCTCCATCTGCTTCTGCGTGATCACCTGGCGGTCGCCGGACAGGTCGCGCCACGGGTCCTCGACCTCGGGGGTGCGATGCTGCGGGGCATAGGTCGCGGTCACCCCCGATCGCGGCGAGACTATGTCGATCATGCCCGGCTCCGGCGTCTCCGCCTCGGACGCCTGCTCCGCGGGCTGCCCCTGCGCGATGACCATGTCGCCGTCGGGCTGCTCGAGCCGCCCGCCGACCTCCATCACGCGAGTGACCTCAGTACCAGCGACCTCCTCAGGCCCCCCCTCGACCATATGGTAGGTCGGAGGATTGCCCGGGCCCTCGGGACCGGGCTCAGCGAGCTTGAGCCCGTAGTCAGCGCCGTAGTCCTGCACTTCGTCCCGCCCGGGAGGCGATGCCGGAGCCGGCGGCGGCGCAGCCTGCGGCTCGGCAGGCACCTCAGCGGCCACCCCGTCGTCGGGCACGGCGACCTCCAACTGCCTCTCGTTGGACAGAGCGGATACC
>JALGUJ010000174.1 GCA_029820945.1 Candidatus Zipacnadia bacterium | reverse complement strand
GGCGGCTCTATCGTTCGGTCGTCAGGCGATCCTTACCTCCTCTTGGTCGCTATTGGGTTCATTGAGAGCGGCTTCGAGTATCCACAGGTCACGGTAGCCCATGATCCGTCGGAAGCTCTTCTCGGTATCGAGATACGCCGCCGCGGCCCAGCGCAGCACCATCTGACCGTTCCGCCAGTTGGTCACCCGCGGCGTCCTCAGGCGCACACCTGACGTGGGACTCTCCACGATGTTCGTCGTGCCAAGGCAGCGCCGCAGCGTCGCCGGCAGCCCCAGGCGATTGATGGTGAAGGTCTCCTCCAGTCCCTCCAGCAGGCTCGCGGCAGCCGAGGGATACTCGGTCTCCAGCCATCGCGCCTGCTGCTTGAGCTTGCTGATGCCCTCCTCGGCATCGAGCTTGTAGGCGGCCTTCATCACCGACCTGACCTGCTCTCCCAGCTCCCGGAGCAGGTGACCGACTACGTTGTCGATCTTGTGCTTGCGGCGGCGTTGCACCGGGTTGCCCGCCCCGAATACCGCATCGATGGCCGATCGCAGGGCCTTCGAACCATCGACCACGAACAGCCGCCTGCGGTCGGGGCTCACCCCGCGCTCGACCAGGTCCTCCAGCAGGCCGCGCACCACGGTTGCATTCTCCGTGGCGCCCTCTGCCAGGCCCAGCAGGTGCTTGTGGCCGTCCGTGTCAACCCCTATGGCCACAATCACGTGATGCTCGCCGAACTGCACCCCGTCGAGGTAGATGATCAACAGGTCCACCTCGTCGAAACAACGCTCGCACAGCGCCTTCAGTTGCGCGGCGCTGGCGGCCGCAAACTCGCGGCTCACCGCCGACCTGCCTCGTATACGACGCTGTGAACTCTTTGCAAAGCCACGCCCCACTGCCTGGCGATCCTCCTCCCGGGAGAGCCCCTCCCGGTGCAGCTTGAGCAGCGCGAGCTGGCGCAGCGTCAGCTCTCCATCGCCGACCTCCACCGGGCTGTGCAAGTGAGGAATAGTGAACGAGCGCCGCTCCAGGAAGTAAGACTCTACCACGAGGGTCGCCGAGCCGTCCTCGTGGTGCTCAAGCGTGGCCTCGCGGATCACCATGTGAATCGCGTGGCGCCGCTCCAAGCGCTGCTCGACCTCGGCCAGCCGCCCAAGGGCGGCGGCTGATCGCCCCCGACCAGAGCAAGGTGCTGCCACTGACCTCGGCGAAGGAGCAATCATACCTGATCGGCGCACGTCACGTCCGAGCGGGGGATGCATGTGGCCACAGAACAGGTCCCCGAACAGGGCCAGCTCGTTCAGGTCCGCAACCGTCACTACGTCGTGCTGGACGTCGATGAGCACGCCGACAACGGCCAGCTCAGCCGCAAGGTGCGACTCGAGTGCCTCGACGATGACGCCCTCGGCGAGGAGTTGGAGGTCGTCTGGGAGCGCGAGATCTGCCCTGAGGTGGTCGATACCTCGCAGCTCCCCCGGCCGGACGATTTCGACCACCTCGATCAGTTCTTCGCCTACCTCCACGCCCTGGAGTGGTCCAGCAGCTCGGTGATCGCCGGCCCGCCGCTGACCGCGCCCTTCTACGGCGCGGTGGAGATCGAGCCCTACCAGCTCGTCCCGGCGGTGCGTGCGCTGCAGATGAACCGCGTGAGCCTGCTGCTGGCCGATGACGTCGGGCTCGGCAAGACCATCGAGGCCGGGCTGGTGGCCCAGGAGCTGATCCGCCGGCACCGGGCGAGGCGCATCATGATCGTCTGTCCCGCCTCGCTGCAGCGGCAGTGGCAGCAGGAGATGCGCGAGAAGTTCAACCTCGACTTCCGCATCCTCGACCGCGCCGAGGCCGAGCGCCTGCGCAAGGAGTACGGCATCCACGTCAAGCCCTGGCGCAGCCACCCGCGCCTGATCACCTCCATGGACTACATCAAGCAGGACCGCATCCTGCAGCAGTTCCGCGACTCGCTGTCCACCGGCCAGCCGGGCCTGCGCGACTGGGACCTGCTGATCGTGGACGAGGCCCACAACTGCGCGCCCGCAGGCCGGCAGGACTACATCCGCGACTCAGACCGCACCAAGATGCTGCAGCGCATCACCGATGACTTCGAGCACCGCCTGTTCCTGACCGCCACGCCGCACAACGGCTTCACGGCCAGCTTCACCGCCCTGCTGGAGATGCTCGACCCGCTGCGCTTCTCGCGCGGGACCGGGCTCAACAGACAGGCCCGCGACTTCGTGATGATCCGCCGCCTCAAGAGCCAGATCCGGGACGAGCTCGGCGTCGAGCGTTTCGCGCACCGGGAGGTCGCCACGCTCGCGGACCTGCACCTCTCCGCCGATGAGCGCCGCGCGCACGAGCTGCTGGATGAGTACATCCAGTCGCGGCTGGACCGCGTGAGTCGCGAGCGCCTCTGGGCCGTCCAGTTCGCCCTGACGATCCTCAAGAAGCGCTTGCTGTCATCACCGGCGGCCTTCTACCGCTCGCTGCAGACGCATATCACCACCCTCGCCGAGCGCGAGGACCGCGGCGACATCGCGCTGGTCCAGCGCATGAAGGAACGCGCCGAACAGGACTTCGACGATGACGAGGAAAAGGCCGAGGTCGAGGCGGCGGCCCTGCAGGAGGCCACGCGGCTCTTCACCGACCTGACCGCCGACGAACGGAGCTGTCTCGACCAGCTTGTCGCGATCGCCGATGAGTCGCGCACCAGTGCCGACACCAAGGCCGCGTCACTGCTGGACTGGATCGACCAGCACCTGCGCGATGGCGACGCCTGGAATGACGAGCGCCTCCTCGTTTTCACCGAGTACCTCGACACGCTTCGCTACCTGCAGGGCCTGCTCGAGGAGCGGGGCTGGGGCGATCGCGTGCAGGTCATGTCCGGCGGCATGTCGATGGAGGACCGCCAGCGCGTCAACGAGGCCTTCCAGACCTCGCCCTCGCGCGAGCCGGTGCGCATCCTCCTGGGCACCGACGCCGCCTCTGAGGGCCTGAACCTGCAGAGGCACTGCCGCTACCTCGTTCACTACGAGATCCCCTGGAACCCCAACAAGATGGAGCAGCGCAACGGGCGCATCGACCGCCACGGCCAGCCCGCCGACCGCGTCTGGTGCTACCACTTCCTCTACGACCAGGAGGAGGACCGCCGCTTCCTGCAGGTCATCGTGGATAAGGTCAAGACCCAGCGCGAGGACCTCGGCGCCGTCGGCGATGTGATCGCCGAGGAGGTCGAGCGCGCCATGCTCCGCCTGTCGGACGCCATCGCGGAGCCCACCGCACGCACCTCCGTGGCCCGCGAGGAGCTGCCCAAGGATCTGGAGCTGCGCCAGCGCATCCACGAGGTGCGCGAGAAGATCGAGCAGACGCGCTCGGACTGGAATCTGACGCCCGCCCAGATGGCGCTCGTGCTCAACGAGGCGCTCGAGCTTGCAGGCGCTCAGCAGATGGAGCCCATCGAGGCCGGCGAGCTTGCCGGACGGGCCTGGCGGCTGCAGTCGCTGCCCGAGTCCTGGCGAGACCTGCGCGGCCACCTGCGCAACGCACGCGGCGACCGCCTGGCGATCACCTTCGACCACACCCTCGCCCGCGACCGCGCCGACGTGGCGCTGCTGCACCTCGGGCACCCCATCATGCAGCGGGCCATCGGCCTCTTCCGCGCCTGCCTGTGGGAGCAGTTCACCGAGGACCGGCCGTCCCTTCAGCGCTGCACCTTCAAGATCGTCCCCCGCACCGTCACCGCCGGCCCGGTGCTGATCGCCTTCGGCCGGCTGGTGGCGGTCAGCGAGGAGGGCCGCATCCTCCACGAGGAGCTGCTCCGCATCGGCGGCGCCATCAGCGAGCGCCAGCTCATGCCGCTGGAGGACGCCAGCGTCCGGCGCCTCCTCGACGCCGAGGGGCACTACCGGCCCATCCCCGGCCAGGTCGCCCGTCGCCTGCAGTCGCTTTTCCCCTCCCACGAGCAGCGCATCAATCAGCGCTTCGAGGAGCTCCAGGCGCGCCACAGCGAGAAGCTGGCCGCGGCGCTTGACGCCAAAGCCCGGGAGGCGCGCCGGCAGACCCGCGACCTGATCGATCAGCGCATTGAGGAGATCCGGCGGCGCCTCGCCACCCTGCGCCGGGAGCAGGAGGCCGCCCAGCGGCGGCTCATCGACGTCGAGGAGATCGACCAGATCGAGGACAACATCAACTGGCTGCAGTGCCGCCTCGACCAGCTCCAGCGCAATCGCGAGAGCGAGCCCGGCGCCGCCGCTCGACGCTTCGCCCTCCGCGACGGCGGGGTGCGCATCTTCCCGGTTGGCCTGCTCTACGTCCTGCCCGAGTCGGTCGTTGAGGGGGAGCGATAGCCGTGCCTGACGCGAAACATGACTGGATGGCCGCACTCGACATCTCCGGACTGCTGGTCAGCGAGCCGGTGCTGCACGAGCACTTCGCGGACGGGCCGCCCGCCATCAGCGACTACCTCCGCCGCCGCGTCACCACCGAGTGGGAGCGCTTCCAGCTCCGCCCATCCGAGGGGCAGTCGCAGTGGCTGAACGTCGTGCTGGAGGACCTGACGGGCATCGCCCGCGAGCACTGGCGCAAGCATCCCGACATCCCCGCCGAGACCACACACGCGCTGGCGGAGCACACCCAGACCCTCCGCCCCTCCCGCGTGCTCGTCGATGACGAGGGGGAGCCGCTGTTGCTGGTCTGGATCGCGCCGACCGCCCACGGCCTCGATGTTCGTGAGACCGAGTCCGGCCGCTGGTACGCCACCCCCTCCACCAAGCTCCAGCGCCTCATGCGCGAGGTCGAGGTCCCCCTCGGCCTCGCCACCAACGGCCGCCAGTTCCGCCTGATGTTCGCAGGCGAGGGCGTCACCCCGCACATCACCTGGACCGCCGCCACCTGGATGGACGAGCCCGAGACGCTCGACGCCTTCGCCATGCTCCTGGGCGCCGACCGCTTCTTCGGCGACGAGGAGGCACGCCTGCTGGCGCTCGTTGAGGAGAGCGAGCAACGCCAGCTCGATGTCACCGACCAGCTCGGCGACCAGGTCCGCGCCGCGCTCGATCAGCTCGTCCGCGCCGTCGGCCACGCCGACCGGCAGGCCCGCGGCGAGATCCTCGCGGCCATGTCCTTCGACGAGATCTACGAGATGGCGCTGGTCTTCCTCATGCGCCTCGTCTTCCTGCTCTACGGGGAGGAGAAGACGCTCCTGCCGCACGGCGAGGTGCTCTACGACCGCTCCTACGGCATTACCCACCTGTGGACGCAGCTCTCCCGCGAGCACCACGACGACGCGCCCGCCATGCGCCGCACCTTCGACGCCTTCCCCAGGCTCCTCGCCACCTTCCGGCTCATCCACGCCGGCTGCGAACACCCGGACCTGAAGCTCCTCGGCTACGGCGGGCACATGTTCGACCCCGAGCGCTTCCCGGCGCTGGAGGACCGGCGGCTCCGCATCTCCAACGCCACCATGCACGATATCCTCCACAAGCTCATCTTCGCGCGCGGGAAGGTCGGCCGCACCTACGTCAGCCAGCGCCTCAGCTACCGCCAGCTCGATGTCGAGCAGCTCGGCAGCGTCTACGAGGGCCTCATCGATGGCATGGTCAGGCGCGCCGATGAGGTCATGGTCACCATCGACTCCGGCGACCAGCCCGTCGTCGCGCTGAGCGAGCTCCAGGCCCGTGAGGGCGATGACCTCGCCGACTTCCTGCGCTCGGTCTCGTCGATGTCGCCGAAGAAGGCCGAGAGCATCGCCTGTAGGGCGGGGACCTCTGCCCCGCCTGCCGTCCTCGACGAGATCGAGGGCGCCGAGGCCCTCGACGCCGACCTGCTGCGGCGCATCGCGCCCTACGCGGAGTTCCTCGACGTGAGCGCCACCGTGCTGCCCGGCGACCTCTACCTGGTGCAGCAGTCCGGGCAGCGCAAGGCCGGCGGCCAGTACTACACCCCCAAGTGGATCACCCGCTTTATCTGCCAGCGCACCCTTGAGCCACTGTGTCACGATGACGCCGGGCGCATCAAGGAGCCGCGCGAGATCCTCGAGCTGAACGTCTGCGACCCCGCCATGGGCTCGGGGGCATTCCTCGTCCAGGCCTGCCGCTTCCTGGCCGAGAAGCTCGTCGATAGCTGGGACGCCTGCGTGCGGCGCACCGGCGAGCAGGTCACCATCCCCTTCGGCGAGCCGGTCTCGCAGGCCCCGCCCACCGCGCGCGTGCTGCCCGAGGACCACGACGAGGCCGTCACCTGGGCCATGCGCTACGTGGCCGACAACTGCCTCTACGGCGTGGACGTCAACCCGCTGGCCGTCGAGATCGCCAAGATGTCGCTATGGCTCGCCACGCTCTCCAAGGACCGGCCCTTCACCTTCCTCGATCACAAGCTCAAGTGCGGCAACTCCATCATCGGCGCGTGGGCGGAGGACATCGACCGCTACCCCGCCCACGCCTGGGACCGCAGGGCCGAGACCGGCAGCGCCCTCAACGAGGCGCTCAAACAGATCCGCAGGCAGGTCCGCGACCAGCTCAGGCAGGCCGAACAGGACGAGCGCGCCGGCCAGCGGACCCTCAGCGCGCAGGTCCCGGATGTGCGCCAGCAGGTGGCGGAGGCCCTCCTGGAGATCGAGCGCGTGGACACCCTCGACCCGGGCGAGAAGGAGCGCCTCTACCACGGGCTGCAGGCCAACCCGCGCTGGCAGGCCGTCAAGCGCATGTACGATGCCTGGTGTGCGCTCTGGTTCTGGCCGATGACCTCCCCCCTCGACCCTGTCGGTGCCGGCAACGGCACCTCTCCCCCCGGCCCCCTCTCCGTCCCGGCGAGGGGGAGAACGGAAA
>JALGUJ010000064.1 GCA_029820945.1 Candidatus Zipacnadia bacterium | reverse complement strand
ACGACTCGGTACACGCGGCGCCCTTCCCCCACGGATGCGCCAGGTCCGTGGCACGGGGCTCCAGCCCCGTGCGCCGTTGGTCATGTTGTAGGGCGCGGACCTGTGCCGCGCCCGGCCTTTGCCGTGCCGTTTGGAGGGGCAGGCCTCCGCTCCCGCCCGCCCGTTGTCGTCAGCCGCCGGCTTACCTTCCATGCCTGCCGGGTGCTGGTGGACCAGAGCGACGAGGCTTCGCGACACGACGACGATGGGCCGGGGTGGAACCTGATCCCGCCCACGGGCGGGATCACCCTCGGGGCAGGCCCGCGCGTTGCACACTCGGGCGGCCCGCCCGGACCGGGTGGGTAGCCGTTACGCAGCCGCTTCGGGCGAGAGCTGCGGCGCTACCCGAACCACACGCCGTAGCGGCGGTACATGTCGTTCATGAGGGAGACCGAGCCCCAGACCACGCCCGCGGTGAAGAAGTGGCCGATGACCAGGCCCAGGAAGAACGGGATGGCCCGGCGATAGGCGCCCATGCCGCCGACGCGCAGCATCAGGCTCTTGATGATCCACACCAGGAAGAACGGGCCCCAGATCGGCCCGGCGTAGGACATCACCATGACGAAGCCCAGCGGGTGCAACGGGAAGCGGAGGAAGAAGGTGCGGAGCACCACGAGGATGATGGTGATGACGAAGCCCGAGATGCCCGCGCCGGTGCTCTTCCAGTCGGTGACCTTGTGCGCCTGCACATGAGCCGAGAGCGCGTCCCATGCGCGCGTCGCCGCGCGCACGCGCGCACCGCCCTGTGTGGTCCCGCCCTCGAGGACGTTGGCGCCGAAGCTGTAGTAGACATTGAGGTGGATGACGTAGGCGCCCACCAGGCCGATGATGAGCGCGGCGATCATCCAGTAGACCATGGTCCGCTGCTTGATGCCCGCCTCATCCGCGATGCGGAAGCCCTCCATCTGATAGGCGCTCATGGAGGGGAAGTAGCCGCGGGAGAGCCAGTAGTGCATGCCCATGGCGCCGATGTTGCGCCAGCTCGTGCCACGCTGGAAGACCTGCGAGCCGCCGACGTTGAACATCATCTCCCACGCCTGCATGATGGGGAAGAGCCAGATCAGCGCCGCTCCCGCCTCCGCCCGCGCGCGGGCGTACACCACAGAGAACAGCAGACAGAGGCCGAAGTATACCAGGGCGACCCACAGCCAGAGCCCGCTCATCACCCCGAAGACGATCATGCCCAGGAAGCCGAGGAGGCCCGCGATCACGGCGGTGCGGTAGCTGAAGGGCTCGTCGCTGTCGTCGATCTGCGGCGCTCCGGTGAGGGCCTTCCTGAGCACCGAGCCGATGTGATGGCGGCCGACCCAGATCAGCACCAGGCCGAAGGCGATGTAACCGCCCCACGCCTGCTGCCGCTCGAAGGGGAAGCCGCTCACGTCGTAGCCCATGGCGATCTGCGCCACGTTCGCGAAGCGCATCAGCAGGGCGAAGATCCAGACCGACAGGAGGATGTCGGTGGGAACCAGGTAGCCGATGCCGAAGTTCTCGGGGCGCCAGTAGATGGACAGCCCGCCCATCCCCGACCACGGCCGCTCCGTGAAGAGCGCGCCGATGTTGAAGTTCTTGCCCAGCGCCGGCACCCCGGGGTTCCAGGCGTTGAGCATGTTCATCACGTTGTAGACGGTGGCCAGCCCGAAGCCGATCCACATGATCGGGTTGCGCAGGAAGCCGCCCGCAACCCGGTGGCCGGTCTGGTCGGCCATGTCCAGCACCAGCCGCACGATCGGGAAGGTCAGGTGCTCCTTCTCGATCCACTGGCGGCGGAACACGACCATCAGCGAGTACATGGCGACGTAGGTCGCGAGGATGAAGAGCGTCCACGCCACCAGAGGGGTGATCCAGCCTTCCCAGGGGACGAACCCCTGGTCGCTGCCCTCGTACATGGTCTGGATGACGTCGCGGCTGGGAGAGAGCCATGCCGGGACGTCCTCCACCAGCGTGTCGTAGTTGTTCTCCGGACCGGCGAAGTAGTAGGGCACGGTGATCTGGGGCAGTATCTGCCGCACGACGCCCACCGACGGCATCGAGATGGCAATCACCAGGAAGGAGTAGACGAGCAGCACCTGATGCTCAGGCATGTGGAAGGGGCGCGGCAGGCGGCGCAGCATCGGGCCCACCAGCGTGAGGATGAGCACCGCGGCAATGGCGGGGATGACCGGCACGCTCTCCCCTATCTGGGCGCCCAGAGCGATCAGCCCGGCCTGGCGCATCCAGAGCAACGAGACGATGAAGAAGACCAGGGAGAGGATCGCCGCGCGCAGGCTCAGCCCGTGGGCCTCCGTCGCCGCCTCCTCGTCCGCCATCGGCTGCGGCTGCTCGTCTCGCTGCGCGTCGGTTGCCATGGGAAGCCGCCTCCGCAGGCTCGGGCCGGGGCCCCAGTCGTGGATGGTTCCGCAACGGGCACCACCGGAGTCCGCCATCCGCTCCGGCGGCCGGAAGCCATTATAGCAGCGACGCCGGCATTCGTATACCCCCGCGCCGGGCGACGGCAGCATCCAGATTCGTGTGGATGCGCGCACCGAGCGGCGACGTCCCGTGCCTGCGCATCCCGCTCCCGGGCGGGAGGGACCGGGGGGGTGAGGCCTGCCCCCTCCTACGGCCAACGGCGCGCGGACGGGGGCGTCCGTGTGTCATCCACAGGAATCTGGATGCCCTCCCGGGCGACGGCGTGCGGGTCGAGCAGAGCTACCGCCCTTCTTGCGGTGCGAGAAGGAATCGCGTTGGCGCCCGGCCAAGCTACCACCGACCGCGCGCGTGCGCGGAGCCGCGACCTCCTGACCGGGTGTCTGCCATGAGCCAAGAGCTGGATCTGCCACTGGTCGCCATTACCGCGAGCTGTCTCGCGGAAGGCTGGGAGCGCGCCGTCGTCGAGACCTGGGAGCGCGGCGCGTCGATCCCCACGCAGTACGATCGGGAGGGCGATCCGCCCAGCCGCGACGTGTCGCTGGCCCTGGCCATTCGAGACCCATTCGCCGAGCCGCGCATCCACCGCGCGCTGCCCGGCGGCATTCACGATCTCGAGGTCTACCGGCAGGAGGTCGTGTACGGCATCCACGACCACTGGATCGACCCGGCGGCGGGCAAGTGGCAGTACACCTATCACGAGCGGCTGGAGGCCTATTCGCTTCCCGGCGGCTCGACCATCAACCAGCTCGACTACGTCGTGGCGGCCCTGGCGCGAGCGCCGCACACGCGCCGGGCGCAGGCGGTCATCTGGAAGTGCTGGGAGGACGCGGGGATCGACGACCCGGCCTGCCTGCAACGAATGTGGTTCCGTGTCTTCGGCGACCACCTGGTCATGGCCTGCCACATGCGCAGCAACGACGCCTTCAAGGCCTGCTACATGAACATGTACGCCTTCACAGAGGTGCAGAAGCTGGTGGCGGAGCGGCTCTCCGAGCGCCTGGGCAGGCAGATCCGGGTCGGCCAGTACAACCACATGGTGGACTCGTTCCACATTTACGGTTCCTACTTTGAGGAGATGGAGGCATTCCTGCGCACTCTCGAGGAGCGCAGCTTCGAGGAGCGCACCTGGTCCATGGCCCAGGTCCAGCCGATCATCGAGGAGGCGCGGGAGCGCATCGCCGAGTCGCTGGAGCGGGAACGCCCGCGCGACGCGTGAGTCCGGGTGCGACGACGGGGGCCGTGGACGGGGCAGGAGTGGCGCGCCCGGCACGGGCGTCAGATCGGCCGGCGGGCGCTCGTACGCTCAGTGGCGCGCAGTTGGAGAGCCCAGGCGGGCCTCGGTGGGGCTTCAGGCCGGAAAAAAGCCCAAGAAGGCGTTGACAAGAGGAAACCGCGTTGCTATACTCCAGGCGTGTAGTCGTCCCTCTCTTGGCCTTTTCCGAACTGTTGACCGCTTTCGACTGCGCTGTATTCCTTGCCTGGAGCGCCGTGCTCGCCCCCCACAGCAGGTCTCGGGGACCTTGGTGAAGCCGGCCCGGACAAGTTCGTGCTATTGGGCCTCGTCTGTCTCCCGGAAGTAGCCTTAAGGTGCTGACACCCCTATCGCACAGGCCAGCGTTGACGCCGGGAATCACATCAGGATGAGCCACGAAGCGCATCTAACGCAACTGCCTTCTCAGCAGGAGAAGGTGCTCGTGCTCGATTTCGGCGCTCAGTACGTGCAACTGATCGTCAGGCGCATCCGCGAGCACAACGTCTACGCCGAGATCATCCCCTGCGACACGCCCGCCGAGCGCATTATGGCCGAGGGCCCGAAGGCACTGGTGCTCTCCGGGGGGCCATCGAGCGTCTACGATGAGGAGGCACCCGACTACGACCCCGCCATCTTCAGGTCGGGAGTGCCCACTCTCGGCATCTGCTACGGCTGCCAGCTCATGGCCCATGCCCTGGGCGGGGCCGTGGCCCCGGGCGATCAGCGCGAGTTCGGGCGGCAGGAGCTGCACGTGCTGGAGCCGGACGCGCTTCTGCGCGGGGTTCCCGAGCATACCACCTGCTGGATGAGCCACGGCGACCGGGTGGAGCGCGTGCCCGAGGGATTCAAGGTGCTGGCGGAGACCGAGCACAGCCCGGTGGCGGCGATGGCGGACGTGGAGCGCGGCCTTCACGGCGTGCAGTTCCACCCCGAGGTGCAGCATACGCCGGAGGGAATGTGCATCCTGCGCAACTTCCTCTATGACGTCGCCGGATGCAGCGGCATCTGGCGCACGGAGTCCTTCATCGAGCAGGCGGTGGCCGAGATCCGGGAGCACGTGGGCGATAACCGCGTGCTGTGCACCCTCTCGGGTGGCGTGGACTCCTCCGTAGTGGCCATGCTCATGGACCGCGCGGTGGGCGACCAGCTTATCTGCATGTTCGTGGACCACGGCCTGCTGCGCAAGAACGAGGCGCAGCAGGTCATCGAGACCTTCCGGCCGCGACTGGGCGACCGATTCGTGTTCGTGGACGCGGCGGAGGAGTTCCTGCGCAAACTCAGGGGTGTCGAGGACCCCGAGCAGAAGCGAATGATCATCGGCGAGACCTTCATCCGGACCTTCGAGCGCGAGGCCGCGAAGCTGGGCGACTTCAGGTTCATCGCCCATGGCACGCTCTACCCGGATGTGATTGAGAGCGGTGGGGAAGCGACCGCGAGGATCAAGACCCATCACAACGTGGGCGGGCTTCCCGACGACATGAGCTTCGCCGAGAACATCGAGCCGCTCCGGGCGCTGTTCAAGGACGAGGTGCGCCGGGTCGGTCTGGAGCTAGGGCTGCCGGAGACGATCGTGTGGCGGCAGCCCTTCCCCGGCCCCGGACTTGCCGTGCGCATCGTGGGCGAGGTGACGCCCCGGCGGCTCGAGATGGTGCGCGAGGCGGATGCGATCCTGCGGCAGGAGATAGAGGCGTCGGAGGTTGAGGGGCTCGCGCAGTGGTTCGCCGTGCTGGCAACGATGCGCAGCGTGGGAGTGATGGGCGACGGCCGCACCTACGAGCACCCCGTCATCCTGCGCGTGGTCACCACCGACGACTTCATGACCGCCGACTGGGCGGACCTGCCACACGAGCTGCTCGGGCGCGTGTCCAGCCGCATCGTCAACGAGGTGCGCGGCGTCAACCGCGTCGTCTACGACATCACCTCCAAGCCGCCGGGCACCATCGAGTGGGAGTAGCAGCATGGGAAGCCGGCCATCCCCGCGCGACGATATCGAGAGGATTCTCGTCACGGAGCAGCAGCTCGAGGCCGCCCTGGACCGCCTGGCCGAGAGCCTGACGCGGGAAGTCGGCGGGGCCGACCCGATCCTCATCGGCGTGCTGGGGGGCGTCTTCGTCTTCCTGGCCGACCTGGTGAGGCGACTCGACTTCGCGCTCGAGGTTGACTTCATCGACGCCGAGAGCTACGGCGAGGACACCGAAGCCGGCGAGCTCAAGATTATGAAGGACGTGGACTGCGAGATCCGGGGACGCCACGTCGTGATCGTGGACGACATCCTCGATACCGGCCAGACGCTGAGCGCGCTGGTGCGGATGTTGCAGGAACGTGGACCGGCGAGTCTCCGCACATGCGTTCTGCTCGACAAGCCCGCCCGCCGCGTCATCGAGTTCGAGGCCGACTACGTGGGAGTTCGAATACCGAACGTCTTCGTGGTCGGGTACGGCCTCGACTTCGCCCAGCGGTATCGGAATCTCCCGTTCGTGGGCGTTCTGCGCCCGGAGCTCTATGACAAGAGACGGACCTAGCGCCAACCACATGTCGCGAGGTGCGAGGGACAGATGCTGGATCTTCCAGAACTCAAGCAGAGGACCGTCCAGGAGCTGCGCCAGATGGCGGACGACCTGGGCGTGGAGAAAACGTCAGGGCTCAAGAAGCACGATCTGTGCCTCAAGATCCTGGTGGCGCAGAGCGAGCGCAACGGCCACCGCTACGCCTATGGCGTGCTGGACATTATGTCCGACGGGCGCGGCTTCCTACGGGTGGATGAGCGCAAGCAGAAGCCGCTGACCGACATCTACGTGGCCGACACACAGATCAAGCGCTTCGGGCTGCGCACGGGGGACCTGGTCAGCGGGCCGGTGCGGCCGCCCAAGGACAACGAGCGCTACTGGTCGCTGCTGCGCGTGCAGACGATCAACGAGCGCGAGCCCGATGAGGCGAGGCACCGGCCGACCTTCGAGGACCTCATTCCGATCTACCCCGACCACCGCCTGCGCCTCGAGACCGACGGTCCGGACAACATCACGGGACGGTTCATGGACCTGATCACTCCCATCGGCCGTGGGCAGCGCGGGCTGATCATCGCCCCCCCGAAGGCGGGCAAGACCACCATCATCAAGAAGATCGCCAACGCGCTCACCACCAACTACGATGACCTGCGGTTGATCGTGCTCCTGATCGACGAGCGGCCGGAGGAGGTCACCGACATCGACCGCTCGGTCGATGGCGAGGTGGTTGCCTCGACCTTCGACCGCATGCCCGACGACCACATGAAGGTCATGGAGCTGGTGCAGTCACGCTGCAAGCGGCTGGTGGAGCACGGCGAGCACGTGGTGGTGCTGCTGGACAGCATCACGCGCCTCGCCCGCGCCTCCAACCTCACCGTGGACCCCAGCGGCCGCACGCTCTCCGGCGGCCTCGACCCGACCGCCCTGTACCGGCCCAAGCGCTTCTTCGGCGCCGCCCGCAACATCGAGGACGGCGGCAGCCTGACCATCCTGGCGACCATCCTCATCGAGACCGGCAGCCGCATGGACGACATGATCTTCGAGGAGTTCAAGGCCACCGGCAACATGGACCTCGTGCTCTCCAGGCAGCTCGCCGACCGCGGCATCTTCCCCGCCATCAACATCGAGCTGTCCAGCACCCGGCACCAGGAGCTGCTCTTCGACGATGACGAGATGCAGAGCATCTGGCAGCTCCGCAAGGCTCTTCACGCCATGGAGCTGGAGGCATCCACCGAGACCTTGATCTCCGGGCTGCGCAGGACCGAGAACAACGCCGAGTTCCTCGCCATGGCCAAGGAGACCTTCCGTAACACCTCCTGATCGCGGCCTTCTCATGCGCGGAGGCAGGAGTCATGGCGCCTGAAGGCGAATACTGGTAATTGGGAGGCCACGTGGATCGTCCGGCGGTCACAGCGTGTGGGCAGTAGGTTCCGGGATGGTGACGCGTGGTGCGTATCTACCGTTCCTCCGGCGTAGGCGATGGACTGAAGCCCAGTCACACTGGTGCGGATCTGGGCGAGCACGGGCGTGGCATCGAGGCGGCGTGGGCGCGACGGTGGCTCTCCGCAGCGAAGTTCATGGTCGCGCCGCTGATCATCCTTGTGGTCGCGACCCTCCTCTTCCCCGCTATCATCCGGGCACGGAAGCCGACGCTCGAGGCCAAGTGCATGAGCAAGCTCAAGCAGGTCTCAGTCGCTATCTTGATGTACGCGCAGGACCACGGCAACTACCCGCCGTCGCCGGACTGGCACAACGCCATCCGCGGATACATCGACGACCCGCTGGACCCGCACGGACGGGTGCTTCCCGGCACGGCGCTCGATCCGCTCAAGTGCCCCTCAGACCCGACCCAATCGACCGTCTCATATCTGTACCTCAACCGCAACCTGCTCGACTACTCGAAGGCCCATCTCAGTGAGGCGATCGTGCCGCAGTGCGTGGACGAGTACTTCCACGAGCACGTGACGCTCTGCTACTACGACGGGCACACAGAGAAGATAGAGAAGCAGTTGTGGCTGCACATGCGCAACCGACAGTGGGAGATCAGGCGCGACCTCGACAACCCCGGCAGCTTCGCCTATGAGCCACTGCCGGGCTCCATCCACGGGCCTGTCGGCCACGAGCCGTACATGGATCGCAGCACGATGTACATCTGGCCCAAGTTCTGACGCCGTGGTATCCCCACGCGCCGCCCCGACCGCCGGCGACCACCATCCGCACGCGACAGCGGAGGCAGCGCCACGTGAGTGAGCAGACGAAGCGCATCGCCATTCTCGGATCCACGGGCTCGATCGGCGAGCAGACCCTTGAGATGGTGCGCACGCACTCCGACCGCCTCAGCCTGGTCGGGCTGGCGGCGGGCCGCAATGCACGGAGACTGAGTGAGCAGGCCGCCGAGTTCGGCGTGAAGCTGCTGGCCCTCGCCGACGAGAGCGCCGCCGCGCAAGCCCAGGTTCCCGGCGCGCGGGTCATGGCCGGGGCCACCGGCATCTGCGAGCTTGTCGAGGCGGCCGAGCCCCAGCTGCTCATCTGCGCCATCTCCGGCGTCGCGGGACTGCGGCCGCTTCTGGCGGCCCTCGAGGCGGGCGTGGACTGCGCGCTCGCCAACAAGGAGCCGCTCGTCGCGGCGGGCGCCATCGTCACCGACGCCGCCCGCAAGAGCGGCGCGCGGCTGCTGCCCATCGACAGCGAGATCTCCGCCATCTTCCAGTGCCTGCGCGGCGAGAACCCGGCGGAGGTCGAGAAGATACTGCTCACCGCCTCCGGCGGGCCCTTCTCGGGTCTGACGGCCGATGAGCTGCAGCAGGTGACGCCGGAACGGGCGCTCGACCACCCCACCTGGAAGATGGGCCGCAAGGTCACGATAGATTCGGCGACCCTGGCGAACAAGGGCTTCGAGGTGTTCGAGGTCCACTGGATGTTCGGCGTCGAGGTCCGGCAGATCGAGGTCGTCGTTCATCACCAGAGCGTCATCCACTCGATGGTGCAGTTCCAGGACGGCTCGGTGATCGCGCAGATGGGCCCGCCCGACATGCGAGTGCCCATCCAGTTCGCGATCTTCTACCCCGAGCGCCTGGCCAACGACCTGCCCCGCATGTCGCCGGCGGATATCGGCAGCCTGACCTTCGCCCGGCCGGACACCGAGCGCTTCCCCTGCCTCCGCCTGGCCTTCTCCGCGGCGCGCGCGGGCCGCAGCTACCCGGCCGTGCTCAACGCCGCGGACGAGGTGGCGGTGCAGGCCTTCCTCGATGGTCGCGTCGCCTTCATGCGCATCCCGGAGCTGATCGAGCGCGCGCTGGAGGAGCACCAGGCCTTCGAGGTCCGTACGCTCGCCGAGGTTGAGGAGGCGGATCGCTGGGCGCGCGAACACGTGCGCGGCCTCATCTAACCGCCACGGCACACAATCTGGTCGTGGCAGCATCCAGATTCGTGTGGATGCGCGGACCGAGCGGCGACGTCCCGTGCCTGCGCATCCCGCTCCTGGGCGGGAGGGATCGGGGGGTGAGGCCTGCCCCCTCCTACGGCCAACGGCGCGCGGACGGGGGCGTCCGTGTGTCATCCACAGGAATCTGGATGCTCTTTCTCGTCGGGTCCTTGCATCGGGCCGCCGGTACGAGTATCCTAATAGTTCGGCAGCACCCTGGAGGACGCGCCCGGCTGCGGGGTGCTCATCTCACTTCACTGGAGGGCTGAATGCCCGAAAGCATCGTCAACATCGTCAACGGCTCCATCGCCGTTGTCGTCGTCTTGGGGGCGTGCGTGTTCTTCCACGAGCTGGGCCACTTCACCCTCGCCAAGCTGATCGGCATGAAGGTGCAGGAGTTCGGCGTCGGCTTCGGACGGCGCATCTACGGCTTCACGCGGGGCGAGACGGAGTACCGCCTCAACCTCGTTCCACTGGGCGGCTACGTGCGCATCGCCGGCATGGAGCCCGGCGCCGAGCCCCGGGAGGGCGGCTTCCACAGCTTCCCCCGTTGGCAGGGCTTCACCGTGCTGCTCGCCGGATCCGCCATGAACGTGGTGCTGGCCGCGCTGGCCTTCATCGCGGTGCTGGGCGCCTCGGGTATGCCCGTCTTCCCCGGCCACGAGGTCAACGTCCGCAAGGTCCTGCCCGGCACGCCGGCTGAGCGCGCCGGCATGAAGCGTGGCGACCGCATCCTCGCCATCGACGGCATGGACGACAGCATCCTGATCGAGCAGGTCGAGACCGGCGGGCGTGCCCACCGCGCGGGCCTTAGGCGCTACGACCTGATCGCACGCGTGGACGGGGAGGCGGTCTACACGCCCCTCGAGGTGCTGGCCGCACTGATCGAGGCGCGGGCGGAAGATCGGGAGACGGTCGTCCTCGGGATCGCGCACTTCACCGAGGATGGCGATATGGAGCCGAGGGATCCCTACGACGTTACGCTGCCGCTCCCTGAAGGACTGCCACGGGAGGCGGAGCCCGGCAGTGCCGGTCAGCAGCTCGAGCGGCTGTTCGGCCTGGAGTTTGTGCCGCTGGACACCGACGCCACGCTCGCCTACGTCTCCGAGCGCCCCGAGCAACCTATTGCCTTCACGGTGCTGCGTGGCGCCAACACCGTCGAACTGACCATAGTCCCCGAGCGAGAGTGGGCACGCGTGCCGCATGAGGACGAGGAGGGGCGCCGCTCAGCCGTCCACGAGGAGGTCGGGCGCATCGGAGTGGTGCTGGGTGCCCGGAGGCGCCCGGCCAGCTTCGCCGAGGCCGCCTACTACGGCGCACAGAGCTCCATCAACGCGATCAAACTGGTAGCCGAGGGCATCTACGAGTGGGTGCGCGGCAAGGCCGCCCTGCAGGGCTCCGGCCCGGTCGGCATCGCCGCGATCACGGCCGAGAGCGCACAGATCGGCTGGACCGCCGTCGCCTACATCGGCGGCATCATCAGCGCCAACCTGGCGGTTATCAACCTCTTCCCCATCCCCCCGTTCGACGGCTTCCGCATCGTGCTGCTGGGCATCGAGGCGATCATCCGCCGCCGCGTCAATGAGAAGATCGAGATACTTGTTACGGTGGCCGGCGTCGCCGTGGTCCTGGGGCTGTTCCTCATCATCACCTTCCAGGATATCTTCAACCTCCTGCGCTTCCGCGCGCCCTGAGGGAGCAACCGTGATGTCGAGGAGCTCGCCCGACAACGCCGGCTCCGAGCCTCGCCCGTCTGAGCGCCCCTGGCCGCGCCGTGAGACGCGGTCGGTCAGCGTCGGCGGCGTGAGGATCGGGGGCGGGGCGCCCCTGTCGGTCCAGACGATGACGAAGACCGACACGGCCGATGTGCGCGCCACGCTGGCGCAGATCGAGCGCGCGGCGGCGGCCGGCGCGGATCTCGTGCGCGTGGCAGTGCCCTCGCTGCAGCTCGTGGACGCCTTCGCCGAGATCGCCGCGGCCTCCCCCATGCCCATCATCGCCGACGTGCACTTCGACCACCGCATCGCGGTCGAGTGCGCGCGCGCGGGCGCCCACAAGCTGCGCATCAACCCCGGCAACATCGGCGATGACGACCGCCTCGCGGCGGTGATCGAGGCCGCGGCGGAGGCGGGCATCCCCATCCGCGTCGGCGTCAACTCCGGATCGCTCGAGCCCGACCTGCTGGAGCGCCACGGCGGCGTGACCGCCGACGCTCTGGCCGAGAGCGCGGTCCGCACCGTGGAGCGCATGCAGCGCCTAGGCTTCGAGCACCTGGTGGTGTCCATCAAGGGCGCGGAGGTGCCCATGACCGTTGCGGCGAATCGCGCCTTCGCCGGCCGCAGTGATCTGCCGCTCCACCTGGGCATCACGGAGGCCGGCTTCGGCCGTGCCGCGGCGGTGAGGTCGGCGGCCGGGCTCGCGATCCTGCTCGCCGACGGCATCGGCGACACTCTCCGCGTGTCCATGACCGACCCTCCCGAGGACGAGGTGGAAGTCGCCATCTACCTGTTGCGCTCGCTCGACCTTCGGGAGGGGCCGTGGGTCATCTCGTGCCCCACCTGCGGGCGCTGCCAGGTCGATCTGCCGCCGCTTGCGCGCGAGGTGGCGGAGGCGCTGCGGGAGCTGAACGCCCCGCTCAAGGTCGCCGTGATGGGCTGCGAGGTCAACGGGCCGGGGGAGGCGCGCCAGGCCGACGTCGGCCTGGCGGCGGGCCGCGGCCGGGCCGTGATCTTCGCCCGCGGAGAGCCGCTCAGGACCGTGCCCATAGACTCGGCCGTCGCCGCCCTCATGCAGGAGGCACGCCGCATCGCGGAGGACATGCCCGACGCCCAGGGACAGCAGTGAGGAGGATTGCCGTGCTCGCTTCACAGTTCCATGCCCCGACTCTGAGAGAGGCGCCCGCCGACGCGGACATCCCCAGCCATCGTCTGCTGCTGCGGGGTGGCTTCATCCGCCCGGTCTCCGCCGGGATCTTCACCTATCTCCCGCTGGGTCGCCGGGTGCTCAACAAGGTCGAGCGGGTCGTGCGCGAGGAGATGGACCGGGCCGGCGCCCACGAGGTGCTCATGCCGGTGCTGAACCCGCGAGAGCTCTGGGAGCGCTCCGGCCGCTGGGACACCTTCCAGCCCACCCCGCTGCGCGTGAAGGACCGTGCCGAGCGCGAGTTTTGCCTCGGCCCCACGCACGAGGAGATCATCACCGACCTCGTGGCCATGGACCTCGACTCCTACCGCGAGCTGCCGGTCACGCTCTACCAGATCCAGGTCAAGTTCCGCGATGAGCTGCGGCCGCGCGGCGGTCTCATCCGCTGCAAGGAATTCATCATGAAGGACGCCTACAGCTTCGGGCGGTCGCGGGAGGACCTCGACGACGCCTACGACGCCATGTACGAGGCCTACGTGCGCATCTTCGAGCGCCTGCGCCTGCCCATCGTCACGGTCCAGGCCGAGGCCGGCTCCATCGGTGGCACGGACACCCGCGAGTTCATGCTCCTGTCCGAGAACGGCGAGGACACCGTCTTCATGTGCGACTCCTGCGACTACGCCTCCAACGCCGAGTGCGCGACGGCCCGGGCCCCGGAGCCGATCGAGCCTCCCACCACGGGGCAGCCCGAGCTGGTGCAGACGCCCAACGCCAGCACCGTCGAGCAGGTTACGGAGCTGCTGGACACCACCGCCGACCGTCTCGTCAAGACGCTGCTGTACCGCACCGATGACGGCTTCGTGGCGGCTCTGGTGCGCGGCGACCGCTCGCTCAACGAGTTCAAGCTGGCCCGCGTGGTAGGGGGCCACGAGCTGCGCATGGCCGACGACGAGGAGGTGCAGCATCTTACGGGGGCGCGCGTGGGCTTCGCCGGCCCGGTCGGCCTCCCGGCTGAGGTCACGATCATCGCCGACCACGAGGTCGCCGCCATGCGCGAGTTCATCACCGGGGCGAACCAGGACGACGCCCACCTGGTCGGCGTCAACGTCGGCGCGGACTTCGAGGTTGACGCGTACGCCGACCTGCGCGCGGCCTGCCACGGCGATGCCTGCGCCCAGTGCGACGCGGGCGTCCTTCAGGCCCGCCGGTGCATCGAGCTGGCCCATGTCTTCAAGCTCGGCACGGAGTACTCCGAGAAGCTCGGCGCGAGCTTCCGTGACGCGGACGGCAACGAGCAGGTCTGCGTCATGGGCTGCTACGGCGTCGGCGTGAGCCGGATCGTGGCGGCGGTGGTAGAGGAGTACCACGACGACCACGGCATCATGTGGCCGCGCGAGTGCGCCCCCTTCGAGGTGGCGATCCTCCTGCTCTCACCCGATGACGAGGAACTCAGGGGGGTGGCGGCTAACCTTTATACAGAGCTGCGTGAGGCCGGACTCGACGTGCTCTACGATGAGAGGGACGCCTCGCCGGGCGTGAAGTTCGCGGAGGCGGACCTCATCGGGTACCCGGTGCGGATCGTGGTGGGCCGGAGGACCCGCAACGAGGGCAAGGTCGAGCTGCGCCGCCGCCTGGACGAGCGCGAGGAGGTGGTGGAGGTGGATGACGCGGTCGAGGCCGTCCAGGCACTCCTGGAGCACGCATAGGCCTTCGACGCGCGGAGGTGGCACAATGTCGGCGGACATTCGCAGGCCGTCCGTGGCGGGCCAGTTCTACCCTGCATCGCGCACCGAGCTGATCGACCAGATAGAGCAGTGCTTCCTGGGCGATCTGGGGCCGGGCGCGCTCCCTCAGCCGAAGGAACACGGGCCACGCCAGATACTCGGTGTCATCAGCCCGCACGCGGGCTACGTATTCTCGGGCGCCACCGCATCGCACGGCTACCTCGCGCTGGCCGAAGACGGCCTCTCCAGCGTCGTCGTGGTGGTCGGGGTCAACCACGGCCGGGGCGGGTTCGCGTCGGCGGTTCAGACGTCCGGCGCCTGGCAGACTCCGCTCGGCGAGGTGCCCATCGACGAGGAGGTCGCGGGCAAGATCGCCGCGGCACTGCCAGGCTTCGTGACCGACCCTCGCGCCCTGGTCGCGGAGCACAGCATCGAGGTGCAACTGCCCTTCCTCCAGTACGTCTACGAGGAGTCGCTGATCTTCGTGCCCGTGATGATGGCGGCACAGGACATCGGGGCCGCGCGCGCGGTCGGCAATGCGCTCTTCGCCGCGCTGGACGAGCGCGACGGCGTGGTGGTCGCCAGCAGCGATATGACGCACTACGAGTCGGCGGAGTCGGCCAGGCGCAAGGACCACGTGCTCATCGAGCGGATCGAGGCGCTCGACGCTGAGGGCCTCATCAGCCAGCGCGACTCGCGCGCCATCAGCATGTGCGGGGCGGGCCCCGTGGCAGCGGCGATCATCGCCGCGAAGCAGGCTGGCGCGGCCCGCGTCGACTCGCTGGCCTACTCAACCTCCGGGGACGTCATGCCCGCCAGCGAGGTGGTCGGCTACTACTCGGCCGTGATCTGCAGGTAGCGCCCGACTCAGAACAGCGCAGCGCGCGGGCCCCGCCGGCAAACGACGACGCCAACCCGGCCACGTCAGTGATCTGACGCGGTCACAGACGCAACACGATGCGAAGCGGTCTGACCGATCGGGCGTAGAGTGCCCCTGAATGTGGCCGCGACGCACAACCGAGAGCAGGGATGTGACGGACGTGAACAGGGTCTACGTAACGAGGCAGATACCCCAGAGCGCTCTGGACAGGCTGGAGGGGGTGGTGGAGTACTCGGTCAATCCCCACGACCGCGTGCTCGAGCGCGACGAGCTGCTTGAGGCAGTGCGCGACATCGACGGCCTGCTGTCGCTTCTGACCGACGACATCGACGCGGAGGTCTTCGACGCCGCTCCAGACCTGAAGATCGTCGCCAACTACGCCGTCGGCTACAACAACATCGACGTGGCGGAGGCCACCCGGCGCGGCATCCTCGTGACCAACACGCCGGGCGTGCTCACCGAGACGACCGCCGATCTGACCTGGGCGTTGATCATGGCGATCACGCGACGGGTCGTCGAGGGCGACCGGTTCATGCGCGCGGGCAGGTACGTCGGCTGGGCCCCGATGCTGCTGCTGGGCTCGGACGTCTACGGCAAGACCCTCGGCATCATCGGCATGGGCAAGATCGGCCAGGCCGTGGCCCGCCGCGCCATCGGCTTCGACATGCAGATTCTCTACCAGGACATGTTCCTGGACCTCCCGGAGGTGGCCGAGCACCTCCTGGACGCCGACGAGGTGGATCTCCACGAGGTGCTGAGGCGTTCGGACATCGTCACGCTGCATGTGCCCCTCACCGACGAGACCCACCACATGATCGGCATGCGCGAGCTGGAGCTGCTCGGACCCAACGGCTACCTGATCAACGCCTCGCGCGGTCCGGTCGTGGATGAGGTCGCGCTGATCGAGGCGCTGCGCGAAGGCGTCATCAAGGGCGCCGCGCTCGACGTCTTCGAGGACGAGCCGGAGATGAAGCCGGGGCTCGCGGAGCTCGACAACGTGGTCCTGCTCCCCCACCTGGGCAGCGCGACTATCGAGACCCGCACCGCCATGGGTGACCTGGCGGTAGACAACCTGCTCGCCTTCTTCGCGGGCGAGGAGCCACCGACGCCGGTCAACCCGGAGGTCCTCAAGGCTTAAGCACGATCGCCTCGCTGCCATCAACGCCCCCGCCTCCACGGGCGGGGGCATCGTCGCGTACGCAGGTCCCGCAGCCGCTCCGGCGAACTCTCCCCGACCCGAGCGCCCCTGGAGGTGCGTCGATGGAAGCGACCGACGTCACGGTCCGCGAGGCCCGGCCGCAAGATGCCCCCGTCATCGCTACCTTCGTCGTCGCCATGGCGCGCGACAGCGAGGGCGTGGCGCTGGATGAGGAGACCGTCCGTGCCGGCGTGCGGGCGGCCATCGCCGACCGGGCAAAGGGCGTGTACTACGTCGCCGAGGCGGAGGGGGCGCTCGTGGGCCAGTCGCTGGTGACCACGGAGTGGAGCGACTGGAACTGCTGCGAGTACTGGTGGCTGCAGTCGGTCTACGTTGTGCCCGCCTGGCGGCGCAGGGGCGTCTTCGCGGCCATCTATCGCCACATCCTCTCCCGCGCGCGCGACGCCGGCTCCGCCGCGCTGCGGCTCTACGTCCACCGGGAGAACACCGCAGCCCGGCTGGCCTACCAGCGCCTGGGCATGCACGAGAGCGAGTACGTGGTCTATGAGCGACCCCTGTCGGACGAGGAGGCGCCGTGAGCAGTGTCACCGTCGGCATGATCAAGGTGGTGCCCGAGAAGTGGGAGCCGGAGCGAAACATGGCGGCGCTCCAGCGGCTCATCCCGCAGCTAGCCGCCGCGGGGGCGCAGGTGGTCATCACCCCGGAGTCCTTCGTGGATGGCTATGTCATCCACGAGGAAGACTGGACCGAGGAGCGCTTCGCGGAGGTCTGCGAGCCCGGCCCGGACGGCCCGCGCGCCACGCGCCTGCGCGAGATGGCGGCCGAGTGCGGCGTCTGGCTGGTCGCGGGCCTGTCGGAGCGGCGCGCCGACGGCTTCTACAACACCGCGCACCTCATCGCGCCGAATGGCTCCCTGGTAGGGCAGTACGATAAGATCCAGGCCCACGAGCGGTACCGGCCCGGCGCGTCGCTGCCGGTCTTCGACACCGACTTCGGGACGGTGGGCATCGCCATCTGCGCCGACCGCCGCTGGCCGGAGATCATGCGGTCCCTCCGCCTGAAGGGCGCGCGTCTCATCGCCATGCCCACCTACGGGATGTCCGGCCCGCGCAACGCCATGTGGATGCAGACCCGGGCCTACGAGAACACCTGCTGGGTCTGCTTCACGCACCCCATGGAGAGCCTGGTCTGCGACCCGACCGGCGACATCGCCGCGCACCTGGTCGGCGAGAGCGAATTCCTCCTGCACACCTGCGACCTCTCCCTCGCGGACGACGCCCCCATGCTCGATGAGCGCCTCCCGGGCGTTTACGGGTTCGCGTGGGAGACCGATGGTGGCGCGTGACGGGTCCGCGGGCTTCCTCACAGACAGGCCGGGGGCGCCGCTGCCGGCGGGCAGGTGACCGGGACCTCAGCCGCGAACCTCGCCTGGTGACGGATCATTGAGCCTTCGCCGAAGGGAGACCCCCAGATGCCTCTTCGAGTTGCCGTCGTCGGCTTCCGGCACGGACATGTGCTGGGCTTCGTGAACGCCGCGCGCCGGTTGGACTACTGCGAGATCGTGGGCATCGTCGAGGAGTCCGACGATGATCTGCAGTACATCGAGCGCGCGGAGGTCGAGCGCACACACCCCACCTTCGACGACCTGCTCGACGACGTCGAGTTCGACCTGGTCGCCACCGCCGAGTACTACGCCAAGCGCGGCTCCGTGGTCATCAAGGCGCTCCAGGCGGGCAAGCACGTCATCACCGACAAGCCCCTGTGCACCGGCATTGACGAGCTTCGCGAGATCAAGCGCCTTTGCGACCAGAAGGGCCTTGAGGTGAGCATGCAGCTCTCGATGCGCTTCGGCGACGCCTACCAGACGATGTATCGCCTCATGCAGGACGGCGCCATCGGCCAGTTCCTGGCCGCCACCACATTCGGCCAGCATCCGCTCGGCTACCCCGACACGCGGCCGGGGTGGTACTTCGAGCAGGGCAAGCACGGTGGCACCATCAACGACATCTTCATCCACGGCGCCGACATGCTGCGCTACTGCACGGGCCTTGAGTTCGAGACCGTTGTGGCCGCGGAGGCCTGGAACGCATCACTCCCGGAGGTCCCCTTCTTCCAGGTCGGCGCCCAGTGCCTGATGACCATGGAGGGCGGGCCGCGCGTGATGGCCGACGTCTCCTACATGCCCGGCCGGAGCTGGCAGTTCTTCATGACCGGCACCGAGGGCTACCTCGCGGTCGAGTCCGGCCGGCTTCTGATGCGCCCCGCCGGCGGCCAGGACGAGGAGGTCGAGGTCAGCCCGGCCGATCTCCCCGCACCGTCGCCCTTCGTGGACTTCGTCTCACATCTGGAGCGCGGGACGCAGCGCTTCCTGCCCATGGAGGACGTGTTCCGCTCCCAGATGGCGGTGCTCGCCGCACAGAGGGCCGCAGACACGGGCCGGCGTGACATGCCCGTGCCGGAGATCTGAACCACCGGAGGCCAGGCCGATGCGCGCACTCGCGACGCTCGCGGCCGTGCTGCTGGGGGCGTGCCCGCTGATGGCACAGACCGACCTGAGCGATCCCGCCGAGCCGTGGCTGGAGCAGCCCGTTGGCGTCTCCACCGAGGTCCCGCACCCCTTCGAGCCGCTGGCGGTGGACGGGGACACCGTCTCCTGCTGGGGCCGCGAGTACTCGCTCGCCGTGCCCTTCCCCGCGCAGATCACCAGCCAGGGCGAAGAGCTGCTGGCGGCGCCGGTGCGCCTCATCATCGAGGTGGCCGGCCAGACCCATCAGGTGGCCGGCCTGCCGGCCACCGTGGGCGAGGCGCGCGATGACCGTGTGGAGTTCTTCGGCGCGGGAGAGCCCGGTCCCATCGCCGTCTCCGCCGAGGGCTGGCTGGAGTATGATGGGCTGATGCAGATCGCCCTGACTGCCTCCGGCGACGCCACCGTTGACCGCTTGACCATCGAGGTGCCGGTCCGACCCGAGATCGCGCAGTTCATGCACAGCTCCAAGCGTTGGGGGCAGTACGTCTACGAGCGCGTCGGCGAGCCGGGCCGGTCGTGGCGCCCGGAGGGCTGGCAGTCGCTGGTGTGGCTGGGCGATCACGAGCGGGGCCTGACCTTCGTGACCGAGCGCCCCGGGCTGTGGGTCGGTCCGCCGGAACAGGCAATGCAGGTCGAGCGCAGCGACGCGGCGGTCGTGCTACGCGCGAACCTCATCGGCGAGCCGACCGCCATCGCGGGCGAGCGCTCGTGGACCATCGGCCTGCAGGCGACGCCGGGAAAGCCCCTGCCCGTCGGCTGGCACGGCCGCCACGTCGGCAGCGGGGGCATCGTCACCCCCGAGAAGGCCGAGCGCATGCGGGAGCTGGGGCAGACGGTCGCGCTCATGTGGAACAGCCTCACGACCTACTTCAGCTACCCCGAGCCTGCCGACCCGGAGGCCTTTCGCGACGCCGTGCAGGCCTATCACGACGCCGGCATCCGCGTGGTGGTCTACGTCACGCTCTCGGGGACGGGACCGTCAGCCGTCCGCCAGCGCCATCTCGGCGAGTGGCTGATGAGCAACGCCGAGGGCGAGCCGCTCTTCGCCAGCACCCAGGGTAACGAGGTCCACGTCAGCACCTGCGCCGCGAGCACCTACAGCGACTGGCTGGTGTGGGCGGTCGATTGCGCCATGGAGGACTACGACCTCGACGGCGTGTACATCGACAACGCGGGGCCCTACTACTGCTACAATGAGGCGCACGGCTGCGGCGGCGCGCACGGGGTGCGCTACCCGTACTTCGCCACCCGCGACCTGCACAAGCGCCTGTGGACCGTCATCCACGGACGCAAGCCCGAGCAGGGCCTGATCTGGGAGCACAACTCGCGCACGTCCAACAGCCTGAACCTGACCTTCGTGGACGTCTACTCCGACGGCGAGCACTTCCGCGTCAAGTCCAAGGGCACGCCCGAGCAGATCACGCGCCTGCTGCTCGACATCACGGGGACGGGGCGGCAGTGGGGCGCGCAGCCCTGCTTCCTGCCCTCCGCGCTGAACCTGCGCGAGCAGTACACCGACTGGCTCATCGGCCGGCTGCTGCCCTTCGGGAACGTGATGATGTCGGTGCCCTCATGGTTCGACTACTCACGGCTGGTGCCCGTGCAGCAGGCGCGGCTGGACTTCGGCCTCGCGACAGAGCCCGTGGAGTGGTTCACGCCCGAGGCGCCCCCTGCGTGGCTGCCGATCACGCCCGAGGAGGTCTGGGTCGGGGGCTACCGCCGCGAGGACAACCGGGTGCTGCTGACGGTCACGAATCCGACCGCCGAGAGGCTGCAGGCGCGCGTGAACCTGCATGCCGCCGAGGGTGAGCTGGGCGGGCCCGTGGTCGCCACCGACGCCCTGACCGGCGCGCCGACCACGCGCCTGGGGCCGAATCTGGTGCTGTGCATCCCGGCCGACTCGTTCCGGGTGGTGCTGATCGAGCCGGCACAGTGAGGCGCGGGCTGGATGGCTTTGGCGGGTACGAGTGACGGGCTGTGAGCTACTACCGTTCGGTGGCACGGGCGGCTCGCCCGTGCGTCGTACCGCACGTCGCGGTGGCCGGAGAGCCAAGAAGAGCCCCGCAGGGGCTGGGGCGCGCTCCCCGGCCGATCTACCAGCCAAGCACCGGCCCGTAGGTCCCCGGCATGCGCTCGCGGCGCCAGACGCCGCGGTAGGAGCGCGGCGTGATGCGATCCTCCTCGATCCAGTTGTTGAGCGCCGCGTAGGGCGTCAGGTCCACGTCCGCGCAGTAGACGCCATCCTCGCCGCCCGCCGATGCCAGAACGATACCATTCTGATCGATGACGCAGCTCTCGCGCTGCGAGTACACCGCGCAGACGTAGGCGACGGCGTTGTTGAGCGCGTGCATGCGCGGGGAGTGCGGCCAGGCGGTGTCGTCCGCGCGGCCCTCGCCCCAGATGGGCAGGCAGATGATCTCCGCGCCGCCCAGGGCCAGCGCCCGCGCACCCTCGTAGAAGCAGTTGTCGTAGCAGACCTGCATCCCGACGCGCCCGATGTCGGTCTCGAAGACCGGGTAGGTGTCGCCGGGCGTGAAGCCCCAGTCCACCTCCGGCGAGGGCAGGTGCACCTTCCGGTAGACGCCGATCAGCTCGCCGTCGCGGCCGAACAGCACCGATGAGTTGTAGGCGATGTCGCCGTCCAGCTCGTAGATTCCCGCGCACACAATGATGTCATGCTCGTCCGCAGCGCGGGAGAGCGCCCGGGACATCGGCCCCTCGGGGATGGGCTCGCAGGCCGCCAGCGGCCCGTCGTCGTCTACGCCGGCGTGGTTGATCGCCTCGCCCAGGCATACCAGGTCGGCGCCCTTCCCGGCGGCTGCGGCCACCTGCTCGGCGGCCCAGGCGCAGGCGTCTCCCAGCGTGCTGCCGCCAGGCGCATGGCCCTGCACGGCCGCGAGCCGCACCACCCGAGGCTCCGGCGCCGGCGCAGGCTGCACGCTCGGGTTCGCGAAGCTCACCGCGCCACCGGGCGCCCAGCGCGCCATCAGGTCCATGCGCACGCGGTTGGACTTCTCGGGCACCGGAATGACCACATCCAGCCGCGCGCGCTGCGCCTGGACCTCGGTGTACTCGGGCATGTGGCGGTAGATCCACGATGTCCCGCGGTGTGCGCGCGGCTCGTCGTCCCAGTAGATACGCACCAGGGAGTGCTCCAGCGGCTCGGCCGCCCCGACGCAGCGCACGTCCACCTGGAAGTGCACGGCCTCGGTTCCGTCGGGCAGCATCACGTGCTGCGACAGGCACCCCATCGATGCGCCGTTCTCGCGCATGACGAACTGCATCCAGCGGGCGGCGCCGCGCTCGACCACGCCGCAGCGGGGCGCCGTGCGCGGGTTGCCCAGGTTCAGCTCCCAGCCCTCCGGCACGCCATCGTCATCCAGCGCCGAGAAGTCGGCGTTCGCAAGCAGCTCATCCGCCACGGTCGTCCCTCCGGCCGTCATCGTCAGCATTGCCACAATCAGCAGCGCCGCCCGCATTGTCCGCGCCTCCTCAGGGCGTCTCGTCCCAGCTCAGATAGGGCGCATCCTCGACCGCCTTCCGTAGCCAACTCGCATGCACCGCCAGCTCCGGCGTCCAGTACCTGGTGTCCAGCGCTCGCAGGTAGCGGAAGAACAGGTCCTGCAACTCCGCCTCGGTGGGCGCGGCGATGCGCAGGACCCCGAGTTCGTCCACGGCCACGATCGGCTCGGCGGCCTCCGCCCGTATCTCGACCGCCGGCCCCGCCTGCACCTCGCCCTCCCTGATGGGGATGACGACCTCGTCGCCGCCCTGGATGCGCTCGTGCCAGTAGCGGAAGTAGAGCTGCAGGCGCTCGGCCAGGCGGCGTTCGGTCTCGGACGCCCCGGGCGGCACGTGGATGGCGCAGGCCGGCCTACCGTCACGCACGAAGGGGAAGTCCAGCAGGCTCTCCTCCGAGCCGGCGAACCCTGTCGCGCTCATCTGCACGGACAGCTCGGCCCGGCCGTCGAGCGTCAGTGGCACCGCGCCGTCGCGCATCCCCGCCTGCCGCCCATCGACGAGCACCAGCTCGACCGCCATGTCGTCGGTCTGGCGCAGGCGCACGGTCACGTCGCCGCGTCCCTCGAGGGTCAGCCTCAGCTCCCCGCCCAGCGGCCCGACGTCGGTCGCCACGGTCGCGTCGGTCACCGCCTCCGCTGGCAGGACCTCGGCCCATGCCCGCAGCAACACCGGAGTGCGCACGGGCACGTCGAGGTCGATCACGGTCTCGCCGCCGACGATGCGGTTCACGCGCTCGCCGCCATCGTAGTCGGTGAACAGCACCGCGCCCTCCGCGAAGCGCCGGTTCTCGATCGCCACCTGCGCCTGCACGCTCTCGCCGGTCTCGTGCGCGATGGCGATGAGCGCGTCGAGGCCGTCGCCGTAGCGCGTCGCCCACAGCGGCTCAGGCACGCGCGCGGCCGGCACCGCCTGCCAGCCGGTGGTCACGCACTCGGTGATGGCGGGCAGCCACCTCACCAGGCGCTCGACGCCCTGCGTGTAGTTCGGCGGTGGGATGTAGCCGATGCGCAGGCACTGCAGAAGGGTGAAGTCCGCGAGCCCGCGCAGCAGCATGCGGAGCTGGTGCGGGGAGGCCTTCTCCGTGTCCACTAACCTCTCGGCGCCGTAGCCCTCCCACCAGACGAGGGTCTTCTGGCCGGACATCCATCGAAGCGAGTCACCGTACGTGCGATCGACCTTCCAGGGCTCGCCTTCAAGCATGGCGCTGTCGGCGTAGAGCATGGAGGTGTACGCGCAGCGCGGGCTGGGGTTGGCGACCACCGCGAGCTGGGTGCCATCGGGCGTGGTGAGCGTGTGCACGAACTGCATGAGGTGCGCGACCGCGACGTTGTTGCGGCAGTAGACGCCGTCCTCGTCCCAGGCGCGGCCATCCAGCTCAGGCAGCGCGGGCCCGCGGTACTTGCCGCGCCCGCCCGCGGTGTCGAAGGCGAAGCCCCGGATGTCGAGCTCCCCGGCCACCTGCGTCATGTCCCGCCGGCTCTGCTCGCCGAAGCTCGTCCGGTACGGGAAGACCAGCCGCTCCACGTCGTGGCCGGTCACCCACGGCGTGGTGAAGAGCGTCTTGGTGTCCGGGTCCTCGATGAGGGCGTCCGGGTAGACCTCGCGGGCCAGCACGTCCTCGCACCAGACCTGGGAGGGGACGTAGAACATCATCGCCACGTGGCAGTCCCTGCCCCTGGCGAAGGCCTGCCGCCGCCACTCGAAGTACTCCTCGCGGGGCAGACCGCGCGGTGAGCCGAAGTCACGCAGCGCGGGCTCGTAGTCCCAGTGCTCCTCGCGGCCGTAGATGTCGCCGGTCCGGCGGAAGGGCGCGTAGCACCAGTCCCAGCCCACGAACAGCCGCCTCGCGATCTCGGGCGAGAACTCGCCAGCGTTCGGCCACACGCGATACTCGCCTCCCCCGAGGCTCGCGCGCGGATCGACCTCGCTGCCAGCCCGGAACATGGCGGGGTAGGTCTCGTAGTAGGCGTCGAGCACCTCGTAGAAGCCCCACTCCCCCGGCCGCGAGGCGCACCAGAACACCACCATGTCGTCCTGGCCGGGGTCGAGCACCATGCGCGTGGAGGTAGACAGCACCGCGGGGGCGTCGCCCTCCGGCGGCAGGTAGCAGTGGTGGAACCAGGAGCGGATCTCGGCCGCCGCCAGGCCCATGCCGAGGCTGGCGCGGCCGTTCCAGGCCGCGCACACCTGCAGGCGGCCCATGAAGCGATCCTCGCCGAACGGCCCGGCGGGCTCGGCCGCGACGCTGCGGCCGTCGAAGACGCTCAGGCCCGCGGTCTCACCGATCGCGGCGTGCAGCGCCGGCTCCAGCAGCTCCTGCTCCGGGCCCTCGTTGACCACGGCGACGCTGACCAGCAGGCCCTCCCGGTGCCCGGAGTAGATCGCCAGGATAGTCAGCGGCCTGTCGCAGGTGTAGCGCACGAACAGTGCGCCACCCTCGACCTTCGCCTCCTGCATGGTCAGGGGCAGCTCACCGCCGATGCGCCCGTCGTGGATGTGCAGGTCCAGGCCCCGCAGGAGCCGCTCATCGAAGGCGCTCCGGGCCTCGATCGCGCCCTGGGCCTGGTCCGCCGTCACCGTGATGTTGCCGGCCTGAAGGCTCGGCTGCGCGCCCAGGCGGGCGGCACTCAGGACCAGAGCCAGCAGCATAGGGATGGTCGCTCGCACCTTACTGCGCCTCCTCGGGGAAGTACGCCCTGAACAGCTCGCCGTCGGCGGTCCTGGCGACGGCCAGATAGGTCCGGCCGTTGCGTGCACGGGGGATCCTTGCCTCGAACGGGTCCGGCAGCGGACGCGCGGCCGGATACGCCGCGTCCTCGGAGGAGGTGTAGAGCGGCTCCTCCTCATCGCGGTCGAATACGGTGACCCGCTCGATCCGCGCGCCCTGGGCATTCACGCGCACCCGCAGATCGAACTCGGCCGGGCCGAACCACACGTCATCGAACCACGCCTCACCGGGGCTGAAGTACATGCCCATGCTCAGCGCGATGGCCGGGAGACGCTCCGGTACCTGCACCTGTACTGAGAACGGGTAGAAGGTGTTCGGGTCGGCGCCGACAAGCGCCTCATAGGGAATGAAGACGGGCACGAGGAAGCTGGCGATGACGCTGCCTGCGTAGGTGCGCTCGTCCACGCCCACCGGCGGCTCGACCTCGGTGTTGCGGCCATGGGCGTACATCAGCAGCCGGCCACCCGTGGTACGGTAGTACCCCCGGAAGACGTAGCGCCCCGGCTCGACCTGCACCGTCTGGCTCCAGTAGCCCGACATGACGCTATCGTGGGCCTTGAGGTAGAGCGCGTGAGAGCCGCCCCGGCCCTCGCCCTCGACCCAGGCGGTCTCGAAGTTCTCGGGAACGGCCGTCCCGAAGCTCCAGTGTGCCGCCTCGCCCGCGGCCCCCTCCTCCATCCCCGGATT
This sequence comes from Candidatus Zipacnadia bacterium, assembly GCA_029820945.1. GTDB lineage: Bacteria > Armatimonadota > Zipacnadia > Zipacnadales > UBA5352 > JALGUJ01. Next base: position 2,260 of record JALGUJ010000064.1, on the reverse strand, counting down.
CCGCGCCAGGTTCAACTCGGCCAGGGGCGGATCGGCCGTGATCTCGATCTCAACCGCCCACGCCGGCGCCGCGAGGGCGGCGGCCAGTACCATGGCTGCCATTCGCATCTGTCTGCGGACCTCCAGTCACGTCGGAGTTGGACGCATCCTTCGCCGCATCCGCTGCGCAAACCTGTCCGCGCTGCAAGGACCATCGCCCGCCGCGTGGAAGTACACCACTGACCGCGGACGCGTCACGACGCAAAGGAAGACGATACCATGTCACGATCCGGAACGCCGCACCGCGAGCGCCGAGAGAGCAGGCGCAGGCAGCCTCGCGGCTTCACGCTCATCGAGCTTCTGGTGGTCATCGCCATCATCGCCATCCTGGCGGCCATGCTCTTCCCCACCTTCGCCCGTGCGCGGGAGAAGGCGCGGCAGGTGGCCTGCATGTCGAACATGAAGCAGATCGGGCTGGCCTTCGGGATGTACCACGAGGACCATCACCGGCTGCCGTGGGACGACCTGACCGTGGGGGGCGCTCCTGAGGGCACGGCGCCCACGTGGACCTGGCGGCTGATGATCCAGCCCTACATCAACAACACGCAGATCTTCGTCTGCCCTACGGCGCCTCGCCTGAACGACTTCGACGGCACCTGGCCGGACTACGACCAGGACGCGGGCTACGCCATCAATCACGTGCACTGGGACGACGACCTGGGGACCGACGCCGAGCCGCCACCGGGGCACACGGGGGACGAGATCAAGCACCCATCACAGTGCATCCTCGTCACCGACTTCACCGGGGACTACGCCATCAGCGGCTACGGCACGCAGGCGCACGGCTTCGTGCGCACTGACGACGCCGCACGGCGGCACAACGGCGGCTGCAACTACCTGTTCTGCGACGGGCACGTGAAGTGGCACCAGCCCACGCAGATCCGCTGCTCCGACGCCGAGTGCTGGTGGTCGATCGCGGGCTGAGGCCGTAGCATGGGGTCGCGATGCGCGCGGCGCCCGGCCGTCAGCGTCGGGCGTACCACTGCTCGAAGTACGCCTTCCCGCGCGCGACCGACCGCTCCATCCACTCGCCGTGCTCGGCGTACCAGCGCACCGTTGCCCTGATGCCGCTCTCCCACTCGATCCGCGGCTCCCAGCCGAGGGCCCGCATCTTCGACGCGTCCATAGCGTAGCGCACGTCGTGCCCGGGCCTGTCCTCAACGTGCCTGACGAGGCTCTCGGGCTTGCCCAGCTCGTCGAGGATCAGCCGGATCGTCTCCATGTTCGGGCGCTCGTTCCCGCCGTGGATGTTGTAGGCCTCGCCGGGCCGACCTTCGTCGAGCAGGAGCGCCAGGGCGCGGCAGTGGTCCTGGACGTGCAGCCAGTCGCGCACCTGCATTCCGTCGCCGTAGACCGGCAGGTGTTCGTCGTTGAGCGCCCGCCAGGTAAAGAACGGGATCAGCTTCTCGGGGTACTGCCAGGGCCCGTAGTTGTTCGAGGGCCGCGCGGTCACCACCGGAAGGTCGTAGGTCACGAAGTACGAGTGCGCCATGCGGTCCGCCCCGGCCTTGGTCGCGGCGTACGGGTTGCGCGGGTTCAGCGGGTCGTCCTCCGCGAAGGGCTCGCCCAGACACGCCCCGTAGACCTCGTCGGTGGAGACGTGCACGAAGCGCTCGACTTGCGCCGCGCGGGCGGCCTCGAAGATCCGGAAGCTCCCCACGAAGTTCGTCTGTACCGCGGCCTCGGCCGAGATGATCGAGCGGTCCACGTGGCTCTCCGCCGCGAGGTGCACCACGGCGTCGATGCCGTCCATCGCCGCCTCGACGACGCCGGCGTCGCAGATGTCGCCCTCGACGAACTTCAGGCGCGGGTCCTCGAGGACGCCCGCGAGATTGTCCAGGCTCCCCGCGTAGGTGAGCTTGTCGAGCACGCGCACCCCGACGTCCTCGCGCTCCGCCAGGATGTGGCGGACGAAGTTGCAGCCGATGAAGCCCGCGCCGCCCGTCACCAGCAGGTGCATGAGGTGATCCCTTTCCAGCTCCCGGTCTGCAGTCTAGGCGCCCTCGCCTCGACGTGGTTCTTCCGGACATAGCGGCAACTTGCGGTAGAGATCGGCTCCCGGGCCACAACGCAAACGGCTTACGACATACGACGGGCGGGCAATGAAGCCCGCCCCTCCTATGGGCTAAGATGTCAGGTGGCAGGAGAAAAGGAAGCGGGGTGGAAGCAGTGGCGGTGTGCTGGGGGTGAGCCCGGAGGGCGAAGCCCCAGCACACCGCAC
>JALGUJ010000063.1 GCA_029820945.1 Candidatus Zipacnadia bacterium | reverse complement strand
CCATGGCCATCATGGTCCCCGCCGCGGTCGGATCCACGGAGCGCTGCCCGCACAGCAGCATGCTCAGCAGCCCCGGCATCATAAGCCAGGCATCCGCCTGCTCGAGCGCATCAGGGGCGTTCTCCCGCAGCCAGATGAGCTTGAGCAGCGTGTCGAAGGGGATGACCTGGTAGCCCGTGACCTCGAACAGCCGCCACGGGTCGATGCGCTCCGTGATGCTCTGAGCCAGCTCCTCAGTGCGGCCGCACTGCCACGAGATGACGGGATAGGTGAGCCGATTGTCGGCGGCTACGGGCGCGCCGTCGGCGCCGAAGGTGGTCACGGTCACGGCCTTCACGCGCGAGGCGTCGATTCCTGCCAGCGCCTCGGTGCAGGCGTCCGCGAGCCTGCCGAAGACCTCCTCGAGCGGCCAGACCAGCCAGTCCTCGGGCGCGTCCGGCTGCTGCGCGGGGTCATTCGGCCTGCCGGCGGCCGCCACGACCTGTCCGGCGGTGTCCAGAGCGACGGCTCGGGTGTTGGTCGCGCCGCAGTCGAGCACCACGACGAGTTCGTCGGACATGGGTCCCGGCCCCCAGTGGGTGGATCGTGCAATGGCGTTGCCGCGGGTCCCTCTGAGATTCGCTCGGCCGCGAGCCGACACCTTCCTCAGGCGGGGCAGGTCCCGTGGCGCGGGCGCCGAACCTGCCGCCGACCGCGACTCACGTGCTGCGACTGGGAGGCGCGTCGCGATGAACCTGTACATCCACACCGACCTCGAGGGCGTCGCCGGGATGGTGCACTTCGAGAGGCGCGACGATGACACCCTGCGCAACTGGGACACCCGCAAGCGCATGTTCCGCCTGCTCACCGGCGAGGTGAACGCGGCCATCGAGGGCGCGCTGGAGGCGGGCGTCGATGGGCAGATCCTCGTCAATGACGCGCACGGCAGCGGCTACAGCATCATCTTCGAGGAGATGAACCCGGCCGCGCGCATCATCCACGGCCCGCTCACCCGGCAGCCCTTTTGGACGCCGAAGCTCGACGACAGCTTCGACGTGATGTTCTGCGTCGCGCAGCACGCCATGGCCGGCACCAGCGGCGTGCTGGCGCATAGCTGCTGGTGCGTGAACGATGAGCTGTGGTTCGGCGAGGGCGGCATGGCGATGGCCCTGGCGGGCTACTACGACATCCCCGCGGTGCTCATCACCGGCGACGACACGGTCTGCGCCCAGTGCCGGGAGCTGGTGCCCGAGATGGAGGCCGCGGTGGTGAAGGAGGCGCTCTCGCCCTACAACGCGGTATCGATGACCCCACCTGAGGCGCAGCGGACGATCCGCGAGGCCGCCCGCCGGGGCGTCGAGCGGATCGACGAGATCCCGCCCTTCAAGATCGAGGGGCCATACAGCATCGGGCTGGTGGGCGGGCCCGGCCAGGTTCCGTCCAGCCCTGTGGAGGGCGATGACTTCCGGGAGGTCGTCTACGAGATACTGGTGCGGGGCTACGACTACGAGCTGCAGCAGCAGGAGCCGTGGCCGATGATGCCCGGCCGCGACGGCGTCTTCCTGACCAAGGGCCAGCGCCGGGCGATGGAGGGGGAGGAGGGCAAGGCGGACTGAGGCGGTGCAGGCGGCCGGACTCGGTCCGAAGGCGTCGCCGGAGCAGCTTTGACAGCCGGACGGGCTTGTGCTATATTCTCGACGGCACAATCGAGACGAAGCGGCCCGCGGCGGCCCGGAGGGGCCGCTCGCCGAGAGGGGTGTTCGCCGTGCTCGACGCCAGGCGTGCGCTCGCGGTCATAGCAGCCATATTCGCCGTCGCCGCCGTCGCCGGGGCAGGAACGGTGACGGTCCAGGGACCAGGCGGGCTGTCGCTGAACATCACCTGTGACCTTCCGCCGGGCGAAGCCCCAACGCCGGAGCTTGCGGGACCGCTCACCATTGCGCCCGTCTCCGACTACGTGCGCGACCGGCCGATGATCCTCTACGTGGACGGCACGGCACGTGGACTGGTCAGCAACGTGCGCGGCCGTTTCGAGCTCGATGCGGCCGAGATGAGCGAGGGCCAGCATACGGTGCGCGTGGACGCGGTGCACGGCGAGCAGCTCATCGCCTCGACCGGCAGCGTTCCGGTCACGGTGCTGGGCGCGGCGCAGGCGGCCGAGCGCCAGGCCGCGGCCGGGCCGCCAACGCTCGGCGGGCCGAGGCCGGTCTTCCAGAAGCTCTACCGCCCGCGCCTCTACCGCGAGATCGTCTATTTCAACAACCGCGAGGCCGACCTCGAGAAGCACGCTTTCATCCGCAACGGTCGCGTCTACATCACCCTGACCGACCTCATGCGGCACATCGGCGGCACCATTATCTGGGGCCCCGATGACGACGAGATCGAGGTCCACCGCAACGACATCGTCGTCCGGGTCTTCCCGCACAGTCGCACGGTCTACGTCAACGACGTGGAGCAGAAGCTCGACCGCACGACGGTGCGCAGGCAGAACCGGACCTACGTGCCGGTGCGGCCCTTCGCCGCCCTGTTCGGCATCGTCACCGAGTGGGACTTCCAGGATGATCGCGCCTACGTGACCTACCAGGAGTAAGCGCGCGCCGAGCGACGGGGCGTGAGCCGATGCTCGACACCGAGGCTGCTGACAGCCTGATCGCGGCAGCGCACCGGGCACGCCAAAGAGCATACGCACCGTACTCGGGCTTCACCGTCGGCGCAGCAGTTCTGTGCGCCGACGGCTCGGTTCTCCCCGGCTGCAACATCGAGAACGGCGCGCTGGGGGCCACGGTCTGCGCGGAGCGGGTGGCCATGTTCTCGGCCATCGCGGCCGGGCACCAGGAGATCGTGGCGATCGCCGTGGTGGGCGCACCCGGGCGCCTGCTCACGCCATGCGGGGTCTGCCGCCAGGTCATGCGCGAGCTGGCGCCGGACGCGGATGTCATCATGGAGGGCGGCGGCGAGCGGCTCGTGATGTCGGTCGCCGAGCTGCTGCCGGCGCCCTTCGAGCTGCAGCCGGGCACCTGAAGCACGGGCCGATGACGCGTGAGGTGGTGTGACTTGGCAGGAAGCCGCCGGCCGGCCGTTGGCGGCAGCGCCTGGGCGGCGCTGCTGCGCCGCGCGGCGAACGCAGCGTGGGCTCTGCCACTGATCGCCTGCGTCGCGTGCATGTCCACGGCGCCCGGCCTGCGCATCGCGCCGGCTGCGCTTATCGCGACCGCCGGGGTGGGCCAGCCCCGCAGCTCCCCGGCGGCTCGACTCGTCGAGACCACGGAGCTGCTTCCGGCCCCGGCGCCGCTGCCGGACGGGCGCGGCCGCATCTGCTTCCCCGGAGTCACCAGTACCCGGCGCGTGCAGTTCGACCCGATCATCGATCGTCCCGTGGCGGTCGAGCTTGCCCTTGCCGAGCCCCTCGTCGCTTACGGTCACAGCGGACCGGACGACGACCATCCTCCACGCATCGCGCTGACCTTCGATGACGGGCCGAGCGCCACATACACGCCTCAGATCCTCGACCTGTTTGCCGAGCACGGCGCCCGCTGCACCTTCTTCGTGCTGGGCGGGAAGATCGCCAGGCATGCCGACCTGATTCGGCGCATGGACGAGGAGGGGCACGAGGTCGGCATCCATACGTGGTCGCATCCGAAGCTGACCGGGCTGTCCAACGCCGCGATCCGGTCTGACCTGGCCCGCTGCCGGAGCGCGCTGGAGCCGCTGGTGGAGAGGCCGGTGCGATGGGTGCGACCGCCCTACGGGGCCGTCAACGCCCGCGTTCGCCACGCCATCAACGATGCGGGCTACCGCGTGGCGATGTGGTCCATCGACCCGCGCGACTGGCAGGGCCCGAGCGCATCGGTGGTGGCCGGCAGGATCCTGCGCGCGGCTCGTGACGGCTCCGTCGTGGTGCTGCACGATGGCGGCTATAACCGTGGCGGGACGGTCGCGGCGATGCGTACGGTCGTCCCCGCGCTGCAGAAGCGGGGCTTCCAGATCGTCACGCTCTCGGAGTTGACCGGGCTGGTCGAGGTCCCCGAGGAGCGTGGCATGATCCTGACTATCGGCGACCGCCGCTTCCGGCTCGAGGCGGAGTACGAGGACGTGCGCGTGGTGGTGGATGGGGCCGAGATAGCGATGGAGGGCCCGCCCGTGCGGGTCGAGGGCCAGTTCCTGGTGCACGGCCGCCCGGTGCTGGAGGCGATGGGCGCGAAGGTCACGTGGGATGCGGATGCGCTGGCGGTGGGCATCTCCGCGCCCCGCGGGGAGTTCCTCGTCAAGCTCAACAGCCTGGAGGTCATGCGCGACGGCGAGGCGCTCTTCGTGCGCTGTCCGGCCGCCTACTACCATGAGGTCGCGATGCTGCCGGTCTGGCTGATCGCGAACGCCTGCGGCGCTACCGTGAGCTTCGACGAGCAGCAGCGGACCATCGAGTTCGTCAGGACGACCGGCGCCGCCGCGCTCTCGGCGGAGCTGCAGGTGGGATTGCGGCCCATGGTGGGGCCCTGCGGTGCGCCGGCCCCCGGGATCCTGCTGGCGCCCGGCCGGGTGGGAGGGCCGGGCATCTGGAGGACGGATGCCACTACTCTCATGTGACCTGCACCTGCCCGAGGGCGCGGAGCGCGTGCTGGTTGCCATGTCCGGCGGCGTGGATAGCTCGGTGGCGGCCCTGCTGGCGCAAGCGCAGGGGCTCGAGGTCATCGGCGTCACGCTCGCCATCCCCGCCGCCGCCCCCGACGAGGCCCGCGCCGTCTGCGACCGCCTGCGCATCGAGCACCGGGTCGTGGACGTCAGTGAGGCCTTTGAGGAGCGCGTCGTCGAGCCGTTCTGCCGTGCCTGGGCCGCCGGTCTCACTCCCAACCCCTGCGTGGTGTGCAATCCCGGCCTCAAGTTCGACGAGCTGCTGCGCATCGCGGCCGAGGCTGGCTGCGAGGCCATCATCACCGGACACTACGCGCGCGTCACTGCCTCGGGGCCGCAACATCACCTCCTGCGCGCGTGCGACCGCTCCAAGGACCAGTCGTACATGCTCTATCGCAGCTCGCAGCATGCTCTGAAGAGCCTGGTGCTGCCGCTGGGGACGCTGACCAAGGGGGAGGTGCGGGCGCTGGCCCTCCAGGCCGGACTGCCCGCCGCGGCGCGGCCCGAGAGCCAGGATGTCTGCTTCGCGCCGGGCGGGGACGTCGCCGCGCTGCTGTCGCGCCGCTGCCCGCAGGCCGTGCGCCCGGGGCCGATCCTGGACGCGGACGGGAGCGAGATCGGGCGGCACGACGGGCTGGCGCGCTATACGGTCGGCCAGCGCCGGGGCCTGGGTATCGGCGGGCCGGAGGGACCGCACTACGTGCTCGGCATCCTCCCTGAGCACAACGCGCTCGTGGTCGGCCCCGAGGAGGCGCTCTGGGCGGATTCCTGCGATCTCGTCGAGGTGCGGCTCGTGGGCGATCCCCCGGGCCGGAGCTTCCCCGCGTCCGTGATGACCCGCTACCGGGGCACGGAGACGCCGGCGACCGTGGCGCTGCGAGGCGAGGAGGCCACGGTCCGCTTCCGGCGGCCACATCGCGCGCCCGCGCCGGGGCAGTCGGCGGTCTTCTACGGCGGCGAGCGCCTCATCGGTGGGGGCATCATCCGCCGGCCGACGTGATGTGCGCGCCGCCGCGATATGTGGTATCATCTGACGCGTGGCGGCCCGCCGCGGCACACCCCCCCGCGAGCGGTCCGGGGGCCGGACTCCACCTTGCATCCACACTGTCGATACGGTGACTCGCGGTGATAGAACTTCACAACCACATTCTGCGCTACGTCGTGCCCATTCACAGGACGAAGCCGGACGCCGACGTGGCGTTGCGCATGGCGCGCATCGCCGCAGCGGACGGCATTCGCATCATCACCTCGACCCCGCACTTCCGCCCGCCGCTGCTCGGCGATCGTGTCAGCGAAGTGGTGGAGCTGATGCGCGTGGGGGTTGAGCGGCTCAACGAGATGCTGCGCGAGGAGCAGGTTCCGGTCGAGGTGGTGGGCGGCGCCGAGATTCAGCTCTGCGAGGAGCTGCCCGAGCTCGCTGCCGAGGGCCTCCTGCCCACGCTGGGCGAGGGCAGGCACGTGATGGTTGAGCTGCCCGTGGCCAGCTACGCGGCGTATGCCGAGAATGTGCTGTTCGAGCTGCAGATCAAGGGCTATGCGCCCCTCATCGCGCACGTGGAGCGGCTCGCGAGCGCGCCGGTGCAGGAGATCGAGCCCGAGGAGCTGGTGGCCCGGGGCATCAAGCTGCAGGTCAACTGCGAGAGCCTGTGCGGCAAACGAGGCCGCGAGGTCGCACATCTGGCGCAGGATGTCATCCGTAGGGGCCTGGCGAGCGGGCTGGGCTCTGACGCGCACGACCCGGAGAGCTCGCCGCCGCGCATCAGCGTCTGCCGTGGGGCCGTGGAGCGGGCCGGTGGCAGGGGGAGCTTCGAGCGCCTGACCTGGGACGAGCCGCTGGCGATCATCGGGCGGGCGTGAGCCCCGGCGGGCCGGCCTCGGCTTGACGCCGCGGGGCCGGTGCCCTACAATGGGCGTGGAGGCGGCGGCAATGAGGCGCGCGCAAGGCCCTCTGATGCAGGGGGCCACCTTCTGGCTGCTGGCCTGGTCGGTGCCGCTCTCGATCGCGATCGGCTACGGCGTGGGCTGGTGGCTCGACCAACGGTTGGGCACGGAGCCCTGGCTTCAGGTCGCCGGCTTCATGTTGGGTGCGGCGGCAGGGTTGGCACAGATTCTGCAGCATCTACGCAGCAATGACGAGTAACGCGGGTTGGCCCCGTCGGGTCGCGCTTGCCACCGGTGCCGCGGCACTGGTCATCTGCGTGGCCCTCTATGCCCTCTGGGGCCCACTTGTCGCGCTGGGCTATGCCGGAGGTGTGCTCACGGGCGCAGGCATGCTCAGCGCCCTTGTTTTTGTACTCAAGCGGGTTACCGTGCCGCCGGAGGAGCGCCCGCGTGCCGCCTGGGCCTATGTGGTGCTGCACGTGGGCAAGTTCGGCCTTGCGGCGGCCGCCGCGTGTCTTGTGATCGTTGTGTGGCGCGGCAGCGCGGTCGCCTTTGCCGCGGGCTACACCGTCGCACTCATCGCATTGCTGATTGCTCTCGGCCGCGGAGGCGCGGACATGCACACCGGCGGCCCTACCTGGGATTGACGCGCGTGCACGACGAGCACGGAAGCTGGCTCAAGCCCATAGCCGACCTCTTCCCGGAGAGCTGGCACGGCTTCGTGTTCGTGGACCTCTACGTGGTCACCACGTGGCTGGTCATCGTGCTGCTCACCGTGCTGGCGTGGCTCGGCACGCGTCGGAGAAGGCGGATCCCGCGCGGCCTGCAGACCCTGTGGGAGATCTACGTGCAGTTCGTTCTCGGCTTCTGCCGCGAGCAGATCGGGCCCGGGGCCGAGAAGTACGCCCCCCTGCTGGGGACGCTTTTCCTGTACATCCTGGTCATGAACCTGTTCGGGCTGATCCCCGGCTTTGTCGCGCCGACCATGTCGCTGAATACCACCGCCGGGCTAGCGCTCTCCGTGTTCCTGGCGGTGCAGTACTTCGGGATCGTTGAGCTGGGGCTGTTCGGCTATCTGATGCACTTCGTGGGGGAGCCGTGGTGGCTCTTCCCCATCAACATTCTTGTGCACGTGATCGGCGAGATCGCCAAGCCGCTGTCGCTGGCGGTGCGGCTGTTCGGGAACATGTTCGGGGAGGAGACCGCGATCTTCCGCATGGCGGCGCTGGGCGCGGCCCTGCTGCCTTTTGTGCCCATCCCGATTCCGGTGCAGATCATCAACGTGCTGCTGCACCTGATCATCGGGCCGATCCAGGCATTCATCTTCTTCATTCTCTCGGCCGCCTACATCCAGATGGCGACGACCGGACCCGTTGAGCACGAGGAACACGAGGTCGGCCCCGGCCATCGCGCGCAGCCGCAGACCGAGGCGGCCTGAGCAGCTCAGGGGCTTACAGACGCGAAACTTAGGAGGTCGGACGAGCATGGACTTTGGCAGCATCTTGGCTCTGGTCATCGGGCTCGGTTTGCCGCTCGCGGTGGCGTTCGCCGCGCTCGCCCAGGGCCGCGCGGCATCGTCGGCGATGGAGGGCATGGCGCGCCAGCCCGAGGCGGCCAACGACATCCGTTACGCGCTTATCCTCTCGCTGGCGCTGATCGAGTCGCTGGTCATCTACGTCCTGCTGTCCTTCATCATGCTCTATGTGAAGGTGCCGTCGGTCGTGGACTACATCCAGGCTCAGGGCCAGTAGGCTGCGAGCCACATCGCCAAGCCTTCGGGAGGCAGACTGAGAGCCCATGGAGCAGGTCTTGCACACACTGGGGATCGAGCCGGGTATCATCCTGGTGAACATGGCCGGCTTCGTGGTGCTGGTGCTACTACTGCGCAAGTTCGCCTTCGGGCCCATCGGGGAGATCCTTGCCCAGCGGGAGCGCGAGATCGAGGCGAACCTGGAGGAGGCCGAGCGCGCCCGCCAGATGGCGCTGGCGGACAAGCGCAGGATAGAGCAGGAGTTGGGGACGCTCGACGCGCGGGGCAGGGAGATCGTGTCCCGGGCGGAGAGCGAGGCCGAGCAACGCCGCGAGGAGATCATCCAGCGCGCGAACGAGCAGCGCCGTCAGATCGTCGAGGAGGGCGAGCGTGCCGTGGGTCTGGCCGCGGATGACGCTCGCCGGCAGCTTCGGGCGGAGATGGCGCAGATCGCCGTCGAGGTCTCGAAGCGCGCACTTCGTGAGGCGCTCGATGAGGAGCGCCAGGCCGCTCTCCTTGACGCCTTCATCGCGGAGGTCGAGCGCATCGCGGCCCGGGAATCGAGGGCTGATGGGCAGTGATGGCGCGCTCCGTCGCGCGGCGCTACGTGTCGGCGGCCCTGCAGGCCGCCCGGCGCGCGGGCGTGCGTGACGAGATGGGTGCGCAGCTCGCCAGCCTGCGGGCCCTGATGGATGCGTCGCCCGCCCTGCGCCGACTGCTGGGCCACCCGACCATGCCGCTGGAGCGCAAGCTCGCCGCCCTGGACGAGCTGCTCGACGAGCCCGCCGTCGAGCCGCTGCGCCGGCTGACCGCGCTGCTCATCGACAACGATCGGGTCGATGTGCTGCGCATTGCCGATGAGGTCTACCGGGAGCTGCTGGACGAGGCCGAGGGCGTGCTGCGCGCCTTCGTGACCACGCCTGTGCCGCTGCGTGACGACCAGGCCGAACGCCTGGCGCGAGCGATGTCGCGGTGGCTGGGCACAGAGGTCGTTGTCGACGCTGAGGTCGATCCGGACGCCCTCGGGGGCATCGTGGTGCGAGTGGGCGACCGGGTGCTCGACGCCAGCCTGCGCGGGCGGCTGGATCGCATCCAGCGGGCTATGGCGGCGCCCTAGAGGACGGCCGGGGGCGCTCGCGCCGGCCCGGCAAGGGAGTGACATGAGGTGTCGGTGCGACCCGATGAGGTCAGAGCGGTCCTGCAGGATCGCCTCGCACAGTACGAGGAGGAGCTGGAGCTCACGAGCACGGGCCTCGTGCTGCAGGTGGGCGACGGCATCGCGCGCGTCTACGGCCTCTCCGAGGCCATGTCGCAGGAGCTGATCGACTTCGGTGAGGGCGTTTTCGGCATCGCCCTGAACCTCGAGGAGGACACCGTCGGCTGCGTGCTGCTGGGGCCCGACGACCACATCGGCGAGGGCGATGAGGTGCACACGACGGGCCGCATCGCCCAGACGCAGGTGGGGGACGCGCTCTTCGGCCGCGTCGTCAATCCGCTGGCCGAGCCGCTGGACGAGAAGGGCCCCATCGAGGGCGCGGAGGCAAGGCCGCTGGAGGTCATCGCGCCGGGCGTCGTCAAGCGCCGGCCCGTGCACGAGCCGCTGCGCACCGGCGTCAAGGCCATCGACGCCGCGATCCCGATCGGCCGCGGCCAGCGCGAGCTGATCATCGGTGATCGCCAGACGGGCAAGACCCAGATTGCCATCGACACGATCGTCAACCAGCGCGAGACGGACGTGCGCTGCATCTACGTGGCCATCGGCCAGAAGCTCTCCACGCTGCGCCGGCTCGTGGCGACGCTCGAGGACGCCGGCGCCATGGACTACACCTGCGTGGTGGCCGCCAACGCCTCGGACCCGGCGGCGCTGCAGTACATCGCCCCCTACGCCGGCTGCGCCATCGGGGAGTGGGTGCGCGACCGCGGCGGCCACGCGCTCGTGGTCTACGATGACCTCTCCAAGCACGCGCAGGCCTACCGCCAGATGTCGCTGCTGCTGCGGCGGCCCCCGGGCCGCGAGGCCTACCCCGGCGACATCTTCAACCTCCACTCAAGACTGCTCGAGCGCGCGGCGAAGATGTCCGATGAGGAGGGCGGCGGCTCCCTGACCGCCCTGCCCATCGTCGAGACCCAGGAGGGCGACTTCGCGGCCTACATCCCCACCAACGTTGTCTCTATCACCGACGGCCAGATCTACCTTGAGCCGCGCCTCTTCCATGAGGGCCAGCGCCCGGCCATCAACATCGGCACGTCGGTGTCCCGCGTCGGCTCTGACGCGCAGAGCACGATGATGAAGCAGGTGGGCTCGCGGCTGAAGCTTGATCTCGCCAACTACCGCGAGTACGAGGCCTTCGCGCAGTTTGGCGCCGACCTCGACGAGCAGACCCGCAGGATCCTCGCGCAGGGCCAGCGCATGATTGAGGTGCTCAAGCAGGAGCCGCTGGCGCCGATGTCCGAGGTCGATCAGGTCATCATTCTCTTCGCAGGGACCCGCGGGCACCTGCTGGACGTGCCCGTGGCGGACGTGACGGAGGTCGAGCCGCTGCTGATCAAATACGTGCACGCAAGCGCGCCCGAGCTGGTGGACCGCCTCAAGGCAACGCACGACCTGACCGAGCAGGACGCGGAGCGCCTCGGCAACCTGATCGAGGCCTTCAAGCGCGAGTGGCGCCTGCAACACCCCGACGAGGAGCGCGAGACGCCGAGCCAGGGCGGCACCGGTCAGGAGGCGGGATAGCAGTGCCTGAGAACCTGCGCACTCTGCGCAGAAAGCGCGAGATCGTCGGCGAGATTCGCCAGATCACCCGCGCCATGAAGTTGGTCTCCGCGGCCAAGCTTAAGCGGACCACGAACTGGCGCACGGCCGCGCACTCGTACTTCGACGAGCTGCGCGAGACGCTGGCGCTGGTCGTACCGCAGGTGGGCGAGGGCTTCTCCCACCCCTACCTGCGCGTGCGCGAGGTCAGGCGCATCGGCCTGCTGGTGGTGGCGGGCGACAAGGGCCTCTGTGGCGCCTTCAACGCGAACGTGATCGCGCAGGCGCGGCGCTTCGCGCGCCGCTCCCGCGCTCGCGTCGAGCTGATCACGGTCGGCACGCGGACCGGGGAGATGGCCCGGCGGGCGCGGCTGAACGTCGTGCGGCAGTTCCCGGCCATCCATGAGCGCGAGCGCGGCGCGGACGTGCAGGACATCGCGCACTATCTGCTCGCGGCCTACGACCAGGGCGAGCACGATGAGGTGCGAGTCTGCTACGCGCGGTTCGTCTCGCGCATCAGCAGCGAGCCGGCGGTCGAGCGCGTGCTGCCCGTGCCGGTCCCGGAGCCGCCCACCGAGGCCGAGCAGCAGATCCTCGAGCCGAGCCCGGAGGAGCTGGTCGCGGCGATACTGCCGAAGTACGTCGCGGCCCGGATCTTCGACATGCTGCTGAGCAGCGCCGCCGCTGAGCACAGCGCGCGGGTGATGGCTATGACCGCCGCCACCGACAATGCCGATGACATGATCGAGCAGCTCACGCGGCAGATCAACCGAAAGCGGCAGGCCGACATCACCCGCGAGCTCCTCGACGTGGTCACCGGCGCCGACGCCTTGTCGCAGCAGTAGCGCCCGGGGCCAACGGGGCGGACGACCGAAGGCGGCAGGACGAGCGCACGGAAGGGATGCGCATGGCTGCAGGAAAGGTGGAGCAGATCAGGGGGCCCGTGGTGGACGTCAGCTTCGCCACCAACGAGCTGCCCGAGCTGCTGACGGCCCTGAGAATACGCGACGCCGAGCGCGACCTCGACCTGGTCGTCGAGGTGGCGCAACACCTGGGCGACAACACGGTGCGATGCATCGCCATGGACAGCACGGACGGGCTGATGCGCGGCATGGAGGCCGAGGACACCGGCCGGCCCATCGAGGTCCCGGTGGGCCGGGCGACGCTGGGCCGCGTGTTCGACGTGCTGGGCAGGCCGGTGGACGAGCAGGGCGAGGTCGAGACCGACCGCGTCCTCCCGATCCATCGGGAGCCGCCGACGTACGCCAGCCAGGAGGTCGCCACCGAGCTGTTCGAGACCGGCATCAAGGTGCTCGACCTGCTCTGCCCCTGCGCGAAGGGCGGCAAGATCGGCCTGTTTGGGGGCGCGGGCGTGGGCAAGACGGTCCTGATGAACGAGCTGCTGCACAACGTCGCCCGCATTCACGAGGGCGTGGCGGTTTTCGGCGGGGTGGGCGAGCGCACGCGCGAGGGCAATGACATGTGGCTGCAGCTCCGCGAGCTGGGCCTGCTGGACACCACCGCGCTGGTGTTCGGCCAGATGAACGAGCCGCCCGGCGCGCGCTTCCGCGTCGCGCTCACGGCGCTGACGATGGCCGAGTACTTCCGCGACTTCGAGCAGGCCGACGTGCTGCTCTTCATCGACAACATCTTCCGCTTCGCACAGGCGGGCTCGGAGGTCTCGGCGCTGCTGGGGCGCCTGCCCTCCGCGGTGGGCTACCAGCCGACCCTGGGCACCGAGATGGGCGCCCTGCAGGAGCGCATCACCTCCACCGAGAATGGCTCCATCACCTCGGTGCAGTGCGTCTACGTCCCCGCTGATGACTACACCGACCCCGCGCCCGCGGCCACCTTCGCGCACCTGGACGTCAGCGTTGCTCTCTCTCGCGAGCTCTTCGAGCAGGCGATCTTCCCGGCCGTCGATCCGCTCGCCTCGACCTCGCGCATGCTCGAGCCGCACGTGGTGGGCCGGCGCCACTACGAGATCGCCCGCGGCGTGCAGGAGATTCTGCAACGGTACCGCGACCTCAGGGACATCATCGCTATCCTGGGGATCGAGGAACTCTCGCCGGAAGACCGTGTTATTGTGGGCAGGGCGCGCCGGATACAGCAGTTCCTCACCCAGCCCATGTTCGTGGCCGAGCCGTTCACGGGCATGCCGGGCCAGTACGTCCCGCTCGAGGACAACCTGGACAGCATGGAGCAGATCCTCGCGGGAGACTACGACGACCTGCCGCAGGACGCCTTCCGTATGGTGGCGACGATTGAGGACGCGGTGGCCAAGGCACGCGGGGCGGGGTGAGGTGGCTCGAATGCCCCGCAGCTTTCCGGTCAGAGTGCTGACGCCGATGGGCCAGGTCCTGGCGACTAGGGCCACCGGCCTGCGCGTCTCGGCGGCCGACGGCTTCGTGGGCGTCATGGCCCTCCACGCGCCGATGGTGACAGAGCTGGCCATCGGCTCGCTGGTAGTCACCGAGTCGGAGGGAGAGCGGCGGCACTTTGCCATCGTCGGCGGCGTCATGCGCGTCAAGCGTGACGAGGTGCTGTTGCTGGTCGAGGCCGCGGAAGAGGCCGAGGAGATCGATGTCGAGCGGGCCCGGCGGGCGCTCCAGCGTGCCCGGGAGCGTCTGGTACACGGCGACCCGGCGGTGATCGACATCTCGCGAGCCGAGCTGGCGCTTGCGCGGGCCCGCAACCGGCTGCGGGTTGCCGAGCGTGGGCGCCCCTGACCGTGGACGCAGGACTGAGCGGCCCGGCGGCGAAGTGAATCTACGCCCCCGTATCGGTCAAGCAGCCGCATCGTGCGCCGAGTCGTCGCGGGCACGCTGGAGCGCCCGTCGGGAGCATACTGACGCGACCGTGATGGGGTGGCTTGGGCCCTGTTGCTGGGAGGCACCAATCAGATGGCACGTTTCAGGATAACCGGCGGCACACCCCTGTCGGGAAGCGTCGAGGTCAGCGGCTCCAAGAACGGGTCGCTGCCGCTGCTCGCCGCGGCGCTGCTGGTGGACGGCGAGGTCGTCCTGCACAACATACCGAGCATCCGCGACATCAACACCATGATCCAGATGTTGCGGGCGCTGGGCGCGAAGGCCGAGTTCCGCCAGGACGGGGGGCTGGCGATCGACAGCTCCACGGTGGACTCGGTCAAGGCCCCCTACGACCTCGTCCGGCGCATGCGCGGGTCGTTCTACGTAGCAGGCCCGCTCCTGGCGCGCTTCGGCGAGGCGCAGGTGCCGCTGCCGGGCGGCTGCGTCATCGGCAGCCGTCCCGTGGACTTCCACATCAGGGGCTTCAAGGCCCTCGGGGCGCAGGTTGAGGAGAAGTACGGCGTCATGCACGGGAGGGCCGAGCGCCTGGTGGGCACCCGCATCTACATGGACCCGAGACTGCGCAGCGTCGGCGCCACGGTGAACCTGACCCTCGCGGCGACCCTGGCCGAAGGCACCACGGTGATCGAGAACGCATCCCGCGAGCCCGAGGTCGTGGACTGCCAGAATCTGCTGGCCGCCTGCGGCGCCGACATCGAGGGGATCGGCACCACCACCCTCACCATACATGGCGTTGACCGCCTGCACGGCACCGAGTGGACCGCGATCAGCGACCGGATGGAGGCGGGCACCTTCCTCATTGCCGGCGCGCTCACCCGCGGCGACGTGACGATCGGGTCCATCGTCCCGGAGCACCTGCACATGGTCACCGAGTTGCTCGAGCAGGCGGGATGCGAGATCGACACGGGGGACCGATCCATCCGGTTGCGCATGGACCGGCGGCCCGACGCCGTGGACGTGATGACCGCGCCCTACCCCGGATACCCCACCGACCTGCAGCCCGCAACGGGCGTGCTGATGTCGGTCGCGAACGGGGTGTCGGTCATCGAGGAGACGATCTTCGACGCGCGCTTCAACTACGTGGACGAGCTGCTGCGCATGGGCGCCGACGTGCGCGTGATGGAGGGGGCGGCGATCTTCAAGGGCGTTCCGCAGCTCTCCGGCGCTCCCGTCCTGGCCACCGACATTCGCGCGGGCGCTGCCCTCATCCTCGCCGGCCTCTGCGCGGAGGGCGTGACGGAGGTCAGCGGCGGCGCGCTCGTGGATCGCGGCTATGAGGACATAACAGGGAAGCTCAGGTCGGTGGGCGCGGAGATCGAGGGCCTGCCCGAGGCCGACCCGGAATCGTCTGATGACGAATGCTTAGCTTAGGTGACCGTCTCGGGATCGACCTGGGCACTGCGACCATCGTCGTCTTCGCGCAGGGCCGAGGGATCATCGTGCGTGAGCCCTCGGTGGTGGCCACGGACGGCCCTGACGGCCGTGTGCTCTCCGTCGGCGAGGAGGCGCAGGCGATGCTCGGGCGCACGCCCGGCAGCATCGTCGCCAAGCGCCCACTGCGCGACGGTGTCATAGCCGACTACTCGGTCACACGCGAGATGCTCGCGTATCTGATCCGCAAGGCCACGGGGCTGCGCGGGCGCCTCTTCAAGCCGGTGGCCGTCATCTGCATCCCCTCGGCGGCCACCAGTGTCGAGCGTCGCGCCGCTCTGGACGCGACCCGCGCGGCGGGTGCGGGCAAGGTCATCCCCATCGAGGAGCCCATGGCGGCGGCCATCGGCGCCGGCCTGCCCATCTCCGCGCCCGGCGGCAACATGGTCGTGGACATCGGCGGCGGCACCACCGACATCGCCGTCATCTCCCTGGGCGGCATCGTCGTCAGCGACTCCCTGCGCCTGGGCGGCAACCACCTCGACGAGGCCATCATCCGCCACATCAAGCGCGTGTACAACCTCGACATCGGCGAGCGCACCGCCGAGAACATCAAGATCCAGGTCGGCTCGGCCTTCGAGCTCGATGAGGAGCAGGAGATGGAGGTGCGGGGCCGCGACGTCGTCAGCGGACTGCCCAAGACCGTGACCGTCAGCTCCATCGAGATCCGCTCCGCCGTCTCCGAGTGCGTCTCAGCCATCGTTGAGGCCGTGAAGAGCATCCTCGAGCGCACGCCCCCCGAGCTCTCCTCGGACATCATCGACCGAGGCATCACGCTCACCGGCGGTGGCGCGCTGCTGCACGGCATAGACCGCCTGCTCGAGCTGGAGACCGGCATCCCCGTGCAGATCGCCGATGACCCCATCTCCTGTGTCGCCCTCGGCACCGGGAAGGTGCTCCAGGAGGCCGACTTCCTCCACCAGCACGCCCGCTCACTGCGCGGCTACCGGTGAACGGCAGCCCAGGCTCGATGGAGCGCTGCGGCGGCCCCGCGGCGGGCAGGTCGCGCCGTCCCATGCGGTGAACTCCCTCCCAGGTGAAAGGACGGATGCGGCGTGCCGCCGGTGGCCGGCGGCATGCGCCACTCAGAGGGAGCCGAGAGATGATGTCGAGACTCCGCCTCGCCGCCGCGCTTGCGCTCGTGGGCGCGCTGCCGACGGCCGCCGCGCCGGGAGCCGACCTTCGCCCGGAGCTAACGGACCATAGCCCGCCGTTGCTCGCCGACCGAGCGGAGCTGCCCGAGGCGCTGCACGACATGCTCCTCCCGCGGGGCGGCCTGGACCGCCTCACCGAGGTCTACGCAGCCGCGGACGGCGCGGTGCGGTCCGTGCGCGTAGCGTGGCTCAGTGGCGATCGCTATCTGTGGCGCATCCACCTCGCCGAGCCGATCACGGACGAGAGCGGCGTCACCCTGTACCTCGACGCCGACGCCGACCCGGAAACCGGGCGGCCCGATGCCCGCGGTACCGATGTGATGCTCCAGATATGGGCCGACCACACCCGCCGGTCCGAGTGGATGGCCGACGGTACTCTCGGCACCGCGCGCTCGCTGCACACCGCCGTGGACGGCGCGACCGTCTGGTTCAGCTACGACCACGCCATGCGCATGACTCCCGGCGGCGCCCGCTGCATCTTCTGGCTCACCTGGGCCGGCGGCGCCACCGACCCCATCAAGGCCGAGCTGCCCGCACATGGCCCGCGGCCGATCTCCCTGGAGGACGGTCGGGAGGTCGGCGGCGGCCTGCGGCTGAGCACCGACTACCATGATGGGGACGGCGACGGCCTCTCGCTGGCGCTGGAGGTGGCCAACGAGGGCGACGGCGAACGCTGGATCGACCTGCGCGTGCCCTTCACGCTCCCCTTCGGCGACGGCGTCCGGTGGTTCGACGGCTTCAACTTCACGCCTCACGACGTCGCCGGCGTGCCGCTGGGCTACCACGGCACCTCCGCGGTCCTGCCCCTCACCTGCGCCTGGGACGGCGAGACCGGCATCGCGCTTGCGCTCGACCCGATGGACATGTACACCGAGCTGCACAGCGGCGTGCGCAGAAACGAGCGCGGAGAGCTGGAGTTGACGCTGGGCAGCCGGCTCGCGCTCATGCCGGGCGAGGTCGAGAGCTTCGAGTTCCTCGCCTTTCGGTTCGACGGGAGCCTCGGCTGGCGCGGCGCCTTCGCGCGCTACTGGGAGATGTTCCCGGAGGTCTACGAGCGCGCGCGCGACATCGACCCTCGCTTCCACATGGCCTCCGCGGGCGGGCTCTACCGCTCCTGGAGCGATCCGGGCGCCGAGGAGTTCGCGTCAGACCTGATCCGCCGCATGGGCGGACACTGGGAGTGGGGCTACGCTCCCGCGCCGCGACCGGGCGAGTGGGCGGTGAGCGAGCTGTCGGTCGGGGAGTGGACGCGCAGCCGTGGCACGGTGAAGAAGTCCCTCACCGCTGAGAGCCTGCCCGAGGTGCAGGAGCGCATCCGCGGCTGGGTCCGTGATGGCGCCGAGCTTGCGGACGTCGCGGTCGCCTACTACATGCACCTCAAGAACTGCGAGAAGGGCCTCGTCGAGCAGCACTGGCCGGACAGCTACTTCCAGAACGAGCCGATCGAGTACATGGGCTACTACCAGTTCGTCCCCTGCTGGTTGGTCTACCCCTGGGCCAACAGCTACGGGGAGTACATGCGGGAGGCGATCCCCACCATCGCCGAGCGCTTCGAGCCCGCGGGCATGGCCTTCGACTCGGTCTTCGGCTCCATCCCGCACTGGGGCCCCAGCGCCGACCGCTCGCCCGCCACCACCTTCGACAACGGCCGCGCCTTCGTCGGCGAGGGCATCGGGTTCGCCAAGCAGATGGACGTCTGCCGCGCGCAGCATACCGGTGGCTACCGCACCGCCATGGTCACGAACCTCAAGCTCCCGACCATCTCCGCCGATGCCGTGCGCACCGACGCGGCGCTGATCGAGCATCACCCGATGAACAACCCGGGCTACCGCGAGCGCTTCCTGCGCCTGCGCATGCTCTCGGGCCGCATCATGTTCAACTGGTGGCACACGTATGATCCGAAGTACTACACCTGGATACCGTGGGATGAGCTGAACGCGCAGCAGACCATCGATGCGCTCCGGCGCCTGCGCGACGACCTGCTCATCCACTCGCTCTACTACGGCGCCGTGCCCAACGCCCGCTTCGCGGCCGGCGTGCCGAAGCTGATGCGCGCGCTGCCCATGCTGACCGAGATCGCGGACCTGGGCTGGGAGCCGGTGATCGGGGCGGAGGCGGGCGGCGGCGAACTGCCCGTCAGTCGCTTCGGCGATGGGCTCGGGATGGCCTTCGGCGTGTGCAACCAGAGCTATGACTCAGCCGCGACATGGCTGACGCCTGATTGGGAGCTGGTGTCAGCCGGACACAGGTTGATATTCGCGACGTGGGGCGATGAGCCGACGCGCAACGGGACGGGCGCCGTTGCGGTGGCGGTTCCGGCGCGCGGCGTGAAGGCCCTGCGCGCGGTGCTGTCGCTGCCCCCGCGCGGTGGCGAGGTCGTGGTCTTGTCCGCTAATGCGCTGCCCCTCGACCAGAGCGCGAAGCATCAGCCGGGCGGCTATGAGTTCACGCTGGGCTGGGCCGCCGACGAGCAGGTGGACATCGGTATCTGGCTCCCCGAGCATGCGACCATGCCTGTGCTTGGGCCGGTGGAGCGCGTCGTCTCGGCCCAGCGCGTTGGCGAGGGCCCGTTGCAGGCCCGAGTTCGGCTGCAGCAAGGAGAGAATACACTGACGGTCTCCTGGCAGCCGAAGGTCCCGCTGCAGGGCGACCGTCAGGCCCTGCTGAACTTCCCGTTCGTGGCCGACGGAAGGCCGAACTGCAACGTTGTCGCCTGCGGCGACACGCGCGATCTGGCATTTCGCGTGCAGGAGTACTTCCGCGAGTATCACCGCTGGGCGCTCGATGGGCCGCAGACGGTGAAGCTGCCCATCGTGACACCCGACCAGGCGCCGGCGGGGCGCCGGGTCGTGGTGGGCCTGCTGGACGACCTGCCCGAGGGCATCGAGGTGGACCTCGGCGACGCGGCGGCGGCCTTCGGGGTGCAGGGCGACGTGGTCTACGCTACGGCGGAGACGCCTGAGATGCTCGAGCGGGCGGTCGAGGGCCTGCTCTTCACGCTCGACGAGAAGTACGAGTACTGGGGCCCGTTCTATCCGACCCAGCATTTCTTCCGCGGCGACCCGAGCAAGTGCGCGCAGGCGCTGCAGGACGCCGGGATGGCCGGGAAGCTGCTCACCGGCGAGGACACCGGCTCGCTGCGCGAGGTCATCGACCTGCCGGACCTGATTGAGTGGCCGTAGACGGGAACGGCGCCCCTCCCCCCGGGAGTTCGCAGGACAAACTCCTTCCCCCCTCCCCCTGTGCCGCTTCGCGGCAGGGCGGGAGAGGGGGAACGGGCAGACGGCAATGGCGACCGAGACGACGACCGACGGGCGAGGGCGCCCGTCGCACGGGGATGCCGAGCACGCGGCCACGGGTCACAGACCCGGAGGTCGTTGCTGTCACGAGGTCCGGCCTGCGCAGGCCGGCCGCCGCACGAAGCGCGGCTGTGGCCATCCGGATGACGCCGCGCGGCCAAGGACGCCGCGGATGCGGAGGCGAAGTGGCCGTGCCGAGCGAGCGGGACAGAGAGTGGAGGACATCCCATGACACGACTCGCGATTGCGCTCATGCTGGGGGCGCTGATGCTGATGACCGCGGGACATGCGCAGGATGAACTGACCGAGAACCTGTTCGCCAACCCCTCGTTCGAGGAGGGCCTGACCGAGCGCCAGCCCTTCGGCGTGCCGATCGGCTGGACGCTCTACAACGGGGATGGCGAGGACTCGGGCCTGGAGCTGAGCGATGACGCCAGCGAGGGCGGGCACGCGCTGGTGATTCGCGACGGCGACACGACCAAGGAGATCGGCATCTCCCAGGAGGTGGAGGCCGAGGGCGGCATCGCCTACGAGGCGTCGGCGATGGTCAAGGCGCTGCGGCAGGGAGGCGGCGCCGGCGCCCACATCCAGCTTCGCTTCGCGCCTTCGGACGAGTACCGGCAGGTGGGCCTGGAGGGCGCGCGCACCGACGAGTTCACGCGCATCTCCGTGGTCGGCCTCGCGCCGGAGGATACCACGAGCATCCGGGTCTACTACTACACCCACCGCGGTCCGACGCCGCACCTGCTCCTCGATGACGTGCGGCTGATCGGCGGGGTGGAGCCGCCGCCCCCGCCGCCCCCGCCTCCGCCCGAGCCCGTGCCACCGGTCTACGACGAGCTGAAGGACCTGCACCTTCAGACGGACATCGTCCGCGATGGCGAGGCGCGGGCGACCATCGTCTCGCCGGAGCGCTACGCGGAGCAGGCGGCGGCCATCGCCGACGCCATCGAGGGCATCGCCGCCGTGCGGCCGGAGGTCGTTGCCGACACCGACGAGGTCGCGGCCGTGCCGCCCGACGACGGCCACCTCGACCGCAACTTCATCCTGCTGGGCAATCGCTCCACCAACGCGATGCTCGAGGAGCTCTACAACCGCTTCTACACGCTGCTGGACCTGCGCTATCCGGGCCCGGGCGGGCATGTCGTGCGCACCTGCCACAACCCCTTCGGCGATGGGCACAACCTCGTCTACGTCGGCGGCAGCGACGATGCGGGCGTGGCGGGCGCGGCGGACGCGTTCATCGCCGCGCTCAATGAGGCCGGCGGCGGCCGCGGCGAGCTGGTCATCGAGCGGCTGATGGCGATCGAGCCGGGCGATGGCGTCGAGTTCTCGCACAACCCCGCGGAGATCGAGATGTGGGACGCGTCACGCGGCTACGGCTCCACCGGGTACTTCGGCTGGAACTCGATCTCGAAGCACGCGGCGGCCTACTACATGACCGGCGACGAGTACCACGCCCGGCAGTTCATCCGCCTGGCCTTCCCCGACGCGGAAGCGAAGAAGCAAATCGCGGAGATCGACGGCGAGCGCATCGAGAACAAGGACGATCCGCTCAAGGGCCCGTACCACTACAACGCGCACATGATGATCCTGTTCTGGGACCTTATCGAGGAGAGCCCGGTCTTCAGCGACGAGGAGCGGCTGGCGGTCACGAACGCGTTCTCGCGGCAGCTCGAGAAGCGCGCGCGCGAGGGCATCTACCGCCTGCAGCAGCCCAGAGGCGCGGTCGGCTCCCGCCACGGTCAGTACTCCGCGATCTCGCTCTACTGCCTGGCGCGCTACTTCGCGAAGGACTACCCCGAGCCGGTCTGGCCGCAGGGGATGTTGGGGGCGAAGATGGAGTTCGCATGTCTGGAGGAGCACGCGTGGGTGCAGGGTGAGGCGGACAACCTCTTCTGGTACAACACCGGACACGCACCGATTCTGCGCTTCATGCTGCTGTCGGGCTGGCGTGCGCCGCTGGAGAACGGCGTGCTGGCCGAGCTGCTGCGCGGCCAGGAGATCCTCGCCACCGGTAAGCACGGGGACTGGGACCTGCACTCCGCCTCGATCACCTTCCTGCATCGCGCCGCCTACCTCACCCAGGACGGCCGCTGGCTTGAGTATCGCAACCGGACGGGCGTGGACCTGTCCGTGCCGCGCGTGGGGCAGTCCTTCTGGCCCGAGGAGCATCTTCAGCCCGAGCTTCCCGCGGACATGGTCGGGCACTGGAGCGTCCACGAGCTACCGCTGCCGATGTGGCAGAGCCGGGGCAGCGGGCTCCCCTGGGAGCACTCGTTCCAGTTCGCGAGCTACCGCTCCGCTCCCGACGCCAGCGGCGACTACGTCCTCCTGGACGGCTACAACGGCGCCTCGCGCAATCCGTACCACACCTTCGCGATCCTGGAGCTGCGGCTCGACGGCGCCACGCTGCTGAAGGGCTACCGCAACCAGGTGCTGACCCGCCTGGACGGGATGGTGGAGCCGAAGGTCGCGATGGATGGAGCCCTGCGCACGCGTGACGTGGTGGGGCAGACCGCGCTGGCGGTGGGCGAGGTCCCGAACGCCGCCTACTGCAACTGGCGCCGCACACTTGCGCAGCGCGTCGGCCGCTACGCGCTCGTCGTTGACCAACTGACCGCGCGCGAGAGCAGCGAGAACCTCCAGGTACAGACCCTCTGGGAGGTCCCGAGCGGGCAGTGGCAGCCGGAGCGCAACGCGATCGGTGTGAGCGCCGTCGGCGGGCCGTACACGCCCGTGGGCTGGCGCAGCATTCGCGCTCTGGACATGCCTCACGAGAGCGATCCCGCCGGCGAGGAGTTTGTGGCCGAGCATCAGAGCCTGGGAATCGTGCTGCTGCGCGCGACCGAGCCCGGGCAGTGGCTGGAGATGATCCTCAGGCTGGATGAGCCGCTGGAGGGCCAGCTCTACGCGGACTTCCTGCGCTACTTGGACCGCGGCGTCTTCCGCATCCTGCTCGACGGCGTTCAGGTCGTCGAGCGCTATGACTCATACGCCCAGGCCGCCGAAACCGATCGCGTGGACCTCGGCCGCCACAGGCTCGAGGCCGGCGAGCACCGCCTGCGCGTGGAGGTGGTCGAGCGAGGGGGCGGAGGAGAGAGGGCCTTCATCGGCCTGATGGGCGTCAGCCTCAAGCCCGACGATGCGCCCGCTGAGGAGGAGGTCGGCCAGGTGCACGAGATCCTGGCCTGCGACCCGGTCGTGGCGCATCGCGAGGGCCGGGTGCACACGCTCGAGTGGGTCGGCGCGGTCGAGGAGGGCCAGACGCTGACATTCTTCTCGCTGGTAGGCAGTCGGGCGGTTCCCAACGAGGGCGAGCTGGCCTGCCTGCGCCTCGCAGAGAACGCGGCGCTGCTGGGCCTGCCGGAGCCGGCGGTGGCGGTCGCGGGCGAGTACCGGGGCACCCAGGCGGAGCTGGCCATCATCTCGTCGGATCACCTGTTCGGCCTCGGCCTGACCGCCGCGTCCGCCGATCGGCCCCTGCTGGCCGCGACGGCGCCCGTCTCCGTGGACTGGGACTTCGAGAGCGGAACGCTCGCCGTGCACGCGAATGAGCCGGCAAGCCTGACGCTTAGGCTGGTCTCCGATGAGGGCGTGGCACTCGATGGGGAGGCGGCCGCCCTGCGCAGTGAGGAGGCGGGCGTCTACGCGCTGGCGATTCCCGTGGGCGAGCATGAGATCACCGGCGCCCGGCCCCTGGATGAGTTGCTGGGGGCAGCGCATGACTGGCTCGCCTCCATGCGCGCAGACGCTGAGGCCGTCCGCGCGGAGGCCGCACAGGCCGAGCCGCCGGGGGCGCTGCCCGAGTTGCCGGCCATCGAGCAGGTGATGACCGCGACCTTCGAGGGCGCGATTGAGCACGTCATGACCATCCCTGACGGCGAGGGCGGCCGGCTCATCTGCGCCGCCGAGGCGGAGGCGATCCATCTGCTGCGCCCCGACGGGCAGGTGGTCGTCACGGCCGCGACCGACGGCGCGATCCGCGACCTGCACTGGTGGCCGGAGCAGGAGCTGCTGCTGGCGGCCTGCGCGGACGAGCGGCTCATCGCCTTCGATCGCTCGGGTGAGCGGCGGTGGGTGTTCGTCTCGGAGATGGACCCGGCGGTGTTCAGGGCCGCGAAGACCTACTGGTTCAAGTCCGCGGCCGCGCACGCGGGCCTGTGGGGCGTGACCACCGCGACCTTCATCGGCGGGGAAAGCCAGGCGATAATCGGCAGCGCCTGCACCCTGGAGTTCATCGACGGGGACGGCAACCTCGTGCACCGCATGCCGCAGTTCTGGGGCGACCCGCACGTCTTCCAGATCATCGACGGGCCTGGTGAGAGCGTGAACCTGCTCGCCGCCCGGCGCATCAACGGCACGGACCGCGTCGGGATCATCAACAGCGAGACGCTCGACCCCGGCCAGCGGGGCTTCTACGGCACCCCGCCGGGGCACACGCACGTGGGCGGCTGGTCATCGCTGAACCGCTACCATCTCTTCTACGAGGACCTCGACGGCGACGGGGAGCGCGAGGTCATCAGCGAGGTGAACGGGAGCTGGAACCGCGTCACGGTCTGGGACGCGGGTGGCAGCGCGCTCTTCAACGCCAGCTTCGGTCCGGGCGCCAAGTCTCCGACGCGGAACATGCGCGACCTGGTGGTCGCCGACCTCGACGGCGACGGGACCATGGAGGTCGTGACCGCCACCTCCAGCGGCCTCGTGGTCTGCCTGGACCATGAGCTGAAGAAGGAGTGGGCCCGCGCGATGCCCGCCGCCCCCAACGTGATGGTCGCCTTCCCCGGTCCCCGGGGGCAGACGCTGCTCGTCGGCTGCGACGACGGCACGCTGGTGGAGCTGGACGCCGCCGGCGAGCTGCTCAGCGCCGGCCAGGTCGGCGGGCGGCCTGCGGCCGACGGCATGGTGGTTCTGCAGGCGGAGGATCTACCCGGCGATGGGCCCCTGGCCGTCGTCGGCACGAGCGCCGGGCAGGTCGTGGCCGTGAGGCCGGAGTAGCCGCGGGAGGTGAGGGAGCCAGGTGGCTGATGCGCTCGTGGAGTGGATCCGGGCCCACGGCGCGCCGGCGATCTTCCTGTTCGTGGCGCTGGAGAACTTCGGCATCCCGTGGATCACCTGGCCCGCTTATGTCGTGGCTACCGACCTGATC
The DNA here is from genome assembly GCA_029820945.1 of Candidatus Zipacnadia bacterium. Lineage (GTDB taxonomy): Bacteria > Armatimonadota > Zipacnadia > Zipacnadales > UBA5352 > JALGUJ01. The sequence goes on along the minus strand of JALGUJ010000063.1, from coordinate 3,542 downwards.
CGGCTGGGGCGCATGGGCTATGCCGAAGCGGTGGCGCTGGTCAGCTTGGGACACGTCATCGGGGGCTCGCTGGCCTATCTGGTAATGCGCGCGGGCGAGAATGCGCTCGCCGGCTACTTTCAGCGCCGGGCCGGCCTCAGGCGGGCCCACGAGTGGCTCAAGCGCTGGTACGACCGGCACGGTGCGGCGACGATCGTCGTGGCTCGGCTGGTGGGCCAGGTGCGGCCCTGGGCATCGCTGGCGGCGGGTCTCGCGGGCGTTGGCCCAATCGTGTTTGTGCTCTGGACCCTCATCGGCTCGGTGCTCTACTCGGCCGCTCTGCTGGCGCTGACGACGACCGGCCTGCGCGTGTGGGCGGACTACCCGCACGCGCGCATCGCCATCGTGGTGCTGGGCTTTATTGGCTTCTTCGGGATCACCATCTACCTGATTACTCGGCATCTTCTGCGGCAGCGGAGGGCCGGCTCCTCCTCGCCCGCGGAGTGAACGCCCTGACGGACGTCCGGCGAGGTGGGTGAGATGCGCATCAGCACATGGCCGATTGCTCTGATCCTCGCGCTGATCGCGTGGCGATGCGCGGCGACGACCGTGTCCACCGACGACGGCCTCAACCTGCGCTTCGCGGCGGGCGGCGACATCGAGGCCGTGGCGGTCGATGGCGCGGAGCTGCCATCCGGCGGCCTTCTCGGCGGCTTCTGGGCCGCCGAGGTGACCGCGGGCGGTGAGGAGCTGGTCGCGAATGGCGGCCTGGAGCAGGACGCCGACGAGGACGGCGTGCCCGACGGCTTCGTTAGCGGTGGCGTGTGGGAGCGCGACGGCACCGTCGCGCGCAGCGGGGAGTGGTCGATGAGGGCGCACATCCCCGGGCCCGAGGACGGCAACTCCGGCAGCTTCGGTGTCATCGTCCCCGTCGATGGCGGCGGCACCTACCTCGCCAGCTTCTGGCTCAAGTGCGAGGGCCGCGGCGGACACTACGGCACCAGCAGTGGCTACCTGCAGCAGCGCGACGCCGAGGGCAACCGCACCACGAACGTGTTCCAGCAGATGATGGGCGGCGGCGTCAGCGGGGACAGCGACTGGCGCCGTGTCTCGGTGGCAGTCACCACCGAGGGCGACACCCGCCGGCTCTACATCCGCACCGACATCTACCGCGGGCACGGCACGCTCTGGGCCGACGACTTCAGCATTATCCGTCTGGGCGCGCCGGCCCGGCACCTGCCCACGCGCGCGACGCAGGACGGCGACGGACTGCGGCTCAGCGGCCGCGATCAGGGGCTGGAGATCGACGCGACGGTGCGACCGGGCGGGTCGATGCTCCGGCTGGACGGGACGCTGCGCTCCACGGAGCCGCGCGACCGCTGCATCAGGCTCTCCTGGCGGCTGCCGATCGCGGCCGAAGGCGGCACGTGGTGGAACGACATCGGCACCGCCAAGGCCATCGAGCCCGGCGGCGCCTACAGCTACACCGCGCCGCTTGGCTCCCACGGCCCCTTCTCGATCCACCCCTTCTCATCGGTCGCCATGCCGGACCGCTCCGCCGCACTGTCGATGGCGGTGCCGATGCACCCGCCGCGACCCTTCCGGCTGAGCTACTCCGCCGCGGCGGGCCTCTGCGTCGAGTGGGACCTGGCGCTCTCGGAGCTGCCCGAGGCCTTCCCGCGGTCGGCGGACTTCCACGCCGTAGTCTACCGCCACGACCCGGAGTGGGGCCTTCGGTCCGCCGCGGAGCGCTACTACGAGCTGTTCCCCGAGTACTTCAACGTGCGCGTGCCGAAGTTCGGGAACTGGTACTACGCCGACCTGAGCGAGCTCGAGCGGCCCGAGGACTTCGGGCTGGCCTACAACGAGTACATCCAGCGTGGCACGGCGGAGGCCGACCACGAGTGGGGCAACCTGGTCTTCGGCTACACCGAGCCCTGGGGCTGGTGGGGCTGGGCGCTTGGGCTGCACCCGCAGGAGGAGGACCCGCAGCCGGGCTACGACGAGATGGTCGCCATCCTGGAGGAGAAGGCCGCCGACGAGGAGGCGCTGGCCGAGGAGGGCATGAACCCCACCAGGGTCGCGCACACCATCATCAACTCCTCGATCCGCGACCGTGAGGGGCGCTACGTCTTCAAGGGCTACGTCGCGCGCTGGGGCGGCTACAACTGGATCCTCAACCCCTCGCCGCACGCCGTCGAGGAGGGGAAGCTCAGCCGGTTCGAGGTTACGTACGACTGGGAGATCGAGCGCAAGCTGGGCTGGGGCGCCGACGGCATTTACCTGGACTCGATCACCAAGGCCTGGACGGCGGTCCCCAACTTCCGCGCCGAGCACCTTCGGCGCAGCCGTCATCCGCTGACCTTCAATGCGCTCGACGCCGTGCCCGCCCAGCTCGGGGTCTGGAACCAGTACGAGTTCGTGCAGCACGTCTCCGAGGACCTGCACGGGCGCGGGAAGCTGCTGATGGCCAACATCTTCCCCTACAACTGGGTCTTCTTCAACCACCTGCTGGATGTGATGGGGCATGAGGTCTGGGGCGCCGACAACCTCGACAGGATGCGCGTCGAGCGCACGCTGGCCTACCATAAGCCCTACTGCTGGCTGATGCAGCAGGGGGACGACTTCGGCGCACCGGAGGACCGCGAGCGGTGGATGCAGGCGGCCATGCTCTACGGCATCGCGCCCAATATCGTCGGCGGCACTCGCGACGTCGAGCGCTACGAGCGCTGGCGGCCGCTTTACCGCAGGTACATGCCGACGATCATCGCCCTCTGCGAGGCCGGCTGGGAGCCGGTGACACACGCCCGCGCGGACTCGCCGGAGCTGCTCCTCGAGCGCTTCGGCCCCCGCGACGGCGCTCTCTACCTGACCGCGCGCAACCCGGGAGAGGAGCCGCTGACCGCGACCGTCTCAGTGGACTGGCAGCGCCTGGGCGTGGAGCCGGGGGAGCGCGTCAGCCGGTTGCCGTCCGGCGTGGAAATCGAGGTCGCGGGCGGCGCCTTCACCGACACGCTGCAGTCCGGCGAGACCTGCGCCTATCGGCTGAGGTAGGCTCTGCGCCCCGGCGATTGCGCTGCGACTCACCGGGCGGCTACTCCACCGGCCAGGTCATCCACTCGGTCGGCTCTCCCGTTGTCTCCCGCCCCTCCTCGTTCCTGCCTCGGAAGCGGTAGTGGTACGTCCCCGCAACCGCCGGCGTGTAGCCCACTCCCCAGTCGCCTGCGCCCCCGTGCTCCTGCGCGTCCCAGTAGTCCAGTGGCCGCAGCGCAACGGGAGACGGGAACGCCGCGCCCGGTGGCTGGATGAGCAACTGCAGCTCACCCGGTGGCCCGGAGTTCCGCCTATCCCATCGCACGCGGAAGACCGCCTCTCGCCCCACCTGTCCGTCCTCAGGGCAGACGCCGTCGCGGTTCCACCAACTGTGCTCGGACCAGCTCAGCAACGCCTGCGCTAGTGCAGCGTCTTGAATAAACTTGTACAGTTAGACTTCTCGTGGCTGGCCGGTATAGGTCCAGCGGTATGGTCGGGCGTCGTGTTGGTTGTGGTAGTCGATGAAGTCC
>JALGUJ010000062.1 GCA_029820945.1 Candidatus Zipacnadia bacterium | reverse complement strand
GACAGCGCGGATGCGCTGCTGGCGCTGCGCATGTTAGCACAGCGGGATGACTGGGAGCAGTACTGGCGTTCAGGCAAGCAGGCCACCTGAGGCACACGAATTTGGATGCTGCCCCGTGCGCATTGGTGCGCGCATCCTCTGGCCCTACGTCCCGCGCTTGTGGGCGCACCATCTGCCGCTTTGCGGGCGACGGCCCAGGGCGCGCATTCCCACGCTCCGGAAGGGAGGCACCGTCCCTCGTCAGGGGTCGTTGCGTGGCACGGACGGCCTCCGCACGCCGTTCGTGGTTGGGAGAGGCGGAGCGTTGAGGCCGTCCGACCTCTTCGACGGCACTGGGCGTTCGCGAGGGGGGCCGGTGCGGCCGCGCCGAGGGCACCGGCGCGGTCGTTGTCTTCCTGATCATCACGGCCGCAGAAGGCCCGTCCCCGACTTCCGGCGAACCTCCCGGCGTGCTGCTGACAGCCGTGACCGGAGGTCTCGCCTATGCTCAGCCTCCCCTACATCGGGCTCGTGCTCGGAGCCGGCGCCGCCACCGCCGACGCTCCGCCCGAGATCTACCTGCCCTACCTGCAGGACACCCCCCCGGAGATCGTCGAGGAACTGCCCGAGACCCGCACCGGCGACGTGATCGTGCGCGAGTTCTGGTTCCTCTCACGCGAGATCCCCGAGACCGGCGAGCGTTACGAGATCCACTCGGTGCTGGCGCGCCCGGCCGAGCCCGGGCCGCATCCGGCGATCCTGTTCTGCCACGGCGGCGGCGGATACACCCAGCGAGAGCGCATCTGCATCATCGGCTGGGCAGAGAGGGGCTACGTCTGCATCGGCCAGGACCAGGCAGGCTTCGCGAACGCCGGCGCGGCGCTCTCGCGCGGGCCCTACTTCGACGCTCGCGCGACCACGGCCGGCAGGACCGCCTTCACCGCGACGCCGGACGCCACCGCCAGCGCGCTCTACGACGGCGTGGTCGCGGTCCTGCGCTCGTTGTCGATCCTGCGCACGCATCCAGAGGTCGATGTGAGCCGCATCGGCGTCTTCGGCGGCTCCTGGGGCGGGTACATGACCAACATGGCGGCCGCGATCGCCGGCGACAAGCTGCAGGCGGCCTTCCCCATCTACGGGGCGGGCTACTACGACCTCGCCAGCACCTGGATGCCGACCCTGCGGAACATGCCCGAGGACGAGCGCGAGCGCTGGCTGGCGGCCTTCGACCCGGGGCGCATGGCCGGCAACCTCTCCGCCGACTACATGATCCTGCAGGCCAGCAACGACTGGTTCTTCTGGCCGCCCTCCATCGAGGCCACGCTGGACAGCATTCCAGCCCCGGGCCCCAGCGCGCAGAAGAACTGGCTCTTCTCGCCCAACGACTACCACGCGATCCGGCTGCCCGGCGGCACCGGCGACCCAAAGGTCGATCACCGGCGGCACCGCACCTACATGGAAGTGCGCTTCATGGACTGGAAGCTCAAGGGTGAGGGCGCGGCATTCCCGACAGCCCGGGCCGTGGGCGAGCCCGTCCGCGAGGGCGACTCGATCCGCGTGCGCTTCCGAGTCACCTCGGAGCTGCCCATCGCGAGCACCGAGGTGTACTGGTCGGGCGGCGAGATGCCCTGGCGCTTCCAGTGGTGGGAGGCGGTCGAGGCCGAGCAGGATGAGGAGGGCGTCTACCAGGCGCTGATCCCCGTACGCCACGCCGACCTGCCGCTCAACTGGGTCGGGGTGGTGAGCGATGAGGGCTCGGCGTCGGTCTCGACGCGCATCCAGCGCGTGCGGCCCACGGAGCTGGGCTTTGAGGCGGGGGGCCATCCGGTCCCGGTGACCGTGGCCGACCTCAACGAGCTGCTGGGGGACAGCCGATGGCGCTGGGCGGCGGGAACGCGGCGCGGCGGCGATGGCTACGGCTACGGCCGCGAGGAGCAGGCGGCGCGCGGGGAGGGCGATGTCGGCCTGCGCATCACCGGCTTCTACTCGATCGCCACGTGGGGCCTGCGGGCGGCGGACATCGAGGCCGCGGGCGCCACCGGCGTTCGCCTGTGGGCGCGCTCGGCGAGCGAGGAGCCGGTGGACAGCCTCCACGTGGGCCTGGTCGTGGAGGTCGAGGGCGGAGCGCGCTACGTCTTCAACGCGCAGAGCGTCGAGGGGCTGGCGATCGGCCCCGAGTGGCGCCTGCTGGAGCTCCCGTGGGAGGACTTCCAGTGCGAGGACGCGCCGGTCGAGCTCTTCAGCGACGGGCTGGGCGAGCTGCGGCTGACGGTGGATGGGGAGGGCCAGAGCGTGCACGTGGACGGCACGGAGTTCATGGCCGCGGGCGGGCGGTAGCGGCGGCGCGTCACTCCGGCGCCAGGCCGAACTGGATGTCATCCACCCAGAGAATCTGGTCCTCGCCCTCGGCGCGGTCGAAGACGACGTGGAAGGTCTGCCGGCCCGGCTGCAGCTCGCCCTCCACCTCGTACTGCCGCCAGGTGTCGCCGGGCTGGATGGACGCGCTCAGGGAGTTTCCCCAGTTGGTGTTGAGGGACCCGCCCGCACAGGTGGTCTTCGCCTTGAAGCGCAGCACATACCGTCCCGCGCGCGGCAGCTCGAAGCTCTGGCCGTAGGCGCGGATCTTCGACCGCTGGCGGTAGAGCTTGAGGCAGTGCTCGCCCTCGGCCGGGTCCTCGTCGGACCAGTGCGGGAAGCTCAGATCGCCGCTCCGGAAGTGCCTCACCCACCAGCCGATGGGCGGGTGGCCCGGGATGCCGACCTCGAACCCGCCGTTGCGCACCAGGCTCACGATGCGCCCGCGGTAGGACTCGGTCAGCTCCGCCGAGACGCGCTCCGCCGCCAGTGGCCCGTCCGAGCGCACGATCACCATCGACAGCGGCCTCAGCTCGACCTCCGGGCCGTATCCGCTGTGCTCGGGATCCCACCGGTCCTCGACCAGGACCTCGGCGCCGTCACCGCCCTCGACGCGGTAGCGCCCCGGCTCCCGGGGATCGATGCGGGCGAAGTAGAAGACGTTGCCCCATCGGTCGGCGGCTCCCTCCAACGGCACCTCGTAGCCGCCGTCGGAGTCGGACACCCGCAGGTGAACGGTCTCCAGGTCATCGGCGTCAACGGGCGGTCGCAGCGGCGCCTCGGCGTAGACCGGCTCCTCCTCCGACAGCAGCTCCCGGCCCTCGGCCGCCAGCGTCGTCGCGTCCGCCACGAAGTGCCTCCGCACCTCCCCGTCGCGGCCCATCACCACCGCGCACCGCGCGTCTGTCGTCAGACCCGCGGCGGTGGCGAGCACGTTGTCCCGCAGGTCCCTCTGGAACAGCACGGTGTACCCGCTCTCATCGTGCGAGAAGCTCAGGCCGACCAGGTCATCGCTCTCGATGGCGCGCAGGTCGGTCACCCGCGGGCCCTCGTCCGCGCGATAGGGCTCCAGGACGGTCAGGAAGCGCATCCCGGGACTCTCGCCCGGCGTCTCGCACCAGCAGGTGTAGTGCTCCGGGAATGCCTCCGTGTAGCGCGCCTTAAGCTCGTACGGCCGCTCGTTCGACTGCCGGTAGCTCAGCCCGTCGGGCAGCAGGTGGGTGGCGCGCAGGCGGGCGTCGCGCTGGTGGATGGTGACGGTCTGCGCGTCCTCGTCAAGCGCCATCTCCTCGAAGGCGTTGAGCTGCCAACTGAAGCTGCTGGGCCGCGGCGCTTCGAGCTGGTCGTACACGATGAAGATGCCCGGGCGGATGCACAGAATCGCGCGCAGGAAGGTGTCCAGCCGATCCCCGTAGGCCGCTGCGGCGTCGCCGACGAGGAACGCGAAGTGCTCCGAGTCGAAGAAGTCGTCGATGTGGCCGTCGTGCTCGATCCCGCTCTCCTGGCCCTCCCCATTGACGAGGACCGTATTGTGGGACTTCGTGGCGCAGCAGACCTGCCTGTGGTAGTCGTCGCCGTAGTAGCCGTAGTAGCCCTTGTCAATGGCCAGGATCTCGCCGAAAGCGTGGATGACGAAGCTGTTCTGGTCGCGGTGTGAGTGGCTGTGCGAGCCCCAGGGGCTGGACTTGAAGAAGAGCCTGGCGCTGTGGCTGTCCCAGAAGCGGTCATAGAGCGCCGCCCATCCGACGTCCCGGAATGCCGCCGCCTGCGGGATATCGACGGGCGGCTTCTCGCGCAGCGTCTCGTCGCTCAGGTACCACAGCGGCATCATCAGGTTCCCGTCGATCTGGTCCGCCCACCACCTGGCGTAGCGATCGCCGTACACTGAGGCGAGGAAGTTGGTGGCGTCGCGGTCGTTGCCGTTGCCGGACAGCGGGCGGATCATCGAGAAGTTGTCGCCGAAGTGATCCCACCAGTAGTTGAGCGACATGCAGTAGAGCCAGAAGCGAGGGGCGTTGGTGAAGCGGGGCTTCTGGAGCAGGTCGATGCCGGTCGCGGTCCGAAGCGCCTGCGCGGCGCGCACCATGCCATGCCACTTGTAGTTGTAGTAGTGCCCCTCGCTGTAGCCGCCGTCGTGCTTCCCCCAGGCCAGCCGGTTGACGTACTGCGGAATGAGATACCGCAGCCACGTCTCGGCCGCGGGCAGGTCATTGGCGACCGCGAGCGCCGTAATCACCAGCTCGTGCATGTCCTGCTGGGCGTGCGAGGTCTGGTAGCCGAGGTGGATGCGGCGCCTGAATCTGAGCTTCTCGTACGCAGCTTGTCCGTGGTACTCGATTGCGTCCAACACCGCCTGCCGCTGGGCGTCGGAGAGCACCTCGTGGATGCTGTCGTACGCGGCGGCCATCCGCTGCAGCCCGTACTCATAGCAGTGCACGGTGTCGTGGTGCGCCCGGTCTTCCTGGTGGTAGTCCACGCGGAAGTTCGCCTGCCACAGCAGCCAGCGGGCGGCCGCCTCGGCGTAGGCGCGTTCCCCCGTCGCCAGCCATGCCAGCGCGAGGTCGCGGGCGTGCTGCGACAGGTTCTCGAGGGTCCCGGGCGAGACGTTCGTGGCGCGGTAGGCCGCGCCGTCCCTCAGCCAGAAGGCCAGCCCCCGTCCGCCCTCGACCTCCGAGGCGACCGCGCCAGGCTCCGGCTCCGGCGGCTGCTCCTCAAGCAGGGCCCCGGCGCGCGCCACCAGCCGCTCGAAGGCCGTGGCCGCCTCCCGCTCCCGCCGGGCCCGGAAGCTCGCCAGGTCCACGGCGGTGGTGTAGATGCGCGGATGCCCGGGCATGCGCCGCAGGATCTCGTCCACGCGAGGCACGGGGAAAGGGATGGATTCGGCGGTGATCTCGAAGCTGCGGATGGGGCTGTAGGCGCTTCGCCTGCCCTGCTCGTTCGTGTAGAAGTAGCGCCAGTGCCAGGTGCCCGGATCGAGCATCGCGGTGTGGTTGTACATGGGCAGCTCGAGGCCCTCGACCACGACGGGCGCCGAGAACTCGCGGTCTCGCGACAGCTCGACCGTGTAGCGTGCCGCGCCCTCGGTCCACCAGAAGACCATGGCCGGGGGATTGGTGACGGCCTCCGCGCCGTCCTCGGGGGCGATGGGATGGATGGTGGGGCTCATCGGCGCGTCCTCGATCGGCAGCAGGTCCTGAGCGAGCGACGCGGTGGGCCGAGCCAGAGCGGTCAGGATGACTGCCACGAGCACGGGAGCCGTCCGGTTCATCGCGCGCCTCCTCGGAGCAGGATGCCCGGCAGTTCCCCGAGAGCCGCAGGAGACCCTTGCCCGCGCGCGGGGCAGCGCTCAGCCCGCACCCACGCAGTCGATGAGCTGCCGGACGTTCTCGATGGCCCAGCCATGCGCGTCGTTGTTGAAGAACGCGCAGACGTCGCGGCCCTCGGCCAGGTGGCCCTGTATCTTTCGGGCCTCGGCGTTCATTTCCCTGTCCGTGTAGCAGCCGTGCGCGCCTCCGTGATACCGCAGGTAGACCCAGTCGGCGGTGATGACCTCCGGGTGGTCGGGGATCATGTCGTGGATCACCAGGGCCGCGTTGTGCCGGCGGAGCACCTCGAACACCTCGTCGCGCAGCCAGTCGGGGTCGCGGAACTCGACGGCCCAACGGTGCTCGGAGGGCGCCACATCGAGGAACGCCTGCAGGCGGTCGGGGTTCGCGTGCCAGTTGGGCGGGAGCTGCACCAGGATCGGCCCGAGCAGGGCACCCAGGTGCGTGGCGCGCTCGAGGAAGGTGCCGATATGGTCGGCGGGGTCCTTGAGCTTCTTCAGGTGCGAGCCGTAGCGCGAGTACTTCAGCACGTAGGTGAAGTCCTCGGGCGCGCGCTCCCGCCAGTCATCGAAGGTCTCGACCTCGGGGAGGCCGTAGAAGGTGTTGTTGATCTCGACGGCATGGAAGCGCTCGGCGTAGTAGCTGAACCAGTCCTGCTTCGCGAGGCCCTCGGGGTAGAACGGCCCGAGCCAGTGGTCGTACTGGTAGCCGGACGTGCCGGCGAGGAAGCTCGGCATGCCGCTGCGCCTCCTCATGGGAAGCAGCGATCATTCGCCGTCGTTCGTAGGACAGGCACCTCGCCGATGCCTTATGCCTCAAGGCAGTACGTCTCGAATGCCTCGCAGATCGCCTCGATGTTCGCCAGCGGCACGTCCGGCGCGACCTCCGCGCTGACCCGCAGGCCGCCCTCCGGGAGCGCGAGGGTCTCGATCGCCTCGCCGATGTGCGCGTCGATCTGCTCGGGGGTAGCGAAGGGGAAAAGCTGCCGATCCAGGTCCAGCGCGACCGCGACCGTCCCCCTGCAGATGCGCTCGAGGTGCTCCAGGCCGTTGGCCCGGATCTGCGGATTGACCATGGTCACGCCGTAGGAGACCAGGTCCGGGATAACCGCCTTGATGTCGCCATCCGAGTGCATGTAGACGTGCGCGCCTGCGTCGCGGCAGGCGCCGTAGAGTTGCTCGTAGCAGGGCCCGATGTACTCCCGCCACGACGCGGGGCTGATCGGCAGGTTCACCTGGTTGCCGAGGTCATCGCCGAATCCCATGTACTCCACGCCCAGCGAGATATACTTGTCCACCACGCGCTGGTTCTGCTCCAGCACCATCTCGATGAGGGTGTCGAGGCGCGGGTCGGCGGTCGCCACGTCGAGCATGAAGTTCTCGAAGCCGCGCAGGTAGTAGAGGCGCATGAACATGAAGCCGTGGTGGAGTCCACCGCCGCGGCGCAGGCCACCGGCGGCCTCGGCGGCGTCGAGCCCCCGGGCGATGGCGTCCCAGTCGCGCGGGCGGCCCCAGTCATCGACCTCCAGCAGGTCGGGCGGCCGGTAGCTGTCGAGCGCGCTCCAGTCCTCGATCGGGTGGCCGAGCACCTGGCCGGCCATGCCCGCGGCGATGTTCTCCCAGCGGCAGTCCCAGGCGTCCACGATCGACCCGAGGGCGCGGTTCGGCGCACCGACCATGGCGTCGAAGTCGCGCGCGCCCTTCTTCTCGCCGGGGAAGATCCTCGGGTGGCGCAGGACGATCTCCTCCAGCTCCTCACGGTACTTCATCCACGTGGCCGAGAGCAGGCTGATGTTGCACGGGATCCACCTCGGGTGCTGGAACTGGATCACGCGCAGCTCGTTCTCGGTCGTCTCGTTGCGGCCCTCAAGCGAGAGCATGGGGCGGGGCGCGGTCACGGCGTGAGTGCCTCCTGGAGCGCGCCGGCGAAGTCATCGGCGGATGCGTCGTGGCTGAAGACGAACACGGGGCCGGGCAGCTGCTCATCGTCCGGTGTCGCGCGCGAGCCGAAGAGGTCGTAGACCTCCCGGCCGCCAAGCCTGCTCAGGTCGATGTCGTCCCAGTGGTGCCAGGCCACGGCAACGAGGGCGTCATCCGCCCCACGGAAGAGGTAGCAGGATGCGTTCTCGCCGATATCCACGGCGCGCACGAACTCAGGGGCGGCGCCGAGGAAGCGCGCCATGGTAGCCTGCGAGACGGCGATCTTGCGCGGCGCGCCGCCGTACTCGAAGAAGATGCGCGCGCCCGAGTCGCGGTTCGCCCGCGTGTGCCAGATGTGGTAGAAGACCTTCTCGACTCCATGCGCGAGCTGCGTCACGCACATGCGCGTGTTCCACTGCGCCTGCACCAGCTCGGACTCCACCAGCGCCGGCCAGCGGCGCGGGAACGGGTCCGGATCATCGTCGGCGTAGTAGGCGTACTCGGTCATCCACATAGGCCTCACGCCGCCGTGCTCGCGCATCAGGTCGGTGATGCGATCGAGCTGCTCGGCGATGAACTCGGGCTCGCCGCCCGGGTAGATGTGCAGGGAGTAGAGGTCGCAGAACTCGAGCCCGCCGGCCTCGATGAAGGGTCTGTGCAGCTCGTCGAAGTTGCCGGGGGGAGTGCTGTATCCGCCCATGACGGCGCAGTCGGGGTCGGCGTGCTTGCAGCCACGGTAGACGGCCTCCAGCAGCGGGATGTAGTCGGTCGCGGTGTACCCGGCCTTCCTCGGCAGCGCATACGAGGTGAAGATCGACTCGTTGAAGACCTCCCAGACGTCGATGCGGTCGCGGTAGTGCATCACCGTCTCGTAGACGTAGTTCTCCAGCTCCCCCGGATCGCGCGGGGCGTAGGCGCTGCGGATGCGGTTGGCCGCGCGCTCGCGCAGCTCCTCGGGGACCTCCTCCAGCGCCGGGGCGGTCGTGGACCAGCTCGCCGACGGGAAGGGGAACATGCACAGCACCTGCATGCCCAGGCCGCGCGGGCGGTCGATCTGGTAGTCGGCCATGTCAAAATCGAAGCGCCCCGGCTCGGGCTCGACATGATCCCACTTCAGCGACCAGTCGCGCGCCCAGAGGATCCCGAGCTTCCGCGCCAGTTCGACGTACGGGTCCCAGCCGTAGGCGTGGTTGAGGCCGAAGGGCGAGTCCGCGAGGTCGAGCTCGGGCAGAGAGGCCATGCGCACCGAACACTCGTCTGTGTCATCGGCCGACACGGTGATGCGGGCGAACGGGAGTCGAGGAGTTGTGCAGATGACGGCGTCCTCGCCGCCGGCCGGGACGCGCATCGACACCTCGATCTCCTCGCAGTCGCGGTCGAAGCCGTCGGTCGGCCGGAGCAATGCCGTCAGTTCGACCGGGTCCGGGCCATCGTTGTAGACGCCGACCCACATCTCCGGCGGCTCATCGCCCACGTAGATGCCCGTGCGAGCGATCGGCCCGGCGGCGATCTCCACCGGCCGCCGAGGCTCGTACTCGGTGGCGGTCTTCCCCGTCTCGAGCTGTACGGCATCCACCCAGTACACGAGCTGGTCGAGCCCCGCCTCGTCGCAGTCCACGTCCACCTGCACGTAGCACAGGTCCTCGGTGGCGGTGAAGGGCAGCTCGAAGCGCTGCCAGTCGCGCCCGAGCGTGATGGTCCTGCCCGCGTACTGCCGCGACGGCCCCCGGGCGCGCAGATGGCACGCGACCTCGCGATCGGCGCGCAGCCAGGCGGACAGCACGTACGGCGCGCGCTCCTCGACACGCATCCAGCCCTCGCTGGTAATGGCGGGCGCGGCATAGGGCTCGCGCCGCATGTCGTAGTAGTCGAAGGAGAACACGGGCGCGGTTGCGCGCGCCCACGCGACCTTCATGCAGCGCGAGCCGTGGACGGCGTCCTCCTCGACCACCTCACCGAACAGCCGCCAGCAGCCGGCGGAGATCCAGCGGTCGCTCCCGCACTCGAAGGAGGAGTTCGGCAGCAGGTTCTTCGAGCCGATGTCCTCGATCAGGTTCGGCTGCGACGGCGCCTCGATCCGCTCCAGCACCAGGTCATCGACCCAGAGCGTGCCGGTGGAGCTGAACCAGACCTGGAGGCGCGAGGTCTCGTGGCAGTCGTGATCGCCCTGAAAGCGCCAGGAGTACCTGCGCCAGCGCTCCGGCACGTGAACCGTCCGCCACAGACCGCACTGGCGCCAGCCGTCGGTGTCGTGGATGCCGATGCCCACGCGCGGCTCGCCCTGCGCGCGCAGCCACACAGTCAGACGGTACCACTCGCCGCGCTCGATGGCCACGCTGCCGACCTGGCAGACCATGGCGTGGCCGTCCTCGTAGCGGGTGCAGTCGATCCTCTGGCAGGTGCCGCGCTCGCGGCCGGGCTCCAGGGAGAAGCGCACGTCGATGCTGCCCTCGGGCGCCCCGGTGGCGGAGGTCCAGCCGTCGGCGATGCCGTCGCCATCCTCGTCGCCCTCGAAGGCGCCGTTGACGGCGCCGATGTCCGCCTGCTGCGCGCAGGCAGGAGTCCCGGCGAGCAGTGCCGCGAGAACCATCAGTCTCCGCATGGCAGCACCTCCCAGGCCCCCGCAGTTGCCGTCGGGGGGGGCCGTCCTGAGGGCGGCTGTGCAGCAGCCGCACAAAGTCGGCCCGGACACGTGCGTCGTTGCTTCCGAACCCGTCATCCTGAGCCGCGGGCTGACTTCGGCGCGAATAGAGGGCATTCGCGCCTCAGGCGGCCCCTCCGCACGCCCGACGGCATCCGCCCGAGCCCGCTTGGCTCACTCCGCCGGAATCTCCTCCCAGTGCCCGCTGTCCATCGAGCGATAGGCCGCGTCGAGGATCACGTTCACCAGGTAGCCGTCCTCGAAGGTCTGGCGCGGCGTCTCGCCCTTCTCGACACACTCGACGAAGTGCCGCATCTCCTCGTGGTAGCCGTATACCCGCGCCTCGTCCACGCACGGGAAGACCCAGCCGGTGTCCGCCTCCGCCTTCTCCACCACGTAGCCCGCGCCGCGCGTCGTGAACGCCGTCATCGGCGTCGAGCGCGTTACGTCGGTGAAGATGGTGCCCGCGGTGCCGTAGATCTCGTTGCGCAGATCGAGGCCGCCGTGCGCGGACCAACTCGTCTCCGTCACGGACATCTCGCCGCCGTCGAAGCGCAGCAGCAGCACCGCGTTGTCCTCCGCCTCGGTCTTGTCGGTGTGGTAGAGCAGCTCGCCCCACGCCAGGCAGCGGTCGGGCTCGGCCTGGCCCTCGAGGAAGTAGAGCGCCGCGGAGATGCAGTGGCAGCCCATGTCGTTGAGCGCGCCGCCCCCGGTCAGCTCGGGGTCCCAAAAGTGCGGGGAGTGTGGGCCGAAGTGCGACTCGCGGGAGCGGACCGAGATCACGTCGCCGATAGCGCCGTCGTCGATCATCGTGCGCGCCTGCATGACCGCCGGCGAGAAGACCTCGGTCTCGGCGTAGCCGTTCATCACGCCCGCCTCGCGCACGGCGTCGAGCATGTCCCTCGCCTCGTCGGCGTTGCGCGCGAGGGGCTTGGTGCAGACCATGTCCTTGCCCGCCTCCGCGCAGGCGAGTGCCGCCTCGCGGTGCAGGTGATTGGGCAGGGCGATGAGCACCAGGTCCACGTCATCGCGCTCTATCACGCCCTCCCACTCGGTGGTCCACTCGGGGACGCCCCAGCGTTCGGCGAAGTCCTGCGCCCGCTCCTCCGAGCGCGAGTAGCTCACCACCACCTCCTGGTCGGGCACGTCGCGCAGCCCCTGCTGGTAGAAGTCGGCCACGAAGCCACTCCCGAGAAAGCCTATGCGGACCATGGTGAGACCCTCCTGTCATGGGCCGTTGCGAACTAACAGATCGATGGGTTCGGTGGGGGCCGTCATCAACGACGCACGGCGGGCGGGCAGGAAAGCCCGCGCCTCCGTACGACGAAAGGCGCGACAAATGCCGTCGCTTTCGCTGCCGCCGTTACTTGAGTTGCTTTCGTTGCTGCCTTTACTCCGGCTTGCGCCCCTCCACCCACGGGCCGTAGCCGTCCGGCTTCGTGATGAGCCGCTCACCATCGGAGAAGCCGTCATCGCGCGCCCCGAGCCGCTCGATCAGGCGCCGGCGCCAGAGGTTCACGCGATCCTGAGCCGACGGGTCGTCGATCAGGTCACGGGTCTCGTGCGGGTCGGCCTGCAGGTCGAAGAACTGCTCCTGACCGGTGACCGGGAACCAGATGAACTTCTCCTTACCGTCGGTCAGGTACTGCATGGCGTTGGTGGGATGGTAGCAGGGCGAGTGCTCACCGTGGATGAACTCACGCCAGTCCTCGCCGCGCGCGGCCTTGACGACGCTCTCGCCGGTCATGGTGTCCGGGCCTTGGACGCCCGCGATGTCGAGCAGCGTCGGCATGATGTCCTGGATGCCGACCGGATGCTCGAACTCACCGGTGGGGCCGTCGTAGCCCTTCGGGTAGCGCACCACGAAGGGGATTCGCGCCGAGCCCTCGTAGGCGTAGCTCTTGCGGTGCAGGTAATGGTCTCCCATCATGTCCCCGTGGTCGGAGGCGAAGAGCCAGACGGTGTTGTCCGCGTCCACGCCGTCGATGCGCCTCAGCATTTCCTCCATGCGCCCCATCTCGTAGTCGATCTGCGTGATGCAGCCCATGTATCCGGCACGGCAGCGGTGCGTGGCCTTCGGCCCCAGATCGCCCTGCCAGGCGGTGCGCACGGGCGGCACGCCCTCGTTCCTGTGCCGCTGCGCCCAGTCGCCGATGGGCGGCTCCCCCAGGTCCTGGTCGATGTACATGTCCCAGTAAAACTGCGGCGGGTCGTAGGGCGAGTGCGGGCGCAGGTGCGAGCACCACATGAAGAAGGGCCGCGTCGGGTCGCGCTTCTGGATCATCTCCAGCGCGGTGTCCACGGTCCAGACGGTGGGGTGGTAGCGCTCCTCGAGATGCCACGGCCGCGCCAGCCAGCCGTTGGCGTCGGAGCCGTGACCGCGCTCGTGCGCGCGCGGGCCCAGCTCGCGCTCGAGCCACTCCATGTAATCATCGACCCCCGGGCGGAGGTCGTGGATGATCGCGTGGTGGTAGCCGAACAGCTTCCTGCGCGGATGCATGTTCCGCCAGCCGGCGTTCAGGCAGTGGTAGCCCGCTTTGGCGAGCACACCGGGCAGGGAGATCTCTTCGTCCCACGGCCCGCCCGCGTAGCCGATCACGCCGCAGTCGTAGGAGCCCTGTCCCAGGTGCAGCATCCGCCGGGCGCCGGTGGTCGAGGGGATCTCCGAGTACGCGTTGCGGAAGTATAGGCCATCGTTGACCCACGCGTCGAGGTTCGGGGTCTCGACGACCGACTCGCCGGCGAGCCCGATCCAGTCGCCGCGGTGCTGGTCGGTGGTGAAGAGGATGATATTCGGACGCTCGTCGCTCATGGTGGTGCACCTCCCGTGCCGTTGCCATTGGAGAGGCGGGACCCCGTTCCCGCCTGTGTCGTCGCGGTCCGCGAGGGTTCTTCGCCGGAGGCGCCTGGAGGCCTTCGTTGTTGCCCAGCCGTTTGGAGGGCCGGTTCTACGCAGCCGCCCGGCGTCATACGCCCCGCTCACCTGCGGATGCAATGCGTTGCAGAGCCCTGGGAAGGAATGCAGTCCCTCCCCTCCAAACGGCCGGGCAATGGAGGATGCGCGCGTTTGTCGGCGAACTGAGTCCGCGCACCAGCTTCGCCCGGAGGTGGCCTCGATGCGCGACGCGATCGTCATGTGGCGTCACACCAAGATGGTGGTGCTGGTGGCCGTGACGGGCGCGGCCTACGTCGCGGTCATGATGCCCTTCAAGGGGATCGTCATATTCCCCGGCTTCGCCGAGGTGCGCCCCGGGGTCGTCATCCCCGTCGTCTGCGGGATGATCTTCGGCCCGGCCGCGGCCTGGGGCTCTGCCTTCGGCAACCTGGTCGCCGACCTCTTCGGCGGCATGTTCGGACTGGGCAGCCTGTTCGGGATGGTCGGGAACTTCCTGCTCGCCTACGTGCCGTACCGGACCTGGCGACTGCTACGGGGCGATCGTGAGGCCGACGGCTCGCCGCGCACCGTGCCATGGTTCATCCTCTGCACCGCCGCCGGCAGCTTCTGCTGCGGCGTGGTCATCGGGGCCGGGCTGGAACTGCTGGGGCTCTTCCTGATGGCGCTCTTCACCCCGCTCATCGCGCTGCTCAACACGGTCTTCGCCGGAGCGCTCGGGGCGCTGCTGATGCCGCTGCTCTACCCGAGGGCCAAGAAGTGGGGGCTGGTGTACACCGATATCATGCGGCCGGCGTCCTATCGAGGGCACTGGCCGGCCTGGCCCGGGCTGGTGCTCATCGCCACGGGCGGCGTGGGCGGCGTGCTGCTCTCGGCGAACGAGATCCCCGGAGCCCTGGCGCAGCAGGAGGCCGAGCAACAGGTGGTCACGGAAGCGCCCGCCGAGCCGGAGGCTGAGGCGCCTCCCGGTGAGGGCACGCCCGGGCACGGCCGAATCATCCCGACGCCGGCGAGCCCGACGCTGGGCCTGGTAGGAGTTGTGTGCTCCGCCCTCATACTGCTGGGGGCGGTGCTGATGTCTCCCCTCGGCACCGCGGCGACGACGGAGCCGCCCGAGCCCGCCGAGCCCGATGGGCCGCCCGGCGAGCGTGACGAGGCGTGACCGGCACGCCGGGCGAGCCGGTTCAGGCGCGAGGCCTGGAGTTCACATACCGGGGCGGCGAGCGCCCGGCGCTGCGCGACGTCTCCCTGCATCTTGAGGCGGGGGAGCTGGCCTTCCTGATGGGCCGGACCGGCGCGGGCAAGTCCACCCTCTGCCTGTGCCTCAACGGGGTCATCCCGGCCATGCAGCCGGGCCGGTTCGCGGGCGAGGTGCGCATCGGAGGCGAGCGCATCAGCGGCCGGCCGGTCTACGAGGTCGCGCGGCAGGTGGGGATGCTCTTCCAGGACTTCGAGGCGCAACTGCTGGCCAGCGACGTGGAGCGCGAGGTCGCATTCGGCCTCGAGAACGCGGGGATGCCACGCGAGGAGATGCACCGGCGCGTCGCAGAAGCGCTGGAGATGGTCGGCCTGGAGGGCCTGCGCGGCCGCGACCCGGCGACGCTCTCGGGCGGCCAGAAGCAGCGGCTCGCGCTGGCGGCGGTGCTCGCGCCCCAGCCCTCCGTGCTGGTGCTGGACGAGCCGACCACGGACCTGGACCCGATGGGGAAGCGCGAGCTGGCGCGGATCCTGGCCGAGCTGAGCGGGCGCGGCGTGACGATGCTCATCGCCGAGCACGAGGCGACCGACGCGCTCGGCGCGGAGTCGATCGTGGCGCTGAAGGGCGGCGAGGCGGCCTTCGACGGCGCGCCGACCGAGCTGCTGCGCGACCCGCCGGCCTGCCGCGAGTTGGGTGTGCTGCCGCTGCAGATGCCGGAGCTGTTCGAGCGCCTGGGCCTACAGGAGCGGCCGCTGACGCTCGAGGACGCGGCGGCGGCGCTACAGGCGAAGGGCTGGCACCTGGACGAGGCGGAGTGTGAGCAACTCGATGCGCAGGCTGAGGCTGAGGGCGAGCCGCTGATCGAGTTGGACCAGGTGACCTTCAGCTACCCCGGCGCCGGGAGGCCGGCCCTGGAGGACGTCACGCTGGCGGTGGACGAGGGCGAGTTCCTCGTCATCCTCGGCGAGAACGGCTCGGGTAAGAGCACGCTGGCGAAGCACCTCAACGGGCTGCTCTCCCCCACCTCCGGGACCGTGCGCGTGGCGGGCACGGAAACGCGGGAGACATCCGTCAGGGAGCTGGCGGGGTGGGTCGGGTACCTGTTCCAGAACCCGGATCACCAGATCTTCGCCTCCACCGTGGCGGAGGAGGTCGCGTTCGGGCCGCGCAATCTCGGCGCGAGCAGGCGCGAGGTCGAGGAGCGTGTCGCGCGAGCGCTGGAGCTGACTGAGCTGTCGGGCTGGGAGGAGCGCGACCCGTTCGTGCTCACCAAGGGCGAGCGGCAGCGGGTGGCGCTGGCGTCGGTGCTCGCCTGCCGGCCACGCGTGATCGTCTTCGATGAGCCGACGACGGGCCTTGACGGCCTGCAGCAGCGCGCGATGATGGACCTGCTGAGGCGGCTCAACGCGGAGGGCCACACCATCATCGTCATCACGCACTGCACGTGGGCGGCCGCGGAGTACGCGCGGCGCGCGCTGGTGCTGGACGAGGGGCGCCTCGTGGCCGACCGCCCGGTGCGCGAGGTGTTCGCGGACCAGGAGTTGCTGGCGCGGACGGGCCAGGTCAGGCCGGCGGTGGCCGAGCTGTCACGGGCGCTGGGTGGCCCGACGCTGCTGTCGGTGGACGAGGCGGCGCGGTGCCTGCGCCCGGACGGACGCGACGGGGGCGGCGGTCATGGCTGAACAGGACAACGGGCCGCGGCCCATCCCGTGGTGGCGCACGCCCGGCGCGCTCATCATGTGGGCCATCATCGGATTCGCACTCGTCACACTCGTGCTGGGGCCGCTGCTGTGGCTCCTGGCGGCGGCTCTCTTGCGCATCCTGTTCGGCGACGCCGAGATGTCGCTGTAGTGAGGCTGCACCATGACCATGTCGCTCTACCGCAGCGTCGAGTCGATCGCGCACCGCCGGCATCCGGTGGCGAAGCTGCTGGCGATGCTGCCGCTGTTCGTGGTGCCGCTGGCCTTCAACGCCCCGGCGTGGGCGCTGGGGGCGCTGCTGCTGAGCTTCGCGCTGGTGCTGGCCTCGGCGGCCCTGCCGAACCTCGGACGCGTCGCCGGCCTGGGCGTGGTGCTGCTGGTGATGAGCGCGCTGCTGTGGGCGCTGATGCTGCCCGAGCGCGAGCCGGTCTGGCGGCTGGGGCGGCTCTACGCCTCGCCCGTGTCGCTGCAGTACGGCATCGCTATGGGCCTGCGCCTCAATGCCCTGCTGATGCTGGGCGTGGCCTACGTGAGCTGCACACGCCCCGAGGAGTTCACCGGGGCGCTGCGCGCGATCGGCATCCCGGCGACGGCGACGCTGGCGCTGTCGCTGACCTTCCGGCTGGTGCCGATGCTGGCGGCCACGGCGCAGACCGTGACGCAGGCCCAGATGGCGCGGGGACTCGATCTCGACCGCGGGGGACCGTTGACGCGCCTGAGGCGTTACGTACCGCTGATCGTGCCGATCCTGGCCTACGCCATGCGCTCGGCGGACGACCTGACGCGCGCGCTCGAGTCCCGCGGCCTCGGCGCCGCCGCCACCGGGCGCACTGAGTATCACGAGTACACCTGGAACGCCGGCGACACCGCGCTGCTGGTCATTTCGGTCGCTCTGGCGGCTGGGTGCATCTGGGCGCGGGCGATTGGCTACGGGGAGATCGTCGGCAGGCTCTGAGCCCGGCCGATCCGGGGGCGATCGGCAGATCGGCCGCGCGCTGAAGTGATCGACCGAAGGCATACCACCAACAGCACAGTGGGAGGTCCAGGACGATGTTGGCGCTATACGGCAAGAGCTACTCGCCCGAGGAGCTGAGGAAGAGGGTCGGGAGCATCGACCAGGTCGGCGGCGTGCGGCGCATCATGCTGGCCGACGGGAACGAGACCGGCGTGGAGGCGTTCGATGTCCGCACCGGCGGAGGGCTCGACTTCACGGTGCTGGCCGGCCGCGGCATGGACATCGGCCGGGCGACCTACCGCAGCTATCCGCTGGCCTGGCTCTCGCCCACCGGCGTTCCGGCTGCAGCCTACTTCGAGCCCGAGGGCCTCGGCTGGCTGCGCAGCTTCCACGGTGGACTGCTCGCCACCTGCGGTCTGACCTACGCCGGCGCCCCCGCGCAGGACGGCGATGAGGAGCTGGGCCTCCACGGCCGCGTCTCCAACACGCCGGCGCGGGAAGTGTCTTACGGCGCGAGCTGGCACGAAGATGACTACCTCATGTACGTGCAGGGGCAGGTGCGCGAGGCCTCGGTCTTCGGGCCGAACATGGTGCTGACCCGCCGCATCTCGGCCATGCTCGGGCATCCGGTCATGTACCTGCAGGACGTGGTCGAGAACCAGGGGTTCGCGCCGCAGGAGCACATGCTGGTCTATCACTGCAACCTCGGCTTCCCGCTCATGGACCAGAACACCGAGCTGGTCGCGTCGTCGGCCGAGGTCACGGGCCAGCAGGAGTTCGCGCAGGAGACCGTGGACAGCCACGCGAGCTTCGCCGAGCCGCAGGAGATCGACGAGCGCGTCTATTACCATCAGCTCAACGCGGCGGAGGACGGCAGCACCACGGTGGCGGTCGTCAACCGCGACCTCGGCGCGGGCATCGCCCTGGTCTTCAGCCTCAATGTGAACGAGCTGCCCTACCTCGTGCAGTGGAAGATGCCGGGGCTGGGCACCTACGTGATGGGTATCGAGCCCGCGAACTGCCACGTCGAGGGCCGGCCGGCCGAGCGCGAGCGGGGCACCCTCCAGGTGCTGGAGCCCGGAGAAAGCCGCAGCTACACGATGACACTCAACATCGCGGAGGGCCCCGAGGCTATTGACCAGGTCGTCGCCAGCATCCAGGCCCTGGGCTGAGGACGCCCCACACGCTCGAGAGGAGAGGCACAGATGGGGAACGCTGGCACCGTCAATGTGCGGTCGCCGCTTCGCGTGGACTTCGTCGGCATGACCGACTACCTGCCGGCGTGCAGGCAATTCGGTGGCAGCATCGTCAACGCCACCATCAACAAGTACATGTACGCCACGGCGCGGCCTCGATCCGACGGCCGCATCGTGTTCAGCGCCCCCGACCACGACGACCTCCGCGTGGAGGTGGAGGCGCACGATCAGCTCGACCCCGACGGTGAGCTGGGCCTGGCCCAGGAGATCGTGCGGCGCTTCGACCTGCCCTCCGGCGTGGACCTCACCACCTACTCGCAGATGCCGGGCGGGGCGGGCCTGGGCTCGTCGTCCACCATCGCGACCTGCATCATCGCCGCGCTGAACGCGCTCACGGGCTGGAGGCTGACCAACTACGAGATCGCCCGGCTCGCCATCGATTGTGAGACCGTGGCGCTGCGCACCACCTACGGCTGGCAGGACCAGTACTCGCCCGTCACCGGCGGTGGCGTGAAGTACATGCGCTACTGGCCCGAGGACACGCGAGAGGGGGTCGAGATCAACCGCATCGAGCTGACCCAGGCGCAGCTTGCGGCCCTGCAGCGGGCCCTGGTCGTCTGCTACTCGGGGATATCGCGGCCGGCGGGCAACATCCTGCACGCGGTCGCCGACGGCTTCAGCAGCGGCCAGGCCCAGGTCATCGATGCGTTGCAGGGGATGAGCGAGGTGGCCGACCGGATGCGACTGGCGCTGCTGGAGGGCCACCTGGATCAGCTCGGCCCCATGCTGACCCAGGTGTGGGAGCTGCACAAGCGCCTGCACCCGGAGGTCAGCAACGACACCATCGAGGACCTCTACCGCGTCGCGATCTCGAATGGCGCCAGCGGCGGCCGCGTCTGCGGCGCCGGCGGCGGCGGCACGCTCATGTTCTACTGCCCGCCGCCCGCCGACTACAACGTGGCGAAGGCGCTGTCGGAGGCCGGGGCGCAGGTCTTCGACGTCGCCATCGACTGCACCGGACTGCTCGTGTGGTAGGCGGCCGCCGACGCCCACGACGAACGGCCGGGCGAGGCCGAGGACCGCCCTCCACACGGCAGACAGCGCCCCACCTCCGCGTAGGTCGGGCTTCCAGCCCGACGAATCCGGAGCGACGAACCGCGGGGCGCGGCACGGCTCCGCGCCCTACAACACGGCGAACGGCGCACGGGGCCGGAGGCCCGTGCCACGGACCGGCCCCATCCGTTCCGCAGGGCCGGGGTGCCCGCCCCGGCGCGAGCGGAGGCCCGCGCCTCCGACCGGCCGAACAGCAGTCGCCGGAGGGGCGTTTGCTCCTTGACACCGGCCCCCGACTGATGTAGGCTCCGGTACCGGGAAACGCGTGCCGACGGCCCAGGCGGGTCATCTCCCCTTGGGCCTTTTTTCGTGCCGACCAACCGGGAGGCGCGCCCGGCGCGAGAGGAGACGTCACCAATGCCTGCGACAGTGGTAGTGGGCGCCCAGTGGGGCGACGAAGGGAAAGGCAAGATCACCGACATCCTGGCTGAGAGCGCGGCCGCCGTCGTGCGCTATCAGGGCGGCAGCAACGCCGGCCACACGGTCGTGGTCAACGGTGAGGAGTTCAAGCTGCACCTGATCCCGTCCGGGATCCTGCACGAAGACACCCTCTGCATCATGGCCGCGGGGACCATCATCGACCCCGTCTGCCTGCGCGACGAGATCGCCGGCCTCCGGGAGCGCGGCGTACGCTGCGACAACCTGCGCGTGTCGGTCAACGCCCACGTCATCATGCCCTATCACCGCGTGCTCGACGGCCTGCAGGAGGAGGCGCGGGGCAAGAGCAGCATCGGCACCACCCTGCGGGGCATCGGCCCGACCTACACCGACAAGACCGCCCGCATGCCCCGCAGCATCCGGATGGCCGACCTGCAGGACGAGAGCCACCTGCGGGAGCTGATCCAGGACCAGCTCGCGCAGAAGAACGCGGTCATGGAGCAGCTCTTCGGCCACGAGCCGCTCGACCCCGACGACGTCTTCGACGAGGTCGCGGCAACGCTCGACGTGGTGCGCCCGCACATCGCCGACGTGCGCGGCGCGATCCGCGAGGCGCTCGCCGGCGGCGGGCTGGTCCTCGAAGGCGCCCAGGGCACATTCCTGGACCTCGACTACGGCACCTACCCGTACGTCACCTCATCGCACCCGGTCGCGGGCGGCGCGTGCCTGGGCACCGGCGTCGGCCCCACGGAGATCGACGAGGTGGTGGCGGTGGTCAAGGCCTACACGACGAGGGTGGGCAGCGGCGCCTTCCCCACGGAGCTGCAGGACGAGATCGGCGACGGGCTCCGCGAGCGTGGGGCCGAGTACGGGACCACGACGGGCAGGCCGCGGCGCTGCGGGTGGCTCGACGGCGTGGCACTGCGCACCGCCGCCGAGATCAACGGCGCCACCTCCATCGCCATCACGAAGCTCGACGTGCTCGACGAGCTGGACACGCTGCGCATCGCCACCGCCTACCGCATCGACGGCGAAGAGCACACGCGCATGCCCGAGAACCTCGACCGCCTCGCGGAGGTCACGGCGGTCTTCGAGGAGCTCCCGGGCTGGCGGAAGTCGCTCTCGGAACTGAGGGCGTGGGACGAGCTGCCAGACGAGGCGCGGGCCTACGTGGATCGGATGTCGGAGCTTGCGGGCTGCCCCATCCACTGTGTGTCAGTGGGGCCGAGCCGGAGGCAGACCATCATGGCGTGACACAGCAGCCTCAGCCTGGGGCGCGCGAAGGTCGGGCGGGGAGAGCGATAGCGCCGGCGTTCCCTACGGGACGCTGGCGCTTTGCTTCGCGGTCTCGTCCTTCGGGCGCTCGGGCTCGCCGAGCAGCCTGGGGACGGTGCGGGCCAGCACGAAGAGGTCGAGCAACGGGCCGCGGTGGGTGATGTAGTAGAGGTCGTAGGCGGTCTTGAGCCAGGTGCCGAGCTCGGAGCCGACATAGCCGTACTGAACCTGGGCGAGGCCGGTGATGCCGGGCCGCACGTGGTGCCGGCGCATGTAGCCGGGTATCTTCTCCGCCAGCCGCTCGACGATCGGCACCTGCTCCGGGCGCGGCCCGATGACGCCCATCTGGCCCAGCAGCACATTGGCGAACTGGGGCAGTTCGTCGATGTGGGTGCGTCTCAGCCAACGGCCCAGCGGGAAGATACGCGTCTCCTCGTCCTCCTCAGTCGCCCACTTCGCCTCCTCCGACGCGTTGTGGTGGTGCATCGTGCGGATCTTGGCGATCTGGAAGCGCCTGCCGTTGCGGCCGACGCGCTCCTGGCTGAAGAAGATGGGGCCGGGGGACTGAAGCAGCAGCACCGGGGCGATGAAGGGCAGCAGGACGGCGAGGACGGTCAGTCCCACGAGAGCGATGAGGATATCGACCAGCCGACGCACGATCTCATAGAGCCAGGCTCCGAAGCCGGAGGGCTCGACGGCGCCGTCTTGGTGGAGCGGACACAGGAGGCGGAGCCTGTCCGAGCAGACCTGTGCGCGCTCCTCGGGTCCGGCGCACTCCTCCAGCCGCGCCACGACGTCGGCCTCCAGCGACAGCCGCGCCTCAAGCGCATTCAGGCATGCCCGGCACAGCGTCTCCGGGTCCTCCGGCAACTGGAATGGGTGCATTCTCTCGCCCCACGGATGCAATCCCGGCGGCCCGACGCCGTCCGGTCGTGGACCTCCGGGATCGATAGCTGCTGCGGCACCTCCCTGGGCCGGCGCCGCCCCTACTTTACAGGAGGCGGGGCCGGACTGCAAGAGGCAGGCAAGTCCAAGCCCGTATCATATCAGACCTGTTTGGCGCCGGATGGTCTTGGCGATCTCGTCTGTGGCCCCTGGTTGGGCCATCCAGCGGCCCCGCCGCCCGGCCCTGCGCTACCCGGATACTCCGGCCGCGTACCGAAACCGCGTCCGTCCCCGGTCCTGGCCTTGCAGGTCGAAGAGGGCGGCGGTGGTCGATGCATGCTGCGGAGCAGCGGCACGCCGGACGCTAGTCCGGCTCCTCAACAACGACCAACGGCGCACGAGCGTGGCCGCCCGTATCACGGACCCGGCTGATGCGTCCCGGAGGGCCGCCGCGCCTGCCCGGCCCGTCGCCCGAGCGGCGACACGTCGTCAACAGCAACGGCGCGCCGACGGGTGTCCCGGCTCCGCCATACGTCCCATGACTTGCGATGGTCTTGACGGCCGGAGGACAGCCGTGGGGACGGGCGCCGGAGCGAAGTTGTGGGGGAAGGTGGGGCCTCATTAGGCGTCTACAGGCCCCCACGGGGGGAGGGCGCCCAAGTTGACATGGACCGGGGCATGGTGTAGTATCAGCGGTGAGCCGTTAGCTCAGTTGGTAGAGCATCGGACTTTTAATCCGAGGGCCGCAGGTTCGATTCCTGCACGGCTCACCATAAGTGGCCCCATAGTCTAGTGGTTAGGACTCCGCTCTTTCAAGGCGGCGACACGGGTTCGATTCCCGTTGGGGCTACCACATAGGCGAATCTTGCCCGGGGTTCGGCGGGCGGATAGCTCAGTGGACAGAGCACCTGCCTTACACGCAGGGAGTCGCAGGTTCGAATCCTGCTCCGCCCACCACAGGCAGGCGTGAGGGCAGGGGGAGAGGTGACGGGGCAGGCACGTGGCTGACGCACGCGATGGGTCACTGAGGAACCTTGATAGCCGCGCAATCGGGTGGCGAGGTAGCTCAGCCTGGTAGAGCAACGGACTGAAAATCCGTGTGTCGCCGGTTCGAATCCGGCCCTCGCCACCACTCATCTGTCACTCGGCGGTTCACGAGCCGACGTAGCTCAATTGGTAGAGCAGCTGAATCGTAATCAGCCGGTTGCCAGTTCGAGTCTGGCCGTCGGCTCCAGGGCATTCTGGCGCCCTCTGCCGGTGGGGCGCCACCATCTTCACCGGACAGCGCGAGGAGGACGCCCCCGCATCCCCCTCGCAGGTCACCGCCTGTGGCGGTGCCGATGCCGTGAGCGCCGACGCGCCTGCGGAGTGTTCACTGCGTGCAGATCACCAAGGCGGTTGTGCCCGCCGGTGGGCGGGGCACCCGACTGTATCCGGTCACCAAGTCCCAGCCGAAGGAGATGCTGCCCCTCGGCACCAAGCCCACCATTCAGGGGGTCGCTGAGGAAGTGGTGGCGGCGGGCATCTCCGATATCCTGATCATCACCGGAGATGCCAAGCGGGCGGTGGAGGACCACTTCGACCCCGGCAATGGGCTCTCGGCCGAGGACGTGGGTGGGCGCACACGTCCCCTCTTCGACTACTCTCGGGTCAAGTTCTACTACTCCAGGCAGGGGAAGCCCCGTGGGTTGGGCGACGCCGTGCTCTGCGGCGAGCGGTTCGTCGGAGAGGAGCACTTCATCGTCGCGCTCGGCGACTGTCTCATCACCGGCCCGGAGCCGGCCGGCCCCCTGCGGCGCATGGTCGCCGCGCACATCGAGTGCGAGGCAGACATCTCGATCATTGTGCAGCAGGTGGATGCCGAGGCCACGAAGCGCTACGGGATCGTCAGACCCGGCGCCGACATGGGCGCCCATGCATTCGCCATGGAGGACATCATCGAGAAGCCCGGGCCCGCCAGGGCGCCGAGCCGCTATGCAGTCGCGGCACGCTACATCTTCTCCCCCGCCATCTTCCAGTACCTTGCTGAGCTGACCCCGGGCGTCGGCTCCGAGATGCAGTTGACCGATGCCATCCGGCAGATGGTGGCCGACGGACATCGAGCGCTGGCCGTACCCCTGGAGGCATCGGAGCGCCGGCTGGACGTGGGCAACTTCACGGGCTACAGCAAGGCCTTCTTCCGGACGATGCTCACCCATGAGGAGTACGGAGAGGGCCTGAGGAGCTACGCGGCGAAACTGCTGGCGCATCTTCGCGATCCCACGAACCCCGACCCCGACTTGCCGGCGGACCCGTAGCGTCCATATCGAAGGGAGGCCAGGCAATGCGCGAACTGAGCAGCCTCGTTGGGCTCCAGGTGGTCTCGATGGAGGAAGGGACCAGACTCGGCGTGATAGCCGACGTGCTGATCGACCTCGGCTCCGGCCGGCTGGTTGCCGTAACGCTGTCCGGGACGCCGGAGTTCCGAGCGATCCTCGCTGAGGACATCGATGTGATCGGGCGTGACGCGATTATGGTGTCGGACCAGTCCAAGCTGCGCTCTCGCGAGGACGCCGCCGAGGAGCTTGAGCGCGGCAGGAGCGTGCTGGCGTCGCCTCCGACCATCATGACCAGCCGGGGCACGCGGCTGGGCGAGTTGGGGACCGTCCAGATCGACGAGGGCTCCAAGCAGGTGGTTCGCTTCGACGTCTCGGGCGGCACACTCAAGGACGTGACCGAGGGCGTCTGGGCGCTTCCCATGATGGAGGGAATCGTCCACGGGGCGGACACAATCATCGTGCCTCACGAGGTCGTGGCCCGGCGGCTGGCGCAGACGGGCGGGCTCCGCGGGGCGCTGCGGAGCCTCGGTCAGAGGCTTCGCGCGGAGTCCGAGGAACTGGTCGAGCACGGGAGAGAGCTGCGGCAGCAGGCCCGTGAGACGGCTGAGAGGGTGGCCAAGGACGCCAGGGAGGCCGCGGCGCGCGCCCGCGAGCAGGTCGCCGGCGCCGAGGATGAGGCGCAGGAGGACGAGCAGGCTGAGGAGGAGGCGCCGACCGAGTCCGACGCCGTGGTCGACGCGGCCGTATTCGAGGCGACCGACGAGGACGAGGCGGCGGAGGACAGCGCGGAGCCTGGCGAGGAGCAGAAACCCGAGCAGCAGGACGAGGAAGAGAGCGAAGGCACTCAGTAGGCCACAGCATGACGACACAGAGCGAAACCGACGTCACCTGCAGCCTGGCACGCCGCCTGGCCCGGATACCGCACCTCGAGCTGCGGGAGGCCGAGCCGCTGTCGCGGCACACGTCTTTCGGGATCGGGGGGCCGGCCGACCTTCTCGTCATCCCGCAGCGTCCCGAGGCGCTGCGGGAGGTGATCCGGGAGGCCACCAACGCCGGCATCCAGGCGCTGTACCTGGGCAATGGGACGAATCTGATCGTCCGCGACGGTGGCATTCGCGGGCTGGTGATCCGGACCAGCGGTGGCCTGAGCGACATCGCCGTCGAGGGGACAGCCGCCACGGTCGAGTGCGGCGTCTCCCTGGCGCGGCTGTGCTTCCTGTGCGGCGAGCGGGGGCTGGCGGGGCTGGAGTTCGCCGCCGGCATCCCCGGGACGATGGGCGGGGCACTGGTGATGAACGCGGGCGCCAACGGCGGCGAGATCGGCGACCTCATCGAGTGGGTTGAGGTCGTCACGCCGGACGGAAGCTGCAAGCGCATCACGCGGCGCAACCTCGACTTCGGCTACCGCAGCAGTGCGCTGCGCGATCTGGGGCTGTCCATTCTGCGGGCGCGCCTGCGCCTGCGCCCGGACGATCCCGTGGAGATCCACCGCAAGCTATGTGACACGA
Source organism: Candidatus Zipacnadia bacterium (assembly GCA_029820945.1). Classification (GTDB taxonomy): domain Bacteria; phylum Armatimonadota; class Zipacnadia; order Zipacnadales; family UBA5352; genus JALGUJ01. Next base: position 2,786 of record JALGUJ010000062.1, on the reverse strand, counting down.
TGGCGCTTCGCTGTGCCAAGCAGCCGGTCTCGAGGTTCAGCGCGGGGTCCATCTTCAAGCGGCCCGACGGCGACTACGCCGGGCGCCTGCTGGATGAGGCGGGGGCGAAGGGGATGCGCGTGGGGCGCGCCGCCGTCTCGACCAAACACGCGAACTTCATGGTCAACCTCGGCGGCGCGACCGCTTCCGACGTCATCGGCCTCATCGAGGCCGCTCGCGAACTGGTCTACGCGGAGTTCGGCGTGCTGCTCGAGCCGGAGGTGTGCATCGTCGGCGAGGACTGAGAAGCCGCCGCAGTCAGAGGACGCTCACTCGGCGCCGGCCTTCGGGTCGGCGCCGTTCGCGTCATCGGGTGGGGGTGAGCTGTCGCACTGCCCCCCTGTCTCCTCGTCTTGGGTCATCTCGCCCGCCGACGGCGCGCTCCTCAGAGGCGCGGCGCGGTCCAGCCGCTGCCGCACGGCCGGAGGGACGTAGAGGCCGTCGATCGTCTCGCCGGCGAGGATGCTGGCAAGCGCGGCGAGCCGCTCGTTCACGCGCAGCGCCGCATCGATGACCGCGATCCGTTGGCCGCGCAGCCGGCCCACGCCCACCCTACCCGCCGCCGGCTCGTAGCGCACTTCGATGCCCAGCCGGGCCGCCAGCTCCTCGAGATGGTGCAGCATGGTCTCCTCGTCCACCGGACCGCCTCCGAGTCGTCTGCTCTCGACGGAGCCACGGCTTCGCCAGGCCGAGCCTCGAATCCTTCTGCCCGCGAGGCAGGGATAGCGCGGCGATCGGCGAAATGCCCAGCGCAGGCAGGAACGGACGCAAGGGGGAGGGGGGCCGATGTGCCCGCAGGTCGGCCGACGCCGCGCGGCCGCGATCATTGCCGCCACGCTCTGTATTGTCCCGAGATGCCGCACGCCCCTACAGGCTGCGGTGCTGCCCGAGCGGATCGAGTCCGACACGGTGCTCACCGCCGGTGGCTCGCCGTGGGAGATGCGCTCGAACGTGACGATCGCGGCGGGCGCGGACGTGACGGTGGAGCCGGACGTGCGCGTGGTGGCGCACGGCGACTACCGCCTGACGGTCTCGGGCTCGCTCACGGCGATGTCGCCGATGGGCAGCAGGATCGTGTTCCGCGCCCCGAACAACAGCTCGACCGGCGCGTGGAAGGGCATCTACTTCACGCCCGGCGCCACCGGACGCTTCCAGCGCTGCACCTTCCGCTCGGCCACCGACAACATCATGGCCGACGGGGCGGATGTGCGGCTCTACAACTGCCACGTGCGGCTCGCCTCGCGCGATGGCCTGATGGCCTGGGGGGACGGCTTCCTCAAGTGCGCCTACTGCCGGTTCCAGAACAACGGCCGGCACGGGCTGCATATCGTGACGACCCGCCAGAGGGGTGCGGTGATCTACTCCGAGTTCATCGGCAGCGGCGAGGAGCCTGTGCGGGTGAAGGCCACCTGCCTCGAGATGCTGCACAGGGGCAACACCTACGCCCACAACGGCCGGCAGGCGATCGCGGTGGACTGTGATGCGCTGACCGACATCGAGGACGGTGACTACTGGCGGGACCAGGACCTGCCGCTGGACATGACGGCGGGCTCGGAGAGCGCCGACCTCGTCATCGACGACGGCGCCGCCCTGCGCATCGAGTCCGGCATCCGCATCTATCCACCACGCCGGATCGTCGTGCGAGGCAGGCTCTGCGTGGATGGGCTGGCCGGGGCGCCGGTGGTGATACAGCCGCTGGGGCAGGCGCAGGCGGGCGACTGGCTGGGCATCGAGGTGGAGCCGGGCGGCGTCGTGCGCATGCGCGACGCTACTGTCGGCTTCGCGCGCAACGGCTTCACGGTCGATGACGGAGGCCTCTACCTGAGCCATGTGCTGATCCGTGACAGCGAGCACGACGGGCTCTTGGCGGGCGGCAGGGCGCACGTGGACATGGCGCGGTGCACGGTGGCCGACTGCGCCGACAACGGCATGCACATGCCGCAGCGCACCTCTACGGGCAAGATCCACGACACGCATTTCGCCCGCTGCGGCGGCTACCCCGTGCGGGTCGCGGCCACCGTGGCGGAGGCGCTGCGCGCGGGCAACAGCTACCGGGACAACGCGAGGCAGGCCGTGGGCGTTGTCTGCGGCCTGGACTACGACATCAACGACGACGATGCGTGGCTGCCCCAGGGAGTGCCCTTCGACCTCACCGCCGACCCCGGTGGCACGAACCTGCGGGTCACGCACAATGCCCGCCTCTGCCTGCGCGCCGGCGTCGAGGTCGTCGGGGGCACGGTGACCGCGACCGGCATCCTGGTCGCCGCGGGCCGGCCGGACGCTCCCGTGGTCTTCGGCTCGCCCAACGCGACGCCGGCGCCCGGCGACTGGACAGGCATCGAGTACATCGGCGGCTCGGCGGGGAGGCTGGTCAACACAGTCGTCCGACACGCCGAGACGGGCGCCAGGATCACCTCCGACGGCTGCATCCGCCTGGTGGACTCCGTCTTCGAGCTGTGCCGGCATGACGGCGTGCACGTGGCGCGAACGGCCATGCCGATCATTACCGGCTGCACCATCCGCGACAACGGCCGCTGGGGGCTGGCCGTCGCGGACAGCGCATTCCCGCTCGTGGGCAGCGACGGAGAGCCGGCCAACCCGGGCCGCAACTCGCTCTACGGCAACGGCGAGTACGATCTCGCCAACCTCAGCGGGGACGCGATCCTCGCACAGCACAACTGGTGGGGGACCACGGACCAGGCGAGCATCGGCGCGCACATCCTCGACCGGGGCGAGAACGCCGGCTA
>JALGUJ010000061.1 GCA_029820945.1 Candidatus Zipacnadia bacterium | reverse complement strand
GAGGGGCACAGAAGCGCTCGGTGGCATCGCGCTGACGATGAGTGATGGGCCCTGAAAGCGCGCTTGGGCGCAGGACGCCGGCTCCCCCTTCTGCACATGCGTACACTCATGTGTGCTCGGCTGGCAGGTGTAGAGCAGCCAACCGCGAAAGGGGCTGTGCGTGAGAGCAGTCAGACGGACCGCAAGGGGGTCGTCAACCATGGCCGCCACCGACCGACGAGGAGGCCTCGCCTCCGATCTGATCCGCTGCGTCGGCATTGCCGCGCTCGCGGTCCTCACAGCTCCCGCCCTGGGGGATGACTGGCCCACCTTCCGGCATGACAACGCCCGCAGCGGGTGGACCGCGGAGAGCGTTGCGCCTCCTCTGCACCTGCGTTGGGCCTTCCGACAGTCGTACCCGCCACAGCAGGCCTGGAGCGGCCCCCGCGACGAAGCCGTGGAGGGGAACTGGGAGAAGGACCGGCTCAGGTTCGATGCGGCGAACCACGTTGCTGTCGCGGACGGCTCCGTCTTCCTGGCCTCCTCCGGCGATGGCGCGGTGTACTGCCTCGACGCGGAGACCGCGCAGGTGCGCTGGGCCTTCCACACCGGCGCTCCGGTTCGGCTCGCGCCGGCGGTCGAGGGCGGCCGCGTCTACTTCGGTTCTGACGACGGCCACGCCTACTGCCTCCGGGCCGACGATGGCGCTCAGGTCTGGCGGCTGCAGGCCGGCCCTGAGGATGACCGGCTGATCGGCAACGGGCGGATCGTCTCGCGCTGGCCCGTCCGAACCGGGGTGCTGGTCGATGATGGCACCGCCTACTTCGGGGCCGGCGTTTTCCCGCACGAGGGCGTCTATGTGTGCGCGGTGGACGCCGATGACGGCCGGCTGGTCTGGCGCAACGACACCACATCGACCGCGGCGGAGCGAGGGCTGCTGGGCGGCCCGGGCAGCAATGAGCTGTCACCGCAGGGCTACCTGCTGGCCTCAGAGAGCCGCCTCTTCGTTCCCTCCGGGCGGGCCCTGCCGGCGGCATTCGACCGGGAGGATGGCCGGAAGCTCTATCAGGCACATGATGGCTGGCGAAGCAGCGGCATCGTGGGCGGCACCTTCGCGGTTCTCGCCGATGACCACATCCTCGTCGGAGCCAACCAGGCGGTGGGCTACGACCAGGAGTCCGGGCGTGGCGGCTTCGCCTGGTTCCCGTGCCGCCGCATCGTGGTAGCCGATGAGGTCGCCTACATGACCACCGACGCGGTGCCGACGCAGACCAGTGGCCCCGCGCTGGCCGAGGAGGTCCAGTGCGTCAGCTTCGAGCCCTACGCCGAGGCCAGCCGGGAGAGGAAGAAGACGGAGCGGGAGATCAGATCTCTTGAGCGAAAGCGGTCTGACACGCAGCGGGAGTTGCGGGGGGAGAAGGCCAAACCCGAGGATGAGCAGGACGCCGAGCAGATCGCCGAAATCACCGGCCGGCTCGAGGACGTGGAGGGGAAGCTGGAGGCCGCGCGCCAGAGACTGCAGGAGATCGAGGCCGAGGGTCTGCAGCCCCAGGTCAAGTGGCGCACGCCGACGACGTGCGCTTCGAGCCTCATTCTGGCCGGGAACGTGCTCTACGCCGGCGGCCAGGACCTGGTCGTGGGCTACGATGCCGCGACTGGCGAGGAGAAGTGGCGCGCCGAGGTCGAGGGCGAGGCGGAGGGCCTGGCGGCGGCCGGCGACGCGCTCTACGTCAGCACCACCTCGGGAATGCTCTACTGCTTCGCGGCGGGTGACGGCGCGCCGGGGCCCGTCATCGACCAACAGGCCAGCGCCCAGCCATACGCCGACGATGGGCCGGCGGCGCAGCGCTGCCGGGCCGCGGCCGAAGCCATCATCGCCGCCTCGGGCGTGACCCGGGGCTTCTGCCTGATGCTCGGCGTCGAGACCGGACGGCTCGCCTGGGAGCTGGCGCGACGGACGGAGCTGACCATCTACTGCCTGGAGCCGGATGCGGCGAAGGTACAGGCCGCGCGGGCGGCGCTGGACTCCGCCGGGATGCACGGTAGCCGCGTCTTCGTCGAGCAGGGCGACACGAGCGACATCCCCTATCCGAACTACTTCGCGAACCTGGTGATCTCAGAGAGCGCTCTGAACGGCGGCGGCCTGCCGGAGGTCACCGATGAGCTCATCCGCAAGGTCAAGCCATGCGGTGGGGTGGTGTGCGTCGGCAAGCCTGCAGGTGCGCCGGGCGGCCCAAGCGCAGAGGCGCTGACCGAGTGGCTACGCTCGTTCGGCCTCGGTGACCCCGCGATCGAGCGCGAGGGGGGCCTGTGGGGGACAGTCGCACGGGGAGCGCTGCCGGGCGCCGGGAGCTGGACACATCAGTACGCCGAGCCGGGCAACACCGCCTGCGGCGACGACCAGGTCAGATGTCCGCTGGGCCTGTTGTGGTACGGCGACCCGGGACCGGACAAGATGATCAGCAGGCACGCTCGCGGCGTCGCGCCGCTCGCCGTGGATGGACGACTGCTGATGCAGGGCAATAACGTGGTGATGTGCTACGACGCCTACAACGGGGTGAAGTACTGGGAGCGCCACATCGACGGAGCCATGCGCGGCGGAATGACCCACCGGGCGAGCAACATCTGCTGCAATGCGCGGTACATGTTCGTGGCGGTTGGCTCACGCTGCCTCCGCCTCGACGTTGCCACCGGCGAGACCACCGCGACCTTCGACCAGCCCGATGCCCCCGCGGACGAGCCGCCCGCATGGGGCTGGATCGCCACCGTCGGCGACCTTCTCTACGGCAGCACCAGCTTGGACGGGAACTTCAGCGGGCGCGTCTTTGCCCTCGACGCCGAGAGCGGTGCGCCGCGGTGGACCTGCGAGGGCACCCGCATCAAGGACAATACCATCGCCATCGGCGACGGGCGTCTGTTCTTCGCCGACAGCGTGGAGCTGACCACCGAGCAGCGCCGGCAGGCCCTCGCGCGGACCGGCGGCGATCCGGAGAGCGCCGACGTGCGCATGGTCGTCTGCCTGGACGCGGCCACCGGGGCGAAGCTGTGGGAGCGCCCGGTAGACCTGACCGATTGCGGCGGCAGCAGGGGCGTGCTCATGGCGATGTATCGCGACGGCGTGCTGGTGTTCAGCGCCGCCCACTGGAACGGCCATCTGTGGCGCCAGTTCCTGGGCGGCGAATACGGTGAACGCCGCGCGGTGGCCCTCGACGCTGAGGGTGGAGAGCTGCTGTGGCACAAGCCCATCGGCTATCGCATCCGGCCGCTGATCGTCGGCGAGCAGTTCGTCGCAGAGCCCTGGGCCTTTGACCTGCGCACCGGCGAGCAGCGCATGCGCGCACATCCCATCACCGGGGAGCAGGTCCCCTGGCAGTTCGAGCGGCCCGGCCATCACTGCGGCTGCATCTCGGGCGCCGAGAACCTCCTGCTCTTCCGGTCCAGCTTCACGGGCTACTACGACCTCGTCCGGGACTACGGGACCTGCCACTTTGGCGCCCAGCGCCCGGGATGCTGGATCAACGCCATCCCGGCCAACGGCCTGGTGCTGATCCCCGAGGCCAGCTCGGGATGCCAGTGTCTCTACGCCATCCAGTGCAGCCTCGCCTTCGAGCCGGTCGAGGAGCCGCGCACCTGGGGCCTCTTCAGCACCCCCGGCCCGCACACGCCGGTGCGGCACATTTGCGTGAACTTCGGCGCCCCGGGCGACCGCCGCGCCGATGACGGCGACCTGTGGCTGTCCTACCCGCGCCCCTGGTCCCGGATGCAAACCCAGTTCGAGATCGAGACCACCCTCTATGAGGAGGGCGACTACTTCTCGAACGATCTGCGCCTGGCGGAGATCGACGGCACCGCGACCCCATGGCTGTACGCGTCGGGGATCCGGGGGCTGCAGCGACTGCGGTTCCCGCTGGTCCAGCGCGGCGATGCGCCCGCGGGATATGGGCTGCGGCTGCACTTCATCGCGCCCGGAGAGGGCGGCGGCCCGCCGCCCTTCGACATCAAGCTCCAGGGCGAGACCGTGGCCGAGGGGCTGGACGTGTTGCAGGCGGCCGGCGGGCCCAATCGACCGCTGGTGTGCGAACTCGATGCTGTGCCCGTGCGCAGCGAGCTGGTGGTGGAGCTCGTCCCGCGCACGGAGGAGCCGACTGCGGACAGCGTGCCGCTACTGTGCGCGCTGGAACTCGAACGGGTGCCGCTGCCAGGTATGGACGCTGCGGTGCAGACGCTCGACGCGCCGATGGAGCGCCACAATCTCGGCTACTGGCTGGCGGACACGCTTCGCCGGGCCACGGGCGCCGACATCGCGCTCATCCCGTGCGACAGCGTGTGGCCGGAGGACGAGGCCCTCGCTGCGGGCGAGCTGACGATGGGCGAACTGCTGGCGCACGTCACGGATGCGCGGCTGGCCCGCCACGAGGTCACCGGCGCGCAGTTGCTGGAGTACTTCGACAACCCGCGCGTGGCGGACCGGCTCAACCCGCTCAGTCACGGCCGGGCAAGCCAGCAGCCGAATGCGCTCTACTACAGCGGGTTCGAGGTCTCCTGCGATCCCGAGGGCCGCTCGGTGACCGTGGACCTGGCCCCCGCGCGCCGCTACGCGCTCGTTAGCGTCTGCCCGTTCGACGGGCTCGGCGAACGGCGGCATCTCCTCGGCCTGGATGCGTCCGCGCGCGATGCCGCGATCCCGCTCCTGCGCACGGAGGCGACCGCCGTCCTGGACCAGACTACGTGGAGCGTTCTCGAAGCGTTGGGGCCCGGGGGGATCAGCCTCACGCGCCGCCACGCCGAGCCGTTAGCCGTCTGGCGGACGTGGCTGGAGCGCGCTGAGGCGGAGATGGGCTATCACCTGACCGCATGGCCCGACGACCTGCCCGCGGTCACCATCGACGCGGGCGCAGACGCCGCCGTCAGGCGCTCCACACCGGACGCGAACACGGGTGGGGATGCGCTCCTGGCCCAGGACGGCGGCGACAGGGAGCTCGGTGACCAGTCGCACGCCATCGCGTATCTGCGCTTCCCGCTCGACGTTCCCGGCCGTCCCGTCATGGCGAAGCTGCGCCTGCGCACCCACGACGGCTCACACTCTGACAGCACGGACGCGGGGGACGTGTGCATGGTGGAGGAGGCGTGGGACGAGGCGGCCGTGACCTACAACAACAGGCCGCGTCCAGGTGAGAAGGTCGGCGCGCTGGGCGCGGTCCAGCTCGGACAGGTGAGCGAGCACCTGCTCACGATCGACCTGCGCGCGCGGGACGAGGTCTCGCTGGCGCTGGTCCCGACCTCCTGCGACGCCGCCGTCTTCCGCTCGCGAGAGAGCGAGGATCCGCCGCAGCTCATCGTGGCCTACGAGCCGGAGTGAACGGCCCCGATCTGCGCGGCTGGGGAGTACGTGCTTGAATGCGACACGCGCTAACCCTATCGATAGCGGGCACCGCGGTCCTCCTGATGGCCGCCACACGGCTACAGGCCTGCGACACGCCGGTCTACCAGTACGCCATGTACAGTTGGCAGCCGGACCCCTACCACGTCTACTACTTCCACCGGGCAGGCGAGGCGCCGGGGCGCGACACAGCGGCCAACGAGCTTCTGGCCGCGGGCGGGAGCGGGCACAATGCGAATGTCCTCTTCCACGCCGTCGCAGTCCAGGCGGACGGCACGGTCGCCCGCAACTATGAGCGCGTCTGGCGCGGCCATCGTGCCGGCGATCTGCCCCTGCACGTCGTCAGCTCCAGACGTGCCGAGCTGTTCTCGGGCCGACTGGACCTGCAGGCGGCCACGCAACTGCTGGAGTCGCCGAAGCGAACTGAGCTGGCCGGGGAGCTCAGCTCCGGGACGGCCGGCGCCCTCCTGGTGCTGGCCGACCGGACCGCTGGCGACGCCGAGAATGCGCTCGCGGTCGCGCGCCGCGCGGCCGCTGCGGAGTCCGATGGCGAGCGCCGTGTCGCCGTGGTCACCGTGCAGCGGGACGATCCCACGGAGCGGTGGCTGGTGCGGCAACTCCTCTCGATCGAGGACGACCTGCCGCAGATCAGGGGCTCGATGGTCTTCGGCGTCTTCGGACGCGGCCACGCGCTGCCTCCATACATCGGCGGGGGCGTGACGGTGGCGGGGCTGCGGGATCTCATCCAGTTCATGCACGGTCCGTGTGCCTGCGAACTCAAGGTCTCGAATCCCGGCATCGACCTGCTGATGAGCTGGAACTGGACCGAGCGCCTGCCCCAGTGGGCCACCGGCCAGGCGGTGGAGCCGAGCTTCATCCTGTTCAGCTTCGCCGACGATGCGGGCGAAGACGCGGAGGAGGAAGCCGCGCCGGCTGAGGAGGATGTGCCGGGCCTGCGGTCCCCCGGTCCGCCCGTGACGCAGGCCCCCGATCAGAGCCCGGCGGTCCGCGAGCCCCAGGCCTCCGGCAATCGCCCTGTGACGGACGCCTCAGACACCCCAACCGGGCGGCAGGTAGAGCCCGATCCGGAGCCGGCCGCGGTCCCGCCTGGCCCAGCACAGCCCGAGCTGCCAACGACTACTGAGGCGCGGGCGAAGGAGCAGGCCGAACCCGTGCAGGCCCCGGCGCAACGTGAGGGCCCTGCTGAGCGCGGCGGAGTCGCGGCGACGGGCACAGCAGGTGACGCGGCGCCGGCGGGGGCCCGCGAGCCCGAGGCGCAGGAGCCCCCGCACGACCGGGCGCAGCCAGACGCAGCCCCATCCGCCGGCCTCGTCAGGCGCGTGCCCGAGCTGCCCGGTGCCAGTCCTGCCAGGATGAGACTTGAGGCGGATGCCGAGCTAATGGACGACGGAGGGGTCGCGACCGTGCTGCTGGCCCGCATAGGCGTTGTTCTGGTCCTGGTCGCGATGCTCAGCGCCATCGGCGCAGCGGTTCTGCTCCGGCGGCAGTCCGCGGATGGCGCGTAAGGTAGGCGACCCGGTGCAGCGGACAGCGCTCCGGCCAGCCGCTGCAGGGCTGGGGGAAGCCTATGGCAGCAGCCACTGGCGGCGCTTTCGGAACGCCCCCGTGTTGAAGGCGGCGCCGATTCTGCCCTCCCGCTCCAGATGATCCATGCAGGTGCGGATGCAGCCGCGCGCCCCGCAGGTGGCCAGGAAGCCCGGGACCTGCTTCCACATCATCTCGTAGTACGGCACGTAGGGGAAGAGCGCGCGCACGAAGCTGCCCGCCTCCGCGCCCCATGCCATGTCCTGCTCGGCCATGCGCATCCGCATGCCGGGAAAGGCCTTGGCGACGAAGGGCGAGTTCTCGTTCGTCGCTCCCCAGTGGCCCAGGTGACACCGGCCGCAGTGGATGTCGGCGTGCACGGTCTCCTTGCCGCCCAGGTTGACGTGGATTTCCTTCTCCGGCATCAGGGCGCCCGCCGGGCAGTCGGCGATGCACTGCTTGCAGCCATCGCAGATCTGGCCGTCGAACAGCGGATCCGGATCGAGCTTCGCGTCGGTGAGGATCATCCCCAGCCGCTGGCGCGGGCCGAACTGCGGGCTGAGGAAGACCTTCGAGTAGCCGATCTCGCCCAGGCCGGCGAGTACCGCGGCGTAGCGGAAGTGCGGGTAGACATCCGGCGCCGCCCTACCGTCCGCAACCGGCTCCCGCCACGGCTGGCTCTCCGGCGGATGGGGCGGAACCGGCACGGCCTCGAACCCGGAGGTCTCCTCAATGAACAGCGCCGTCTCATACGTTATTAGGGGGCGGAACTGCGCGTTCAGCCGCTTGTACCCGTAGATGGGGTAGGAGGGGAAGTGCGTGCCCTCCTCGATGCCGCGGTAGCAGCCGCGGGGGATCCGGCTGCCGATGACTATCACCGACCGGGCGTCGGGGAAGATGTTGGCCGGATGCATCTGCTCGGGCGCGCCCTCCCACCGCTCGATGTTGCCGATGCCGACGAGGTCCGCGCCTCTCGAACGGGCGAACTCCTTGACCTTCTGCGCCGAGATCACCGGGCCTCACCGCCCGGGAACCACGGCTCGCGCACGCGGAAGGGCATGCGGTACTGCATCTCGACCAACCCGCGCTCGTGCAGGTGTGCCAGGCAGGCGCGGCCGCACGCGGCGGGGATGCGGTCCGGCTCTCCCTCCGGGTCATAGACATTGGACCGCTCTCCGCTGCCGCACGACCTGCACCTTGCCACGTCCAGGTCGGAGACGAGCATGCGCTTGCCCGCGATCTCGATCTCCCGCGGCTCCTCGCTCAGCGCGCCGTGCGGGCACTGGCGCAGGCACTCGCCGCACTGATCGCACACCGAGCCCTCGAAGAGCGGGTCGGGCTCGAGCGCGGCGTCGGTGACCAGCATGTTGAACCGCTGCAGGGGCCCGTAGCGCGGCGTGAGCAGCAGTCCGCAGCGACCTATCTCTCCCAGCCCGGCGGCCACCGCCGCATATCGCACGTCAGGCACCACGTTCGGCGCCACGCGGCCCTCCGCCACCGGCACCCCCTGCGGCTGCGTCCCCGGCGGATGGGGGTAGACCGGAACGGCCTCCCAGCCGAGATCCTCCAGAACCCTGGTCGCATGGTATGTGAGCGAGGGCACGAAGTACTCGCACAGGCCCACACCCGCGAAGTCGTTGTACATGCTCCAGTTGGTGCCCTCCTCCTGACCCCGCAGGGCGCCACGGGGGATGGCTCGACCGATGACGATCAGCGATCGGGCCTCGGGAAACAGCTCGCGGGGGTCCTGGTTGGGCGGAACCCCGTCGAAGCGATCAGGGCCGGCAATGCCCACGAGGTCCGCTCCTATCCCCCGCAGCCCCTCTTTGACACGCGCCGTCAGCTCACGCATTGATCCTCCCTGCTCCTGCCGTGCTTGATCTTCACCTCTGTACCTACTCCCCGGCTTACCACGGCTGCCTTCTCATGTGACCACGAAGCGCCCGGAGGCCGGTTCTTGTATGTGCTTCGAACCGGTCTCCGGGCGCCCGACCTGTTCCCCATTGGGCTCCGGGCTTCCTCCCTGTCAGACGGTCCGGCGTGATCCCGGGCCGCCGCCATCCCTGACCACTTGTCGCCTCCGGCCAACGGCCAGGGCAGGTACCTCGGCACGCCGGCACGCCTCGGGCCGGTCCGTGGTACGGGCCTCCAGGCCCGTGCGCCGTTGTGGTCTTGTAGGGCGCGGACCTGTGCCGCGCCCGCCGTCGTTAGCCCTGCCCTTCACGAGCGGGTCGGGCTGGAAATCCCATCTGCGCCCGGGCGCAGTCACCGGGGCCCTGCTGGAGCACACGTCAGACTTGCTTTGAGGTCCGCGATGAGCGTGGGCTGACTCCGGGCAGCGCTACTCCAGCCACCACATCCTCGTCTCGTAGGCGCGCAGATCCACGCTGAAGCTGGCGATGTTCGTCCCCACCTCCTCGCCGCTGAAGGCATCCACGACCCGGCGGGCGCGGCAGGCGGATGGTCCTCTCGCCGGCGTAGCGCGTGTGCGCGGCCACCATCACGTTGTTGGCACAGACGAAGTCCTCGGCGTCGTCGTAGATGTGCACTCCCGCCGCGCCGGCGGTCCCTGGCGAGCGCCTGGTCCGCGATCCGCCGGACCTGCTCCACCGTGCGCATGATCTCCGGGTGCGCGTGCCAGTTGCCCTCGAAGTCGAGATACCACATCGGCGACGCCTCGCTGATCGCGCAGGCGGCGTTGCGCTTGAGGATGTTGACGCTCTCCCAGAGGTCGCGCGCCCGGCCGTAGCGCGCGGTGGGCGAGGACAGGTGCGTGCGCGTGTCATCCTCGAGCCAGTAGAGCCTGCCATGCAGGCGTAGTGAGGCCACGGTGGTATCGCTCAGCCCCCGAGGGCCACGGTCTGCGGACACGCGGTCACGCCGTGAGTTTCGGCGGTACCCGCCGCGGTCACCTCCCCCGCTGCATCTGGCTGGGGAGGACGGCACCGCAGGCAAGGGCGCCTCCGCGCGGCGGTCCGCCGGTGGGCGAAGCGGCTGAGCCGTCAGCTCCTTCGCGCCCTGCGTACTCTGCCTCTGAGCTGCGTCGCGCCCAGGCGCGTCTTGATGGAGGGTTCCTCGTTCCGCCGCCGAACAGGACATGCGTGGTCAGTTCTGTGGGGGATTACTGAGACTGCGCTCGGGCGGGCGGGGGACTGCCGTCGAACCGCCCGTCTTCGGCGTACCGGTGACAGGAATCACGGACCGTACAGACCAGGAGGCGTTGTCGATGCGACAGCCGGTTGCACTACTGCTGACCGTCCTGCTCCCACTGGCGCTCGTGCCGCCCTCCGGCGCTTCTGCTGCCGAGCCGACAGTGGAGGAGGGACTCGTGGCTTGGTGGGAGTTCAGCGAGATGGTCGAGGGCCGCGTGCCGGAGCGGACGGGCAACGGCAATCCCGCGGAGGTGCTGGGGACCTCGGCCGAAGACTTCGACCCCACGCGCGGTATGCATATCCCCTACCGTCCCACGCCGGGTCATGCGCTGTCCCCCGATCTCCCGTACCTGGCCGATGAGACGCACGAGATGACCGTGACGGCATGGGTGTGGCGCGACGAGTGGCCCGGCGGCGTGGCTGTCTCCTGTCCTGCGCGCTTCCTGCTCGGCCCGCGTAGCTTCCGCGTCTGGACCACACCGGAATCGTACGAGAACATCATGCCCGACAGCCTCCCGCCGGTTCGCAAGTGGATTCACCTGGCCGGCGTCGTGGAGGAGAACCGGATGGGGTTCTACCGGGAAGGTGCCCTTGTGACCTTCAGGGAGATCCCCAAGCCCATGCGCGCAGGCTCGGACGATGTCCATATCGGCTGGGACCTGGGGCATGGCGTCGGCTGGCAGATGCCGGGCTGGATCTGGGACGTGCGCATCTACGATCGCGCCCTCAGCGGCGACGAGATCGCCCGGCTGGCGTCCATCCGCAAGCCCCCGTCACCGGTGGACCTCCCGCAGAGGGGCAGCTACCTGCCGGGCCGTCCGCTGGAAGCACCCGCTCCCTTCAGCGAGGTACAGGTCCATCCGTTCTCCAGTCTCGAGCAGTTGAAGTTGACACTGACCGCCGAAGATCTCGCGAGGCTGAGCATGGCCGGATGTGGTCTGTACGAGCGGGTTGATCCGGGGGTGTGGCGCGAGAGCGGGGCCTTCGTGGCCTCCGGGCAGGCAACTGCGTCGGCGCCCATCGTTGCCCGACTTGTGTTCGTCGGCTGGCCCGAAGGCGCGCAACTCAGGGGTGACTCAGCCATCACCAGGGCATGCGGCCCGCCGCTTCGACTCGGACCGGAGCCCACCGACTTCGAGGTGACCGTCCCGGTGCCCGAGGAGGTCTCGGATGGCCTCCTGATGCTCGCGGTTCACGATCCGCGGGAGGACGCGAAGACGCTGCTGGGCACCGAGATGCGCCTGGATGAGCTGGCGTGCGTGCCGGCCGCCGCTGCGGCCGGGCCGCCAGGGGCCGCGGAGGCGGCCGAGGGAGCCACCATCCGCACGGATGACGGCCTGACGCTGCGGCTCTCGCCCGATGGCGGGGTGGCGTGGCTGAGCATTCGCGGTGAAGACCTCGGCGGCGGCGACCTCTATCCGCTCGCCGGCTGGTTCCTGACCGACCTGGAGCAGGGCGAGACTCCCGTGCCGCTGCGCGCGCGGGTGACGGCCGACGACGAAGGAGCGGTGCTCGCCGGCAGGTCGGAGAGGCTGGGGGTGGACTACCGCATCGAGTTCCAGGGCCTCGAGCGTCGCGTCGAGATGCGGGCACACCTCCGGGACCTCACCGGGCGCGACCGCTGCCTGCGACTGGAGTTCCGCCTGCCCCTGACCTCCCGCCAGGCCTGGGGCTGGTCCGAGGGCATCAGGCGTGAGAAGGCGCTGGAGCCCGATCGCCGCTATGAGATGCGGTCTCAGACCATGACGCCCAACAACCAGCCGCACGCCTCAACCTACCCCTTCGCGACTCTGACCGGCGATCATCTGGGCGCATGTCTGGCGGTGCCCCTCTACGAGCAGCCGCGGCTGTACCGGCTCTCGGGCTATCGAGCGGCCATCGGCGGCGCCTCGCTCGCCTGCGAGTTCGACGTCGGCCTGACGCCGGAGACCGAGCGCTTCCCGTCAGAGGCCGACTACCGCCTCGTCCTCTACCAGAGCAGCAGGCCGTGGCCCTTCCGGCAGGCCGTCGCGACCTACTACGAGCTGTTCCCCGAGCAGTTCGACTCTCACGCTCACAGGCACGGCAACTGGTGCGTGCTGCGCAGCGGGCAGTTCGACATCCCCAACCTGGGCGACTTCCACTGCGCGGCCGACAGGATGGTGCAGGGCCCGCCTCCGGCGGACATGTACGGCCACGTGGCCAACGACATCCTCGGCATCGGCAACTGCGTCTATGTCCGGCCGGGCACGTGGTCGCAGGAGTTCGACGGCCATCCCTCCGATGAGGACGCATACGAGCACCGCATGCAGATCCTGGCCGAGGAGGCGGAGATGCCGCAATGGCAGTACATGTTCCCCAATCCCTACTGGGGATCGCCCTGGCCGGTGCTCGCGCAGGCCACATTCACATCTGTGCTGCACAACGCCGACGGCACGGCCAACTGGCAGTGGCCTGCCATCAGGCACGACGACCTGTACTTCATGCGCTGCCAGCAGTATTGCTCCTACGACCTGCCCAAGCCGAACTGGGCCGGCGTCATCCTGCGCCAGATGCGGCTCTCCAGCGACTGGGGGCGCAGGGCTGGCGCCCCCACGGACGGGGTGGAGTTCGATAACATCGTGCACAAGTCGATCTCACACTTCGACTACCGCCGCGACCACTGGAGGCTGGCCCGACTGCCGCTGGTGGTCAGCACCGATCCCCTGCAGCCGGCGCAGTCCAAGGCCCTGCAACTGTGCGAGTTCTTCCCCCGCTTCGCGGATGAGGTGCATCGCAGGGGGGGCTTCGTGAACGGCAACTTCAATGCCGTGGACTCCTTCATCCACGCCCAGTACTTCGACATGATCGGCGTCGAGTTCTACCACTCCGAGCTGATCGAGCGCCTGCGCATCCTGGCCGGCCGCAAACCCGCCTCCTTCCTGGTCAACCCCGGTACCGACGAGCTGTACGAGCGCTGCCTCGCCTGGGGCGTGTCGCCGGGCGTGACCAACGAGAACATCTGGGCCGACAGGCCGCTGCGCTCAGTGCAGTCGCTGCGCGAGATGTACCGCCAGGTCATGCCGCTGATCGTGGACCTGTCGGAGGCCGGCTGGCGGCCGGTTCCCTGGGCCGACTACACCGTGGATGACGCGACGATCGAGCGCTTCGGCAGCCTCGATTCCGGCACCCTGAGCTTCACGGTCCGCCAGCTCTCCCGCGAGGCCGAGGACGGCGAGCTGACGATCATCGCGCCGAGGGCCGGCATCGGTATCCGCGACGGCCTCGTCGTCATGAACCTGCGCCGCATGGAGCGGCTGCCCTACCGCTGGGAGCGCGACCGGCTCGTCGTGCCGCTGGCCACGCAACAGGGCGTGACCGAGGTGGTGCGCGTCTGCACCGCCGAGCAGTGGCGGGGTTACTGCGCCTCGCGCGTTGCCGCTGCCCTGGACAGGGCCGGGCGCGAGTGGCGCTGGATACTCGCCCAGCACGATGAGTCGCTGACAGAGACACTGGATTTCGAGGAGGATGCAGGCCGGTGGTTCCGCTACGGCTTCGAGGGTGGTGAGGTCGGCCTGACCGATGATGCGCACGGCGGCGCCCATGCCCTGCGCGTGCAGGCCCCGCGGCCGATGGGCGGCCGCATACGCACCGACCCCTTCGTCATCAGGCCGGGCGTCCCACATCGCCTGTCCTTCAAGTTCCAGGCCGCAGGCGCCGGCCGCATCGCCGCTAAGGCCGTCTTCCTGCCATCGTGGTTCGGCGGCTGGCCCGTGGGCGAAACGGAGTTGCCCGATGTCTCCGTGACCGCCGCCCCCGCCGATGGATGGCAGACCTACGAGCTGCCCGTCGAGACGGAGATCGCCGAGGCGCGCAAGCTCTACCTCCAGCTCGACTTCACCGGCTTCGAGGGGGACTTCGCCATCGACAGCTTCTCGCTCACGCCGCTCTTCGACCCGCTCCCCGTTGAGCCCCGGTTCGGCTTCCACGCCCGGCGCGACGTCATCCAGCGCGCCCTTCGCGAGGGCCGGATCAGCGCCGCCACCTCTGATGTGCATGACATGGTGGCGGAGCTGGAGCGTTGGCGTGAGGACGCGGCCGCGCTGCCCGACGCCGAGCGGCAGCGCATGAGCCTCGAGCTGGACCTGATCGAGGCCGCGGTGGATCTGGCCCAGCGGGACGTCGGCGCGCCATGACCCCGTCCCGTGGACGGCGGTCGAGCAGAATCCGTCGTGATCGCCAAGGAGTCCCGCAGGGAGGCGGCGAATAGCCCGGAGGGCCATGGCCGTAAGCGCCCATTGTGGCCTTCTCTAACGAGGACGCCCTGGGTTTGCCGCTGACGTCAGGCTTGCTTTCCATCCGCACACAACTGGGTTGCAGGGCATATCGTTCCCTACACAATCGTTTGTGTAGGCGACTGAAAGGCGTTATCCACTCCGCTATGGAGAGATCATGGGAGGCTGAACAGATGCGCTCGCACATGACAGGTGTCGGGAGGGCGCTCACCTTCACGGTGATGGGCCTGCTGGCGGCGACGATCTGCTGCGCCGCGGTACATGCGGACGATCTCGACGAAGGACTCGTTGGGCACTGGATCTTCGATAGGACCGTTGAGGGGAAGGTCCCGGACCTGACCGGGAACGGCAACCCGGCCGAGCTGCAGGACGGGTGTGTGGGCAAGGTGGACCCCAAGCGCGGTCTGCGGATTCCGGAGCGTCCGGTCGAGGGGCGTGCCTTCTCTCCGGCTCATCCGTTCCTCGCGGGGGCATCAGAGCAGCTCACCGTGGCGGCCTGGGTGTGGAAGAGCGTCATGGGTGGGGCGGCGGCCTGGTGCCCCGGCCGCTTCACGCTGGCCGGCCACGCCTTCGGCGTCTACCGCGGCGAGCAGGAGTCCACGCTGCGCTGGATCTTCCCGCCTATCCGCGAGCACACCAAGCAGTGGCTGCACCTCGCCGGCGTGATCGACGGTGACAGGGCGGCCTTCTACCGGGACGGGCAGCTCGTCGGCGAGGACACCTTCTCGGAGACCATGCGCCAGGGCTCCAGCGACCTGCACATGGGCGCATCCTTCGGCCGCGTGAAGTGGCAGAGCCCCGGGTACCTGTGGGAGGTGCGGCTCTACGACAGGGCGCTCAGCGCCGATGAGA
This sequence comes from Candidatus Zipacnadia bacterium, assembly GCA_029820945.1. Lineage (GTDB taxonomy): Bacteria > Armatimonadota > Zipacnadia > Zipacnadales > UBA5352 > JALGUJ01. The sequence goes on along the minus strand of JALGUJ010000061.1, from coordinate 13,293 downwards.
TCGCGCAGCTTGCCTCCGCCCACAAGCGGGGCACCGCCGAGGACCTCCCGGCCGAAGGCCTCTACGTCCCGGGCCGCGCCGATCAGATCGCGTCACCCTTCCGAGAGCCCGAGTGCGGTCCCTTCGTGGCCGATGGCACAGGAGCGCTGCGGCTCGAGGAGGCCGACGTCTACAACCTCAGCATGTCCGGCTGCGGGCCCTTCCGGCGCGTCGATCCGGCTACATGGGAGGGCAGCGGCACCATCGAGGTCAGCGGGCGCGCCAGCGCCGACCGGCCGGTGGCCGCGCGACTGATGCTGCTTGGCTGGCCCGCGGCTTCGCACCTCGACACATCGCGCATGGTCGCCCGCGCCTTCGGCCCGGAGATCCTGCTCGGCGAGGAGCCCGTCGAGTTCACCGCACAGGTGGCGGTGCCCGATGAGGTCGGGGTCTGCGCGGTGATGCTCACGGTGGCGGATCGCCGTGAGGACCCCGCCACGCTGCTGGGCACCGAGATCACCCTCGAAGCGCTCGAGTGCCGAGGCGGTGGGCAGGCCGCGGAGGCCCCGCAGCAGTCCGGCCCTGAGCCGGCCTTCACCATCGGCACCGACGGGGAGCTCAGCATCGGCTTCGACGAGAGCGGGCAGGTCGTGAGCATCAGACAGGGCCGCGAGGAGCTGGCCGGGCGCGGGCTGTTCCCGCTCACCGGCTGGTTCGTGAGCGACTACGCCGGGGACAACATCCCGGTTCCCCTGACCGGCACCATGACGCGGAGGGGCGATACGCTGGTCTTCTCCGGCCGCTCGGAGAAGCTCGCGCTTCAGTACGAGATGACCATGCAGCCCGGCGGGCCGTACATCGACTGCCACGCGGAGATCGAGGACCTATCGGGTGAGGACCGCGCGGTCATGCTCCAGTTCCGACTGCCGCTGACGGCGGAGCAGAGCTGGACGTGGCATGACGGGATATACAAGAAGCGCGAGGTGAAGGCGGGGCGGACCTACGAGGTCCTCTCGGGGGACCAGACGGGCGCCCACCAGCACAGGCTGTCCGCGTTTCCCTGGGCGCCGCTGAGCAGCGATGAGGGCAACGTCTGCCTGGGGGTGCCGCTGTGGGAGGAGCCGCGGCAGTTCCGCATGCACGCATACAAGCCCCACGTCGGCGGCCCGGCGCTGGTCTGCGAGTTCGACGCCGGCCTCACGCCCATCACCAGGCGCTTCCCGTCCCGCGCCGACTACCGGTTCGTGATCTACTCCACCGAGCTGTCGTGGCCGTTCCGCCGGGCGCTGGACGCCTACCAGCGCTTCTTCCCCAAGCAGTTCGAGTGCGCCTGCGACTACCACGGCAACTGGGCGAACCTCAGCGGCCGGCAGGACATCCCGAACATCGCCGACTACGCCGTGGCCTGCGACCGCGCCCATGAGGGCGGTCCGTGGGCCGACATGAACCGCTACCTGGGCAACTACCTCCGCGGCACCGCGTCGTGCCTGTATCTCAGGCCCGGCACCTACTCGCAGGAATGGGAGGGCCACTGGGAGGACGAGAACGCCTACCAGAAGCGCATGGACAAGCTCGCCGAGCAGGCCCAGATGCCGCCCTGGACCTACCACTTCCCCAACAGCTACTACGGCTCGTCGATCCCCACGCTGGCGCAGGCGACCCTCAACTCCGGCATTTACACCATCGACGGTGAGCTGATGTGGCGCTGGAACGTGCGGCGCTACGAGGGCTACTACTACATGCGCTGCCAGCTCAACTCCTCGCTCGATCTCCCGCAGCCGAACTGGGGGAGCGTGCAGTTCCGGCGCTATACCCTCCCTGATGACTGGGCGAAAGACGCCGGCGTCGAGATGCAGGGCGTTGAGTTCGACAACATCGTCCCAGTCTCCATCAACGCCATGAACTGCCGCCGGGAGCACTGGGAGCTGGCCCGCTTTCCGCTGACGGTCTATAAGGACCCGCCCCAGCCGGGGCAGTCGAAGGTCATGATCCTGTGCAGCTTCTTCCGCCAGCTTCGCGAGGAGGTGCTCAGGCGCGGTGACTTCATGGCCGCCAACATCCGCATCGACCCCTTCATAATGGCCCAGTACTTCGACTTCATAGGCCACGAGGGCTACCAGGGGAGCAGGCTGGAGCGGCTGCGGCTGCTCGCCGGCCGCAAGCCGGCGTCGTACATCGGCACCGGCCACGAGTTCGTGCGTAAGGACTTCGACGACTGTCTCGCCTTCGCCGTCGGTCCCGGTCTGTGTGGCAACTCCATGAAGCACCGCGACCTGCACCAGGAGTACATGCCCCTGATCGTGGAGCTGTCGAAGGCCGGCTGGCGGCCTGTCCCGTATGCCCGCTACAGCGCCGACGGCGCCATCGTCGAGCGCTATGGCTCCTTCGACGCCGGGACGCTCTCCTACGCCGTGCAGCATCGGACCGGCGACTGCCCGGAGGGCGAGCTGCGCGTGGACGCGCGGGGTTCGGGCATCGACGGCGAGGATGTCGTCGTCATGAACATGCGCACGAACGAGCAGATCGCGTTCGAGCGCGAGGGCGACCGGCTGCTGATCCCGCTGCCCTGCCAGGCGCCGCGGACCGAGGTCGTGCGCATCGCCACCGGCGACCACTGGCGTCGGGAGATGCTCATGCGGGTCAGCGAGGCTCTCGGACGCGCGCACGGCGAGTGGGCCTGGCTCGAGGCCGAGCACAACGGGGGCCTCACCTCCTACGAGGAGTTCGACCAGGATGTGGGCCGCTGGACGCGCTCCGGCTTCGAGGGCGGGGATGTGCGCCTCACCGACGACGCCTACAGCGGTCCCAGTGCGCTGCTGGCCGAGGCCGACGCGCCCTGCGACGGCACCATCAAGACCGAGGCGGTGGTCATCCGCGTGGGCATGGCACATCGCGTGGGCTTCCACTACCGGGCGGAGGGGACTGGTGAGATCGCCGCGAGCGAGGTGCTGTACCCCAACTACTACGGTGGTCGCAACGCCATTGGCAGCGTACCGCTCGGAGATCTATCCACCGACACGAACGGCGAGTGGCGGCGTATCGAGGCGGAGGTCAAGCCCGAGGGCAACACGCGCAAGATGTTCCTGCAGCTCGACTTCAGCGACTTCGAGGGGCGCTTCTGGCTCGACCGCTATTCGATCGCACCGAGCTTCGACCCGCTGCCGGTCACGCCCGAGTTCGGCTTCGATCAGTTACGCGCCGAGCTCGATGCGGCGATCGCCCAGGGGCGCGACGATGACGCGATGGCGATCCTCGATGCCGTCGCGGCGCGAGTGGCGGACTGGCGCGCCGGCGCCGAGTCCCTGCCGTCCGACGAGGCGGAGCGCATGAACCGGGAGATCGACGTGGTCGAGAGCGCCCTCGCGCTCTGCCGGCAGCAGATCGGGTGATCCGCATGGGCACTCACAGGTCGTGGGGCGCGGCCGCCGGCCGCGCCCCACGCAGTACCGGCGCACAACCCGCTGCGTCTGCCCGCACATCAGCGTGCCAACTCAGAACGCATAGATGTTCGGGGGCACGTCCACGTCCAGGTCGTTGAGCGCCACGTGCAGGCGCACCAGCGCATAGATCATCGTCGCGCCGCCGAGCTGCGAGTCGTAGTACCACAGGTCGGTGGTTCCCCGGAACAGGCCGTTGTAGTAGAAGTGCTCGATCGCCCACTGAGCGTATCTCTCCGCGGCATCCAGCCACTTCGGATCGCCATCGAGCTCATGGAGCCCCACGAACCAGGCGGTCGGCAGCGCCAGCGCCTGCAACCGCAGCGGCGCTTCGGTGGGGATCTCCGCGTTGCGGAACGCCTCGCCGATGCGCCGGGCGGCCTCCAGATGGCGCTCGTCCCCGGTCAGGCGGTATGCCTCAAGCCACTGCAGCACGCGGTTAGGGAAGTCCCCCATGCCACGGCCGGTCGTGAACTGAGGCTCGTAGTCCTCCGCCGGCATGTCATTCTCGGCCGTGATCCGAAGGTACTCCGTGCCCAGCCGCTCATAGCGCTCCGCCGTCTCGGTATCGCCGAGCAGCGGCAACGACCTGAGCATGGAGATGCCCACCAGCCTCGTGTTGCCCCAGTCAGGCTGATCGGGCAGCGGCCGGTAGGAGCGGTTACTCAGCACCGGCAGAGCGCCGTCGCCATCGATGCGCGACCACTCCAGGTGATCGACGAGCTTGTTGGACCACTGCAGGTACTTCTCGTCGCCGGTCTTCGAGTAGGCGAAGGCCCAGAGGCGCAGGTAGCGTGCGGCCGAGTTGGCGAAGTCCAGCCCGCCCTTCGCCACGTCCTCCGGGCGTGGGTCGGGCAGCGCCTCCGTGATGCTCGCGTGCCGGTTGTACACGAAGGTCTCGAGGTCGCGTATGTGGTTAATGATGCCGTCGCACTCGCGGATGACCGCCTCGGGGTTCAGCTCGTAGGCCAGCTCCCAGAACTCACGGGGCTGTGACAGGAGGTGGTGTATCTCTCGTCCGGCGCGCTTCTCCTCGTAGAAGTCCCAGCCGCTGTGCTCTCCCCACGGCCACAGGCCCGTGGGGGTGTCGGTGCAGTTATCGAGGAAGAACTGCAGGTAGTCGCGCGCGGCGTCGCGGTAGCGGTCGTCACCGGTGATCTCGCTCACATGGTGCGCGGCCAGCAGCAGCATGACGTCGTGCTGGATGTTGCCGCCGTAGAGGATGCGGTCAACCGGCCGCTGGTTGTCCGAGATGCAGTGCACCGTGGGCAACTCCGCATCCGGGTGAGTCCGCGTCTCGAGGTCGAGGATACCAGCCCACTGGGGGCTGTGCTCCTCGCCATAGCGGTCGGTCCCGTGCTCGAGCATGGTATCGAAGAAGCTGCGCACGTAGCCCAGATAGCCGATCTCGGGATCGAAGCTGACTGTGGGCACGCTCCTGCCCTCCGGCGGGGACTCGGGCAGCATCGCCAGCCGATAGTAGTTGAAGGCCCTGCGCAGCCGGACCTGCTCGGTCTCGGTCACGGGGATCGGCTCCGGCTCAAGCTCCACCGGCTCCACGCCTTCGAGCGGCGGGTAGAGGCGCACCTCGGTCATCATCGCCCAGCCGGTGACCTCCTCGCTGCGGGGCAGCACGCGCAGGCGGATCCTGTCCACCCGCGCGGGCGTCAGCTCGATGAGGAACCGCGGCTGCTCGGTGTTGTCACGCACCTCGCCGATCTTCGCCCAGCCGTCCTCCACTCCCGCGTAGACATCCATGTTCGCGATCCGCATCGGGTACTTCTCAGGCTCGGGGTGGATCGGGATCACGACCTCCATCAGCCCCACCGTCACCGGCTCGGGGAGCATGATGAACACGTTGGCCGGGGCCTCACTGAGGTCGTGATTGCCGCACCCCCACTGCGTCTCCTCGTCCCCGTCGATGAGAACGTCCAGGGGCGCCGCATAGTGCGATGCGTACACATCCGCGAACGCCATCGCGTCGCTCAGGTCGATCGGCTCGGGAAGGTCCTGAGCCCCCGCTGAGCCGCTCACGACTGCCGCCATCAGAAACGCGACCGCCTTCCAGACAATATCTGAACGCATTGCTCACTCGCCTCAAGGGCGTCCGTGATAGCACAGATGCATGAGTGTGACCCGCCTGCGGCAGCGCGCCCCCTGCGGCGGCGCCCTACAAAGCGATCTCCCGCCACTCGTTGCAGCAGGGCTGGCCGCAGTAGTGCACCACGCGGTCGGTCAGGTCGAAGATACAGGAGAACTGCGTGTCCCCGGCCGTCTCACCGCCGTGGCGGCAGGGGGCGGAGGCCGGGTGCCCATCGGCCGTCTTGTGATCCGCGAGGATCCGCTTCATGTCCTCGACGGGATCTCCCTCCCGGCCCGCCGCATCCGCCGCCAGCTCACTGAACCGGCGCCAGCGCGCCTCCTCGGCCGCCGCCTTCTCCGGGTCGCGCCACCCCAGCTCGTCGCCGTACAGGTGCGTCCGATGGCCTGTGGCCACCGCCCAATCCTCGATCGGGTAGTCAACGCCCAGGGCGCCGCCCCCCTGCTCGAGGCGCACGACCTCTCCGTCCGCACTGACCCAGACGCCGTTGCTGCCCTTGCCCACAACGATGTGGCGCGCCGCGGTCGCCGCCACCTCGGCCACAGTTCTGCATCGGTAGAAGAACAACCATCGGGTCAGGAACATGCCCATGCCGCGACCGTTGCGCAGCGGATCGTGCATCGGTCCAGAGGCGCCCCCGTTCGCGATACCGTGTGGGCTGAGCCCGAACATGCACTCCAGCATGTAGGGGGGGCAGAAGCGGGCGAAGCCCTCCGTGTCCGGACCGTGGCCGATCTCCAGGAAGTTGATCTCCCCGCACTCCGTCCCGGTGTCCAGATTCTGCCCCAGCACGACCTTCCCGCTCTTCTTCAGCACCACGCCGGAGCACTCGGTGTCGAGCCTGGACTTGCCGATCGCCTGAAGAGTGGCCATCTCGAAGACCTCATCCGCCGAGACGCCCGCGGCCCGGCAGCAGGCCTCCTCGATCTCCATGGGCGGATCGAGGCTGTAGAAGCGCTCCAGCATGCTCGCCTTGATCGCCTGCGCAGCGGGACTGGACAGGCGATCCCGCAGCGGTGCAAGCATCTCGAACCACGCCCGCATCCCCTCCCGCACGGCCTCGCCGAACTGCTCGGCGCGCTCGATGGCGGTGCCTTCGGTGCGGACGATCTGCATGTCTTCGGTTCGCACGATGTCAACTCCACGACGGCTCAGATTACCCTCTCACGGAGGAGACAGGCGTGAGGACGGGCCACCCGGACGCCCCCCGCGACATGGCACATCCGCCCCCGTTACAGGGGCGGATGTGCGGTCATGCTGTCCGAGTATGACACGGCCAACGACGGGTCCGCGCGCCGGCACCTACCAGAGGAAGTCCAGGTATCAGGGCGGCGCGTCTTGTCTGCTGTCGGCGCAGGGCCACGACGAACGCGCGGACGTGCGCCACCACGCACTAGTAGTGTTTTGTGCTCCAGCGCCACGGCCCGTCGCCCTCACCAGCGGCACCCGAAAGGCTCTGCTTGGAGTACCACTTCGCGTGGCCGTCCGCCAGCCCGTAGTTGCCGCCGTTGTTGTGCCGCTCGGCAAGGTTCGGCGGCCACCAGCGATAGATGAGCCGCCAGCGCTTGGACTGGTAGCTCGGGTTGGTGGAGTCCATGCGGTCGCCGATCAGGATGGTCGCGGCGGGGTAGTCGATCTCCGCGAGCGTCGTGCACCAGCCCGCGGCGTACGGGTACCCGGCCTCCTGGTGGCCGAACTCCTGGTAGTTCCAGCCGTAGCCGTAGTCCTCTTTCTGCTCGCTGGGGCAGCGCAGGATGGAGGCGTTCTTGACGTAGGGCTGGATCCCATCAACCCACCACACGGTCTGTCCGGCGCCGTTGTACCAGCGCGACCCCGGACACAGCATCTCGTCGTAGTCCTGGGCGTACATCATGATGCCCGTCATGAGCTGCTTGACGTTGCTCAGACATGACGACTGTCGTGCCTTCTCTCGCGCCCTGGCGAACACCGGGAACAGAATGGCGGCCAGGATAGCGATGATGGCAATCACCACCAACAGCTCGATCAAGGTGAAGCCTCGTCGGTGCATTGGCCCACTCCTTCTCCTCGGGGTAGAAGCGTGAACGACCAAGCTACACGTACACCGGCAACTGCGCTCGGTCCACCTCCTCGGTCAGTTGTGAGAAGCGCCTGATGAATCTCTGACAATCAGCCGCGGCTTCAGCTCGATCCGTTGCCACGGTCCGTCGTCACCAGCCATCCGTTCCGCAAGGCACTGCGACGTGTGCTCGCACAGCTGGGACACAGGGTGGGCAAGTGTAGTGAGGGGCACTTGCAGGAAGCCGGTCCACGGGTCGTTGTCGAAGCCCACCACCGCCATGTCATCCGGGATCTGCAGGCCCAACTCATTCAGGCCGCGCATGGCGCCGACGGCAACGAGGTCGGAGTGGCAGAAGACGGCGGTAACCTCCGGCTCCTCGCTCACCAGCCGCTGCGCGGCCTCTCTGCCGCCCCGTGCGTCCGCCCTGCTGGGATAGAAGCCGAAGGCGCGCCGGTCGATACCAGCCTCAGCCAGCGCCGTCTCGTAGCCGGGAATCCTGTTGCTGTCGCGGTCGGCGATCAGGCCGATGCGGCTGTGCCCAAGCTCAATGAGGTGACGCGTCGCGATGTACGCCGCTCGCGATCTGCTGACAATGAGGGCATCGCAGGGAAGATCGTCCTCCGGCGGCTCCGCGCAGTCCACCAGAAGCACGTAGACATCTTCATCGTGGAGTGAGCGGACCAGGTCCCCGTAGTCGTCCTCCTTGACCGGGGGGCGGAGCCAGACGGCCGCGAACGGTCGAAGCATGTGCAGAACTTGCGCTACATGCTCGAAGTCGTGCAGCCCGGAGACGTCCGTGCTGATGACCTCCCGCCCAAGGTCTCCCACCACCGAATGCAGGCGCCAGGCCTTGGTGGCTTCCGCCTGGTTGTCCAGCGAGCCAACGATAAAGGCGACCAGAGGGGACCTGCCGGACTTAAGGGCTGTGGCGTGCGGATTGGAGAGGTAGCCCATCTCCCGAGCCACCTCATGAATGCGGCGCGTCGTCGCCGCGCTGGCCCACGCCTCACCCTTGCCGTTGAGCACGCGCGACACGGTGGATGGCGCGACCCCGACCTTCTCCGCGACGTCCTTGATGGTGACAGCCATTGCTGCCACACCGTCCAGCGGCCCAACACAAACGTTTGCGACTCAGCCTATGATGAGAGTAGCACACGCGAACCCGCTGTGTCAAGAGAGCATCCAGATTCCTGTGGATGACACACGGACGCCCCCGTCCGCACGTCGTTGGCCGTAGGAGGGGGCAGGCCTCAGCCCCCGGTCCCTCCCGCCCAGGAGCGGGATGCGCAGGCACGGGACGTCGCCGCTCGGTGCCCGCATCCACACGAATCTGGATGCTGCTGCTCTTGCGTGTCGCGGCAACATGACAATGTCCCGCTGGCCCAGAACAGGCGCCTCCTTCCCGTTGCGGGCCATCCGCGCCGACCGTGGCAGCGTCCAACCGCCCGCAGCCCCGGCTTGGCGAGCAAGGGACCACCTGGGATACAGGCGAATACCCGCATGAGGGGCTCTTCCGTGGGACGGCGCTGCAGGCGCTGTCCCTGCTCCAAGTGAGGAGGAGTGGTCATGCGGCGCCTGTTCCCGATCGCGGTTCTGGCGGCACTCGCGGCACGGCCGGAGGCCCGGGCCGTACCCTCCCTGGTCGAGGAGGTGTCGGACGGCGTCTACATGGTCTACGACGACACAGGCCGGTGGGGCGGCGTCACCATGGGCCGCACCCACCAGAACTCGCCGCAGTACCAGGCGAAGAAGGTGCTCAACCTGTCGGATGTGCCTCTTGCGGTCTGGGAGGCCACTCGCGCGGTGCGCCTCTCGCTCTACACGGGCATCCTGGACTACTCCTTCCACGACAACCCTCCGGCCGACGGCCTCGACGAGGCCTTCGAGGTGGTCATCAACGGGCGGGTACACCGCTTTGCAGACGACTGCGGGATACCCCCCTACCTGCACAGCGCCACCCCGGCGATGGCCTGGTACGACATGGCCTTCCCGAAGGCCGAGTTCGCGAGTGGGGGCAACGAGGTGATCCTGCGCAAGGCGCCCGATGACGAGAACGATGACTACCTCTACGTAGGGATCGCCACGGGCCAGAGCCGCGGCAACAGCATGGTGAGCTTCGACGGCGCCACCTGGACCGCCGAGCGGCTCACCCGGCCGGGCGGCTCCGGCGAGTACATGGTCCGCCTCTACCTCATCACCACCGACCTCTCCACTGCCTTCAGTTGGCGCCCCGCGGCGGACCGGCCGCTCGAGGAGCCCGACGGGCTGGTGCTCTACGCCGGTGCGCGCGACGTCGCCGCCGGCCCCGGCGGCCTGCCGCTGCCGGTGGGAGCGCAAGCCCGCGTGGAGTGGGACGCTGGCGCAATCGACCGCCTGGAGCCGCTCACGCTGGCGGTCGAGGCCACGGCGCCGTTCGAGCTGGCCTGGCTGGGCGAGGACGGCGAGCCGGGCGACTCGGTGGTGGTGCCCGCGCATCACAACGAGGTCCCGGCGGGCACGCTCGGCGCCCCGCACCCGACCGGCATCGCGATCACGCCCCGCGGCCCGGGCTGGTTGTCCGCTCCGCGCGCGTCGAGGCAACGCGCGACTTCCGCCCCGTGCCCGCGGCCATCGACATCTGCCCGGCCATCGCTCCACCAAGCGGCGAGCCATCCGGGAAGGCGCCGACCTGCCGCATCGGCCAGCGGGCGATCGTCCTCGAGAATGCGGACCTGCGCTGCCGCTTCCGGCGGGGCGAGAGGCTGGAGCTGATGTCTCTGTTCAGCGAGCACGCGGCCGCGGAGATGCTCCGAGAGGAGCCCGCGCTGTTCGTGGTGGAGGCCGGCGGGACCCGCCACGCCGGCAGTCGCGACTTCCGCCTCGAGAGCCTGCGGCCGGACACGGACGGCTTCCGAGCCGAGCTGCTGCTCGACCGCCCGCACCTGCGCGCGATCCTGGGCGCCGCGATCGACGAGGAGGGCCTGAGGCTGTCGCTAAGTGTCGCGAACCTCGGCGATGAGGCGGTGGGCCTGAAGGTGGCCTTCCCCCATCTGGCGGGCGTGCGCGTCTCCGAGGCGCCGCATGGCGACTACTACTTCTACCCATGGGGCGGCGGGATCATCGCCGACCGTCCCGCCCACATCCGGGCCGGCTACGGCGACCACGCTGCCTACTACCCGATCGACTCGCTGGACCGGGTGCCGGGCACGAGCCTGGCCTGCGAGTACATGCTTCGCACCCGGCAGGCGGGTGCCACCTTCTCGGCGCCGGACGCGGTCATCAGCGCCCACCCCGGCGACCGGCACGGGCCGATGGCCCGCTACTCCCGGTGGGCCCACCGCGTCTGGCGCTTCCGGCCGTACCCCTCGCGGATGACGCCGGTGGTCAACTGGCTCAGCGTGGGCATGCGGCTCAACAACACCGTCCTGTTCCGCGACGGGGCCTACCGCACCGATCTCGTCAATCCCAGGATGGATGCGCTCGAGCTGTGGTGCCGGTGGGAGTGGTCCGAGTTGGGGCCGTGGCGCACGCCGATGGAAAAGCTGCCGGAGGTGATTGGCGAGGCCGAGTACGAGCGCATGCAGCGCTATCTCGTGGAGGACCCGGTAACCGGCGCCCTCATGTACCCCCTCAACCGCGGCGACTACGACGGCTACAACCGGCGCTGGGGCGGCCTGCCCGCGCTGCGCGAGACCGGCGCGGACGGCATCCGCCTCGACGAGTACGGCCACCATGGATACGTCTGCTTCAGCGATGTCCACCAGCACACCTTCGCCGAGCCGGGCACCAAGGAGTGGATGCGCGCGCTTGCCGAGAGCTGCCGCAGCGTGCGCGAAGGCGTGGACCGGGTCGATCCCCGCTCCGTGCTGACCACCGAGATGCCCGGCTACGACTACATGATGCAGTTCCTCGACGGCTGCATCACCTATGACCTGTCGATGCAGGCATCCCCGCTGCGTCCGCTTGAGGTCAATCTGCAGCGCTTCTACTTCCCGGAGTGTCGGCCCTTCGAGCTCGACCACCGGGGGCGGGATCCCCACTGCGCGAAGAAGCTCTTCAGCGCCGTGGGCTCCTTCGCCCGCTACTACCCCCAGAACATGCGGCGGGCGCTGCGCGAGAACGCCGATGCCTTCGTCAGCCGCGACTGCGTCCCGCTCGTTCCCACGCAGACCCGGTACGTGTATGCGAACCGCTTCGGCGGCGCCGAGAAGACGGTGTGGACCGTCTACAACGCCACGGGCCACACCGTGGACGGTCCCGTGCTGCTGCTGGACCTGGAGCCGAAGCAGCACGTCTTCAGGCTGCTCGACGGCCGTGAGGCGCGGGTCGAGAGCCACGGCGACCGGGTCGTGGTCTCGGCGCACCTCGGGGCGGGTGAGGTCGCGTGCCTCGCGCGACCGACGCGGCGGCTGACGGTGCGCGCGGCGGGCGACGCCCTGGCGGTCACAGTGAGCAGGCCGGGCGGGCGCGGCGAAGTGAGAGCCTCCGCTGACCCGCAGGCAGCGCGCCATCGTCTGGCGGCATCCGAGCATGTCTGAGCTCCCCCGGCCGCGCCTCAGCCCCCGCATCGCGCCTCTGGCGGCGCTCGTGGTCGGGCACGCGGTCAGCGACGCGTGCATCAACTTCATCCCCCCGCTGTGGCCGGAGTTCCAGGCCAGGCTCGATCTCTCGGCCACCGCGATCGGCGTGCTGACCGGCCTGGTGTCCGTCACCACGAACTTCGGCCAGCCGCTCTTCGGCTATCTGGGCGACCGCTTCCGCGTGCGGCACATGGTGGCGGTCGGGCCCGCGCTGGTCGGGCTGTTCATCGGCCTGATGAGCCTGACCGACCACGTGATCACGCTGGGCGCGGTGTACATGATCGCCGGCGTCGGCACGGCGCTGTTCCATCCGCAGGGGGCCACGCTGGCCGGGCGGGTGAGCGGCTCCCGCAAGGGCCTCGGGATGGCCCTCTTCTCGGGCGGTGGGGCGCTCGGCTACGGCGCCGGGGCGCTGCTGGCGGTGATCTTCTACGAGCGCTTCGGCTGGCCGGGGCTCTTCGGCGCCACGGTGATCGGAGGGCTCACCGCGATACTCGTCTATGGCATGAACCCGGAGGCCCGCTACCCCGACACGAGCACCGAGCCCATGCACCTGCGCACCCACGTGCTCCCGCACCTGACCAGGGTGGGCGTGCTCTTCGCCCTCGTGGCGCTGCGCGCCATGGTCATCACCGTCTTCACGAACTTCGTAGCATTGGCGGTCAAGGACTGGGGCGCCAGCACCCGAGAAGGGGCGTGGCTCATCTCGAGCATGATCGTCGCGGGCGGTGTGGGCAACTTCCTGGGTGGCTGGGCCTCCGACCATCTCGGCCGGCGCAACATCACGGTGGTCTCGCTGCTGCTGTGCGCGCCGGCATTCCACCTGTTCCTGCGCACGGGCTTGCCCGCCGGCCACGCCCTGCTGCCGCTGGCGGGCTTCCTGGCGCAGGCCGCGGTCTCAGTCAACATCGTGCAGGGCCAGGAGCTGATGCCGGGCGCGCAGGGCGTCGCCTCGTCGCTGACCATGGGAGCGGCGTGGGGCGTGGGCGGGCTCTTTCTGCCGCTGGCAGGGGCTGCGGTGGACGCATGGGGATCGCTGGCGATGCTCTCGGTGGTCGCGTGGGTGCCGGTGATCGCGGGCATCCTCGGCTTCTTCGTGCCCGAACGGCGCCTCAGCGCTCTCGAGGACAACTGACTGCCTTCCGCAGTATGTCGCCTGCCGTCAGCCGATATCGA
>JALGUJ010000007.1 GCA_029820945.1 Candidatus Zipacnadia bacterium | reverse complement strand
GTGGGCGTGGATCAGAGCACAGCACGAGGGAGAGCTTACGGCCCATCTGGAGTTCGAGGCCGATGACGGCCGCTGGTTCCGCTTCGGCTTCGACGGCGGTCAGGTGGGCCTCACCGACGAGGGGCACACCGGTGCGGCCGCCCTGCTGATCGAGGCCGAGTCGGCGGAGGATGGCACCATCAAGACGGAGCCCTTCGTCATCAGAGATGTCCCGCAGCGCGTGAGCCTCTTCTACCGGGCCGGCGGACTCGGCCGCGTGACCGCCAAGATCGTCCTTCTTCCCTACGCCTTCGCGGGCGAACCGGTTGGTGAGGTAGAGCTTGGGAAGCTCGGCTTCGGCGCGGTGTGGCCGGATCGGTGGCGGCGATGGACGGCGAGCGTGGATACGCCGGGCAAGGCCAAGCGCCTGTACCTGCAGCTCGACTTCAGCGGGTTCAGGGGGCGCTTCGCCCTCGACAGCTTCGCCCTCACCCCCGTATTCGAGCCCCTGGCGGAGACGCCAGAGTTCGGGTTCGCCGACATGGCAGAGGCGCTTCGAGCCGAACTGCAGGCCGGGCGTCACGATGAGGCGGCCGCCGTGGTCGAGACCATCCCCGAGAGGGTTCAGCAATGGCGAGCCGCGGCTCAGGTGTTAGGGCCGGGCCACCGCGAGCGCATGGTGCGGGAGGTCGCTCTCGTCGAGGCGGCGGCCGACCGCTGGATCCAGTGGAAGCGCAACTGAGCAGCGCGGAGCGCGCGAGGCGCCGGCCTGGTGCGGATCGCGGTGCGTTATGCGCCTCGGTAGCTGACGGATCGCCGGCACGGGACGGACAACAGCCGCGGGAGGAGAAGCATGGCAGGCGGATCTGAGAGAAAGGCACGCTTGGCGTTCATCGGCTGCGGCGGATTCACCACCAAGTCGATCTTCCCCAACATCCCCCGAATCCCCCGCATCGATCTCGTTGCCCTGTGCGATCTGGTGCGTGAAAGGGCCGAGCGGAGTGCGCGCAACTACGGCGCGCGCCGCGTGTACGTAGACATGGAGAGGATGCTCGACAAGGAGGAGCTCGACGGTGTCTTCGTCATCGGCCCGGCGCCGCAGCAGTACGAGCTGGCTCCCGCGGTGCTGCGCCGCGGCATTCCCGTCTACGTGGAGAAGCCCTCAGCGACCACCTCCGCCCACGCCAGGGAGCTGGCGGAGATCGCCGAGGAGCACGGCACCTGGGGCCAGGTCGGCTTCATGAAGCGCTTCGCCTACGTCTACCGCATGGCAAAGGACATCATCGCCGGCGATGAGTTCGGGGAGCTTAACATCGTGACCTGTCATTTCGGGCAGGGGCAGTACCCGGCAATCTGGGGCATGGAATCGGCCAAGCGCTCCATGCTGGTGGGGCAGCTCGTGCACCTGTTCGACCTCACGCGCTTCTTCGGCGGCGATGTCGCAAGCGTCTCGGCCATCTATCACGAGGCAGAGGAGGAGCGTTTCGCCTTCCTCGCCAACCTGCGCTTCAAGTCCGGGGCGGTCGGACAGCTTGACCTCAACGGGCTGGAGACTGCGTCCGATTTCCGGGACGTCCGGGAGTGGGTGAAGCTGGTCGGCCTGGGCTCGCATATCATCTGCGAGGAGATGCAGCGTCTCAGGTGGCAGCCGCGGACCGACTGGACGGACTCCATTCCGGAGACCGGGCGCTACCTGCACACCTACGAGCCGGCGTGGACCGGTCTTCGCGACGCCCGGGTGAACTACGGGTACTTCGGAGAGGTCGAGCATTTCGCGCTGAAGTGCATCGGCGAGGCAGAGGGCGGCCCCGACCTCTGGGACAGCTATGAGGCGCTGCGCCTGGGGGAGGCGATCCACGATTCCACCGAGAGCGGTGAGGTCGTGGAGCTATGAAGCGCGAACCTGAGGGCCGGGGGGGAGCGGGGTATCTGCGTCGCGGGGGCCGCACGAGACCTGAAGACATTGAGGACTAAGAAATGGATGCTCACGAATCGATGACGGCGCCGGATGCCGCTGAGGCAGAGGGCAGCGAGGACGCAGCGAGGACTGAGGCGGAAGGGTCCCATCCCGTCACAGCCCGGGCGCTTGCAGTGGGCGTTGCGCTGACCGTCGCCGCCGCCGTCTGGGTGGCGCAGGTGGAGTTGATCCTGCATACGGCGGAGATCTCCGAGTCGGTCCCTCTCATCGCCTCGCTGGCCGGGCTGATTCTGCTGGTTCTGCTCAACCGCGCGCTTGAGGGCCTGCGCGTACTGGCTGAGCGCGGGCGCCTGAGAGCCGGCGCCCTCATCGTGGGCTTCGGCGTCATCACGTATCTGCTGCACTACCCGACTGGTGGCGGACTGAGGGCCTTCCTTGTTGTGGCCGGCGTCGCCATCGGCCTCTACGGCCTCGGTGTGATGTGCAGCGCTCGATGGGCGCGGATGCTCAGCGACTGGCAGCTCACCCGGCGGGAGATCGTGCTGGTCTACTGCTTCCTCAGCCTGTCGGCGCTGATGATGTCGGCCAAGACCTCGGGCTATCTGCTGCCGACGATGAGCGTCTACAACTACTTCGGCTTCGGGGACGAGCATCTGCAGGCCGCCGGGCAGCAGGCGCCGCCGTGGCTGGCGCTGCGCGATCACGACGTGGTGCGAACGCTCTACGAGGGCAGCGACTTGAGCCGGCCGGCCGTGGCGTCGGCGGCGGGCGTGCTCGCGCCCGTGGTGAACGCGACCGAGGGCCTGTGGTGGCCGCTGATGCAGGTGCCGTGGGGCGCATGGCTGGTGCCGCTGGCCTGCTGGGCCGGGGTGATCTTCCTCGTGTTCCTCACGGGGTTCTGTGCCCTGGGGCTGCTCAAAGGCTACTGGGCGGAGAAGGAGCGGCTGCGCTTCCCGCTGATCATGATCCCGCTGGAGATCTCCACGGGAGCGACGCGCAAGCAGACCTCGACCTTCCTCAGCGACTGGGGTTTCTGGGTCGGCTTCGTCGTGTCCGGGCTGTTCACGTTCTACGTGGTGATGCACGCTCTCAGCCCATCGCTGCCCGCCTTCAGGGCCTACTACTCCCTCGCCGGGCTGTTCCGCGAACATCCCTGGGATGCCGTCGAGAACGCCGCCATCCATATCCGGCCGGAGATCATCGGCCTGAGCTACTTCATGGAGACCAGCATCACCTTCAGCGTCTGGGTGAGCGCGATCTTCACGGACGGTCTCGCGGTGGGGACGAAGATCCTGGGCTACGAGACGCGCCACTTCCCCCAGCCTGCCCATCAGGGCGTCGGCGCCTTCGTCATCCTGGGGCTGGTGCTGGTCTGGTCGGCACGGGGGTGGCTGGCCGATCGGCTCAGAGAGGTCCGAGAGGGCGGGCCGGGGGCGTGGCCGACGGCGCTTCTGTGGGCAGGCCTGATCGGGGGCATCGGCGCGCTGGTGGGCATCATGGCGGCGGCTGGCATGAAGCTGTGGGCCGCACTGTACATGTTCGGGACGCTCGTCGCCTTCTTCCTGCTCTATGGCCGCGTGCGGGCGGAGACGGGCGTGCCCCATCCCAGCGCCTACCCCCGGAACAGGCAGATCGAGGTGCTGCGCTATATCGGTGGTCCGAGGATGTGGGCCGGCGGCGCCACGCCGGCTCTGATGGGAATGCTCTGGTTCCTGGGCGGCGGATACACGTCCACCGGCGCCGGCGCACAGATTGAGAACCTGAAGATCGCCGATGAGGAGGACGTCCGGCAGAGCTCCATGGCCTGGCTGACGCTGGCGGCCCCCATCATCGGCCTGGCAATTGCGCTGATAATGCGGCTGGCAATCAGCTATCACTACGGCCTCAACTTCGTGGAGGGCGGCGTCGTCGAGGGCGGATACCCGGTCAGCCAGGTGAGGAAGTTCGGCGGGTCCCTGGTCGAGGACGCCGTACGGGGGGCAGGGCCGTCCGCCACCTCCGGCTACTGCGCGCTCTACGGCGCCGCTGTGACCCTCGCCCTCGTGCTACTCAGGCGGGTCTTTCTCCGATTCCCCATCCACCCACTGGGCTTCGGGCTGTCGATGATCAGGCTGCGGTCCTTCTGGGCTCCGTTCCTGTTCACGTGGACGATCAAGACGCTCCTGCTCAAGATCGGCGGGGCGAGGGCATACCGCCGGGCGGCTCCGGCCTTCCTCGGTTTCGCGATCGGCCACTACTTCTTCGCGGGCATCGGTCTGGGCTGTCTCGCCGCGGCCTTCCCGTGGCTGCTGGAGAAGATCACCGTCATCAACTTCGATTGAACCGAGATGCATTGACCGGCCGCACGGCGATAGGCGGCCGGTCGTTTCACGGGATGATGGGTGCGGTCGAGTTCCGGGCGCGCCCCGCAGAAGGGAGAGCACGACAATGCAGAGGCACCCACTCACGCCGGTGCTGGCCCTGGCGGCGGCTATGCTTTGGCTCGCCGCGGCCGCCGCGCAGGAGCTTGAAATCGATGAGGGACTGGTAGCCCACTGGAAGTTCGATCGGCTGGTTGACGGCGCCGTGCCGGAGGAGACGGGCAACGGCAGTCCGGCTGAGCTGGTGGACGAGTGCGCCAATCTGTTCGACGGCAGCCGCGGCCTGAAGGTCCCCGCACGTCCGGTTTCCGGACATGCGGCGTCGCCGGCTCTTCCGTTCCTGCAGGGCAACCCGACGAAGCTGTCTGTGACCGCCTGGGTCTGGTGGACCGGGGAGTACAGCGCCGCTGCGGTGTCGGTCCCCGAGAGGTTTGTGCTGGGCCCGACGCTGTGGGAGGTCCAGACCGTGGAGCGATGGCGTGCCCTCCTGGAGCCGCACAACGCGCCGAGCAAGCAGTGGCTGCACCTCGCGGGCGTCCTCGACGGCGAGGAGATCGTCTTCTACCGGGACGGTGAGGAGGTGGGGCGGCGCAGCGCATCGGAGCCGCTGCGCCGCGGCTCCGCGGATGTCCAGATCGGCTGGTCCTTCGGCCGCGTGAAGTGGCAGATGCCCGGCTATGTGCGCGACGTTCGCATCTACGACAGGCCACTGGCGCCCGCGGAGATCGCGCAGATGGCCGGCGTGCGCAGGGAGGCCACCCCTGCCGATCTGCCCCGGGCCGGCCTCTACCTCCCGGCCAGGGGAGCGGAGGTGGCGCCTCCCTTCGAGCAGCCGGACGTGAACCCGTTCGTTGGGGATGACGCCACCAGCTACACGCTGACCGAGAGGGACGCCGCTGAGATCACCATGGGCGGCGCCGGCTTTCATCGCGTCATTGAGCCGACCATGCTGCATGAGACCGGCCGCCTCCGAGTCAGCGCGGAGCTGAGCGCCAGCGCCCCGGTGCGGATGCGGGCCGTCCTCGTCGGCTGGCCGGAGGGCGCCGGGTTCAAGAGCCCCAGGCTCAGCGCACGCGTGTTCGGTCAGCCCATGGAGGTGGGTGAGACGCCCGCCAGCTTCGAGGCGACGGTCGATGTCCCCGGCGACGTGGCGCACGCCCTTGTGATGCTCACTGTGGTGGAGCGCCGCGAGGAGAGCGCGAGCCTGGTCGGGACACGCATCGACCTGCGTGAGTTCGCCATCGAGCCCGCCGCGGTGACAGAGGCGGCCGAAGAGGAAGCGACGCGGATAGCCGCCTCCGTGGCCTCCAAGGACGGGCTGGGCCTGCAGATGCTCGACGACGGCAGCATCTCGCGGGTGACGATCAACGCAAGGGACGTCGGGGGCTCCGATGCCTTCCCGGCTTCGGGCTGGTTCATCACGGACATCGCGGGGGAAAACGTGCCCATCCCTCTCACCGGCGATGTGCGCGACACGGAGGAAGGTCTCGTCCTCAGCGGCCGGTCGGAGAAGCTGCAGCTCGAGTACCGCATCGAGATGGTCGGGGCAGGTTCCGCCATCCGCTGCCGGGCCCACCTGCAGGACCTGACGGGCCGGGAGCGCATGCTCAACCTCCAGTTCCGCATGCCACTGAGCTCCGAGCGTCTGTGGTCGTGGCACAACGGCAAGTACACCGAGGTGCAGATGGAGCCTGCACAGCGCTATGAGGTGAGGTCCCAGCGCCTCTCGCGCGCGGGCATGCGCCAGGCTTCGGCCTACCCGTTTGCGGCGGTCTCCAGCCACGCCGGCGCCGTGTGCCTCGGGGTGCCGCTGTCGGAGCCGGCCTGTCTGCCGCGGCTCTTCGCCGAGCAGTGCTTCATCGGCGGCGGCGCTCTGGGGTGCGACTTCGATGTCGCCATCAGCCCCATCACCGAGCACTTCCCGTCACAGGCCGACTTCCGCTTCGTGCTCTACCACACCGCCCCGTCATTCCCGTTTCGGCGGGCGGCGGCGGAGTACTACGATCTCTTCCCCGAGCAGTTCGACACCACGGCGACGAAGCACGGCAACTGGGCCGTTCTGCGCCTGCGCCAGCAGTACATTGAGAACATCGCCGACTTCGCGATCGCCGTGGACGAGCGGGTGACGGCGAGCCCTCCCGCCGACCAGATCTCCTATGAGGCGAACCGGATCCTGGGGATCCCGTCCTGCCCGTATCTGCGCCCCGGCACCTGGTCGCAGGAGTTCGACGGCTCTCCCGATGACCCGGACGCCTATGAGGTGCGGATGCGGGTGCTGCGGGAGCAGGCCGAGATGCCCGAGTGGGAGTCCATGTTCCCCAACCCCTACTGGGGCTCCTCACTGCCCACGCTGGCTCAGTCAGCATTCACCTCGCTCATCTACGATGAGGAAGGGAAGGCGAGCTGGCACTGGCCGGCGATCCATCGCGAGGGGAAGTACTTCATGCGCGCCGACCTCTACTGCTCGTACGAGGTCCCCGAGCCCAACTGGGCGGGCGTTGTCACGAACCGGTTCCGCTTTGCGGACGACTGGGGACGGCGGGCCGGAACGCCGACCGGCGGGGTCTACTTCGACAACATGTCCGGACGGTCGATCTCCGCCGTGGACTTCCGGCGGGAGAACTGGCGCCTGGCTCAGAGCCCACTCTCCGTCGCCCGGAACGAGCCGCGTCCGGTGCAGTTCAAGGCCGTGGAGCTCTGCGAGTTCTTCCCGCGTTTCAACGATCTCGTTCACGAGCGCGGGGGGCTGAACATCGGCAACATCCGCGAGGGTCCCTTCCTGCTCGGGCAGCACCTGGACTTCATCGGCTGCGAGCACTTCAACTACGGCATCGTCGAGCAGATGCGAACCATGGCGGCACGGCGCCCCGTCTCGTACCTGCCGCTCGGTGACATCCCGGCCGAGGAGTTCGAGATGTGCCTGTGCTGGGGCATACCGCCGGGCTTCGGCAATCCCGACCAGAGGCCGCTCTACCGCGAGTACATGCCGATGCTGGTGGAGCTGTCCGAGGCCGGATGGGAGGCGGTCACCTGCGCCGGATACAGCGGCGAGCAGGTGCGGGTCGAGCGCTTCGGCAGCTTCGACGCGGGCACGCTCAGCTTCACCGTCTACGACCGCCTGCGCCCGCACCCGGACGGCGTGCTGACGGTCGATGCCGAGGAGCTCGGCATCGACGGCGATATCGTGGTGCTCAACAGGCGCACGGAGCAGCCCATCGACGCGATGCGGGAGGGCACGAAGCTCATCGTGGCCGTGCCGTGCGAGGCGGGCCGCACGGAGGTCGTGCGCATCTGCCGGCCGGAGGACTGGCGGCGGAAACGGCTCACCGACGTCGCCGACGCGCTGGACCGGGCCCGTCGCGAGTGGGAGTGGGTGCAGGCGCAGCATGACGAGACCCTGATCGCCTACCTGGAGTTCGAGGACGGCCTCCACCGCTGGTTCCGGGAGGGCTTCCTGGAGCCGAACCCCGCGGAGGTGGGGCCCGTGCCCGATGCGCACGCCGGGGATGCCGCGCTGCACGTGAGCGCGGAGGCGCCCAGCGACGGCGTGCTGAAGACCGAGCCCTTCACTGTCCGGCAGGATGTGCCTGTTCGCATCGCCTTCTGGTGCCGCGCCGAGGGGCGGGGGCCGATCACCGCCACCGCCGTCTTCCTGCCCTCGTGGTTCGGCGGGCTGCCGTCCGCGGAGACGGAGCTGGCGGGCTTCGCGCCGCCCGACGGCTGGGATGAGGGCTGGCGGCGGTTCGAGGTCGAGCTCGATGTTCCGGAGGGCGATGTCGCGCGGGTCTACCTGAGGCTGGAGTTCGAGGGCTTCGTGGGACGGTTCGCGCTTGACTCGTTCGAGGTCTGCCCGGTCTTCGAGCCGCTGGCGGAGATTCCGCGGTTCGGCTTCGCCGACCGTGAGACGCGTCTGCGTGCGGAGCTGGAGGCCGGCGACCTGGAGGGTGCTGCCGGGGTGGTCGGGGCGATCGGCGAGCAGATAGCGGGGTGGCGCGAGATGGCGGCGGTGCTGCCCGATGGCGACGCGGCGCGCATGAACGTGGAGCTGGATGTGATCGAGGAGAGCGTGGCCGCGGCCCTCTAGTGCGCGGTGGGGGCCACGAGGCGGTGCGCTCCAGAAGGCAACGGCTCAACGGCGGGCGGCGTGGGCACGCCGCCCCTCCGTAGGGCCTGGGGTTAGGGTGCGCACCGTCTCCCGGCCCCGGCAGGGCTCGGCACCCGGCCTGCCTGAAGGCATTGCGGAGGCCGCCGCCGGGCGCGCGACGAACGCGCACTCACCAAGGTCGGCCCCGCCGCCTCGGCCGGCGCCCTGCCACGGGGAAGACCGGGTCCTGGTAGCCGAAGCCGCTGTGCTCGCCGGGCGGGACGAGTTCGTCGATGCGCGCCTCGATCTGCGGCGTGATCTCGACCTCCAGCGCGCCCAGGTTATCCTCGAGCTGCTCTGGCGTGCGCGGGCCGATGATGGGGCAGGTCACCAGCTCGTTGGCCATGACCCACGCCACCGCGAGCTGCGCCGCCGTGCAGCCGACTTCCTCCGCCAGCGCCACTACCTGGCGCGCCAGCTCGAAGTTGCTCGGCCGGAACTCGGTCTGCATCAGGCGCTCATTGCCGCGGCCGGCGCGCGATTCCTCGGGGATCTCGTCGCCCCGGGCGTACTTGCCCGTCAGCACGCCGCGCGCGATCGGGCTGTAGGTGACCACCCCCAGGCCCAGCTCCTCGCAGGCGGGCAGCAGCTCAATCTCTATGTCGCGGTTCGCGATGTTGTACAGCGGCTGCACTGCCGCCAGCCGATCCCAGCCGCGCAGCGCCTGCAGCCCAAGCGCATCCGCTACCCGCCACGCCGCGAAATTGCTGAGCCCGACGTAGAGGACCTTGCCCTGCCGCACGAGGTCGTTCATGGCCGAGAGGGACTCCTCGATGGGAGTGTCCGGATCGGGCTTGTGCAGGTAGTAGAGGTCGATGTAGTCCGTGCCGAGTCGCCGCAGCGACGCCTCGCAGCCCTCGATGATGTGTTTGCGCGACGAGCCGGACATGTTCGGCCCCTCGCCCATGGGCAGCGCGACCTTCGTCGCCAGCACGATCTCCTCGCGCCGGCCATCAAGTGCCTTCCCCACGACGCGCTCGGACTCGCCGGCGTTGTACTTGTCGGCGGTGTCCAGGAAGTTGACGCCCGCGTCCAGCGCGCGTTCAATCATGCGCAGCGACTCGTCCTCGGGCGTCGGCCCGCCGAACATCATGGTGCCCAGGCAGATCTCCGAGACCTTCACGCCGCACTCGCCCAGCGTCCGGTAGCGCATTCTCATCCCTCCTGTGCTCGGACCTTCGCCGCATGGGAGGTGCCGGCCTGCGGCGGGTCAAACTACGAGGCGAAGGGGTGCCTCATCCCTCCGTGACGCCAGAGGACGTCGTGGCGGCCGTTCCAACGGCAGGATGGACGGCCCTGGAGACGCGTGTGCCACGGACAGGTGGCGGCGTTCCACGAAGGAGCCAGTGCATGAACATCATCGTGATCTGCCTCGACACCTTGCGCGCCGACATCGTCGGAGAGAGCGATAAGCTCGCGCGTGTCAGGACGCCAGCGATGGACCAGCTCGCCGCGCAGTCGGCGAACTTCGACCGCGCCTACGGCGAGAGCCAGCCCACGCTGCAGGCGCGGCGCTCGCTGATGACCGGCATGCGCTGCTTTCCGTGGCGCTTCAACGTGGACCGCCGCGGCCACTGGCACCACGCCGCGGGCTGGCACAAGATCCCACCCGAGCACGATACGCTGGCCGAGATCCTGGTGCAGCGCGGCTACTACACCGGGCTGGTCACCGACACGCACCACATGTTCAAGCCCACCATGAACTACACGCGCGGCTTCTGCTCGTGGGACTTCATCCGCGGGCAGGTTGACGACCACTGGCGGGGCGGCACGCGGGAGATGGTCGAGCCGCTGATGAGGCGCGTCTGCCGCCGGCCGATCGACTGGGAGCGGCACCTGGTGATGCTGCAGTACTTCCTCAACAACCGCGACCGGCGGAGCGAGGACGACTACCTGCCCGCGCGCGTGTTCTCCTCGGCGAATCGCTGGCTGGAGGACAACCACGCGAACGCGCCCTTCTTCCTCTGGGTGGACGGCTTCGATCCGCACGAGCCCTGGGACCCGCCGCCGAAGTACGCCGACATGTACATGCCCGACTACGATGGCATCGACTTCATCTGGCACCACCAGGGCCCGAACGCCACCGAGGAGGAGATCGAGCGCGTCAGGGCGCTCTACTTCGGCGAGGTCACCTTCGTGGATGAGTGCGTCGGGCGGCTGCTGGCGACGGTCGATCGGCTGGGTCTCTGGGACGACACCATCGTGGTGCTGACCAGCGACCACGGGACGCAGATCCTCGACCATGGGCGCTTCGGCAAGAGCCCGGGCAACCTGCGGCGTTACAACACGCAGATCGCGATGCACATTCGCCATCCCGATGGGCCGCGGGGCGAGCACTTCCGCGGCTTCGTGCAGGCGCATGACCTGCCACCGACGCTGCTGGGGCAGCTCGGCGTGCCTGCGGCGATGGACGGCCTCGACTTCTGGCCACTCGTCACCGGCCAGGCGGAGGTCATCCGCGACCACGTGGTCATCGCCTGGTCGGACTGGGCGGACGGCCGCGCACGAGGAACGGTCTCGGTGCGCGACGATGAGTGGAACTTCCAGATCGGCACGGGGTTCGAGGACGATGATCCGCGGCTGTACCATCTGAGCGAGGACCCGAACGAGGATGAGAACGTCATCGACGACCATCCGGACGTCGCGGCGATGCAGCGGAGGCGCGTGGAGGCGGTGATGCGCCAGCCGCTGCCGGGCCTCCATGACGAGATGTGCACGCGGGACGTGAAGGCGCCGGCGCACACGGCGCGGGCCATCCAGTTCGGCTTCGTGGAGATCGCACGTGACGGCCGCGACGTCGAGGAGAAGGGTTGACGCAGATGCGGGCCATGGTGCTCTGCGAGCAGTCCGACATCACTGAGAAGCCGCTGACGATGCAGGAGGTGCCTGACCCCGAGCCTGGGCCGGGCGAGGTGCGGCTGCGGGTCAGGGTCTGCGGCGTGTGCCGCACGGACCTGCACGAGGTCGAGGGCGACCTGGAGATGCACAAGCGGCCCGTGATCCCCGGCCACGAGATCGTGGGCGTGGTGGATGCGCTGGGCGAGGGCGCGGAGCGCTTCGAGGTGGGCGACCGCGTGGGCGTGGCGTGGCTGCACTGGACGCCCGAGGACTGCGAGTTCCGGCGGCGCGGCCTCGAGAACCTATGCCCCGGCGCGAAGTTCACCGGATGGGACGTGGATGGCGGCTACGCGGAGCTGACCGTGGTGCCGGAGGAGTTCGCCTATCCGGTGCCGGAGGAGCTGGACGACGCGCAGGCGGCGCCGCTGCTGTGCGCGGGCATCATCGGCTACCGAGCGCTGCGACTGGCCGAAGCTGAAAGCGCGCCGCGGCTGGGCCTGTACGGCTTCGGCGCATCGGCGCACATCGGCATCCAGATCGCGCGCCACTGGGGCTGCGAGGTCTACGTCTTCACGCGCAGCGCCGACCACAGGCGCCACGCCGAGGAGCTGGGGGCCGCCTGGGTGGGTGAGGCCGGCGACGACCCTGGCACGACCATGCACGCGAGCATCATCTTCGCGCCGGCGGGGCCGCTGGTGCCACAGGCGCTGGAGGTGCTCGAGCGCGGCGGCATCCTGGTCTGCGCCGGGATCTACATGACGCCCATCCCCGAGTTGGACTACGATCTCATCTACGGCGAGCGCACGCTGCGCTCGGTGATGAACGCCACACGCGAGGATGGCGAAGGGCTCATGCGTGTTGCCGGGGAAGTGCCGGTACACACGGACGTGACGCTGTTCCCACTGGTGGAGGCGAACGAGGCGCTGCGCCGGGTGAAGGAGAGCGAGGTCAGCGGCGCGGCGGTGCTGGCCATCGACGCGAGCTGAGTACCGCCCCGAACCGACCGGGGCAGGACTGGAGGAAAGCAATGAGCGCGCGAGCGTCGGCCGTGCTTGTCGTCATGCTGACGCTATCAGCCGCGGTCGCGCAGGATGATGTCGAGACCCTCCTGCGCCACGACAACTTCCTGGTGTTCGAGGCCGAGGCGGGCGAGGTGGTCCCGATCGCCGTCACCTCGGTCCGGAAGGCCGGCTTCATCTACGGCGACGACCTGACTGTGGAGGTCATCGACCCCAACAGCGAGCGGGCACTGCGCCGCCTGGTGCCGCTCGGCACGGCCGAGACCATCGAGTTTACGGCCGCGGCCACGGGGATGCACGCGGTCCGGCTGGCCGCGGGCTGGAATACGGTCCAGGCCGAAGTCGTGGGCAGGCCGTGGGCGCTGGTGGCCTGGCAGGACGTGCCCGTCAATATCTGCGGGGCGATGGCGCCGCTGTACTTCAAGGTGCTTGAGAACGTGGAGAGCTTCAAGCTCTCGGTGAGCGCGAGCGTCACCGGCGAGGCCGCCACCGTGCGCATCTACGGCCCGGACGGCCAGGCCGTGCTGGACAAGACCGGTGACTTCGACAGCCCCGAGAAGCTGGAGATCGAGGTGCCCGAGGGCGCCGACGGCGCGGTGTGGTGCCTGACGATCACGGACCCCGAGGAGGAGGGGCTTGAGCTGGACGATGTCGCCTTCTTCCTCTCGGGCCGGATCCCGCCGCTGCTGTGCGAGGATCCGGACTGGGTCGAGGTCTTCGCCGCCGGCGAGGAGTACCAGCCGGACCTCATCGACACAGTGGTCCAGGCCAGCGATGAGGTCAGGCTCGACGCCGGCCAGAGCGCGACGGTGGCGTGGCAGATGGCGGAGCTGCCTGAGGGCAAGACCTACGCGCTGCGCGTCACCGGCAATGACGTGGACTACCCCAAGGAGCTCATGCTCACCATCAATGAGGGCGAGCCCATCGCGGTGCCAGTGACGGGGAACTCGACGACGGAGACCTTTACCATCCTCATCGAGCGCGAGATGCTGCGGCAGGGCGAGAACACGATGACGCTAAGCCAGGACCCAAGCGGGGGCTCGAACGTGGTGCTGGGCGGGCCGATCGAGGTGCTGATCGGTGACCGCATCTCGGAGTTCCGGGGCTACTGAGCGGCGTCGAGGCGCTCTCGGGCCAGAGCGTAGACCTCCTCCAGCCGCTGCGCGACCGCGGGGTAGTGGTGCTCGCGGGCGAATCGGCGGCCGCCTTCGCGCAGCCGGTCGGCCAGCTCGGGGCTGGCGAGCACGCGCTCGATGGCCTCGGCAAGGCCCTTCGCCCGCTCCTGCGGGGGCACCAGGAGGCCGTTGACGCCGTGCTCGATCATCTCCGCGGCGCCCGGCGTGGCGAGAGCGACGAGCGGTGTGCCCACGTGCATCGATTCGAGGTACGCCAGCGGCTGGGTCTCGCTGTGGCTGGCGGTCGCGAAGCAGTCCATCGCCGCATAATAGTGCGCCACCTCGCTGTGCGGGACGCCGCCTGTGAAGACGGCGCGGTCGCCGAGACGCAGCGCCGCGCGCTTCCGCAGCGCCGGGGCCGAGGCACCGTCGCCCGCCACGAGCAATCTTATCTCCGGCCAACGCTGGGCCAGCAAGGCAACGGCGTCGATCACGCCCCCCAGGTTCTTCACGGGCGAGAGCCTGCCCAGGTAGCCCACGACGATGTTACGGTCGTCGAAGCCCAGACGCCGGCGCGTCTCCTGCCGACGCGGCCGGGCCAACGCCTCCAGATCGACCGGGTTCGCCACCAACTCGACCGGAGGCCGGACGCCCCGGCTCATCAGCTTGTCGCGCATCCACTCGGCCGGCGTGGTGACGACCTGGCAGCCGTTGAAGTAGCGCACCACGTGCCGGGTCACGATCGGCTCTATCCAGGACGTGGGCAGGATGGTCCGGTTGGCGTACAGTTCGTATTGCGTGTGGGCCGTCGAGACCACAGGGATAGACCGCCGCCGCGCCCACTTGAGGCCCCATTCGCCCACCCAGGCGGGGTGCTGGGTGTGCACGATGTCGGCCTCCAGCGCCTGCATCTGCCGGTGCGTTCTCAGCGAGAAGGGCCGCGGCAGCGCGAGCGTATAGTCCACCTCGCCCGGCACCAGCATCGCCCGGTAGCGGTACACGAACGGGTCGTCGGCGAAGGGGTCCTCGCCCACAGGCGCGGGGGCGAAGACCCGCACCTCGTGCCCGCGCTCACTCAGGCCACGCCGGTACAGGTGCGTGGCGTTGGCCACGCCGTTAAGGGTCGGCGGGTAGGTGTTCGTGAAGAGGATGATCCTCATCGGTTAGTGCCGCCTTGACCACCGCAGGAGGCTGTGCGCCCACCACTGCGAGCCTATCACAGGCCGGCCGTGCCCACAAGTCGGCGATGTAGCGTCATCCAACTGCCGGTCACAGGCTCAGTCGGCCTCCCGTGGCTCCTCCCCCATCTGCTGGGCGGCCATGGCCGGCAGCTCGACGACCACGCGCTCGCCGCCGCGCACGGTCGCCACGACGGCCCGGGCATCTGTCGTCAGCGTCTCGTCCCAGGGCAGCGACACGCTCATCTCGCCGTCGCCCCGGTTGAAGGCGACCACGATGTCCCGGACGTGCACACCATCGAGGCCGTCCGCTCCGAGCGCCTGGACCTCGGGGGTCGGCTCGCCCGCGGAACCGACAAGCAGCGGCACCACGAAGGTGGTCTCCCGCACCGGTGCCGTCCTGAGCTCGATTAGGCCCACCTCCGCGTTCTCCTTCGGTGTCAGGTCCCGGGTCGGGTGCACGTACTGCGGTAGGTAGCGACTGCTCTCTACCACAAGCTCCGTGGGCGCAAGGGGGGCGACGGCGAGGCGCGCGTCGCCCCGGAGGATGCGCCAGAGGCCATCCGCCTCCTCGACCTGGCCGATGTGGTGCAGGAGCCAACTGAAGCTCCGCGGCTCGCGGCTGGCGAGCCGGTCGCAGACCACCACCAGCCCCTCGTCCGCCAGCGCCACGATGCGGTCGAAGCGCGTCAGGCTCAGCTCCTCCGGATAGGCCGAGGAGGGGTCGGCGGCGATGATGGTGACGCCGCCCTCGCTGGCGAAGCCCGTGATGCGCGCGCGCCCGGGCTTGGGGCCGGGCCACATCTCACCGTCGCCGAACTGGCCCTGGCCGTCCACCAGGATCGTGTTGTGATTGCGGGTCAGCTTCTCGTAGGTGTAGCCCGGATCGTGGGCGAGCACGTCACCGGCACCGAAGAGGACGAAGTGCCCCTGCTCGGGGTGGTTGTGGCCGGTGCCGCTAATCCCGTAGCGGTCGCATAACTCGGCCCACAGGTGCCCGCCCAGCGGCCGGCTGACCACCGCCACGTACGTCGCCCCGTCATCCCATGAGGTGCGTGCGAAGGCCGTCTCGATGTCAGGGTAGTACTGCGCCGTGGGAACCGCCTCGCGCGGGTCCTCCGGCTCCACCGTCTCGTCCAGCCACAGCAGGTTGAAGGCGTGCGAGATGCTGCCCCAGTTGAGGGTCTGTGCGATGCCCATGGCCACGGCGTCGCGGTAGCGCTTCGCCTCCCATAGCAGCGCCCTGGTCGGCGGCCGGCGCTTGGGCAGGGACGTGTCCTCCAGCGGCGCGCTGAGCTCCATGCCGGGGTACATATGGTGAAGGCGGAAGACCGCCTGCCCCTGCAGGCCCGTGTCGGCGCCCGGAACGCGCAGGCCGGTGAGCTGCTCGTAGAGGTCCACGAGCATGTAGAGCGTGGGCATGGAGAAGTCCCAGTACGCGGGGCCCTCGTGGAAGCCTCCGTCGGGGCTGAAGGTGATGAAGGTGCGCTCCGCGCGGTCCCAGCCCCAGGCGAGCCAGTCGCGCGCCTCGGGCACCTCACCGTAGACCGCGGAGGCGCCCAGGATCATGGCCAGGTGCGCGTACCAGTAGTGGTTCTGCTGGAAGTTCAGGCCGCCGCCGGTGTGGCCGGCGAGCGACGCCTCGTAGACCGTGCGGGTCTGGCGGCAGATCAGGTCGCGGACGCGCGCGCGCAGCTCCTCCGGCAGGTCGTGGTAGAGCCAGTCGTAGCTGAGCGCCACGCCCTCCATGAAGTACTCCGCGTCGAGGTCCACGCCGCAGTGCGGGTAGGTGGTGGCCACCTCGAGCCACTTGACGATCGCCGCGAGCTTCTCGGGATCGGGCTCCAGCACGTGCGAGAGCGCGTAGCCGGGAAGGCCGCGGAAGCGACCGCCGTTGCGCCGCCCGGGCTGGAACTCCGGCGGCTCGCGCGTCAGCACCCCGGCGGGCTGGTAGAAGGCCTGCACCGTCTCGTCCGCCAGCCGGGCGCGCATTCCGTCGATGTCATCGGCGGTGAAGAACATGCGTGGATGCGCGGCGGCCATCTCCGGCAGCATCGGCTCGCGCGGGACGTCAAGCACGACGCGCCGCAGCCAGAGTCCGGCGATGACGCTGCCGGGTGACTCGCGCAGGATCACGCGGATGGTGTGCCCGCCACCCTCCACGATCTCGAAGCCGGCGCTCCGCTTGCCCATGGTGTCCACCGGCGGCGTGATGGGCCGGCTGAGCTGCTCTCCGTCGGTGACCAGCCAGTAGGAGTCGCTGCCGCGGTTCGGCGCGGCGGCCTCAATCTCCAGCATGTACCTGCCCGGCACCAACTCGCGCGTGAGCTCCAGGTAGAAGCTCTTGTCGGTGGTCAGGACGACGGCCCGGCCGTCCCGTTCATCGAGCGCCATTCCCTCACCGTACGCCAACAGGTCCTCGCCCACGACCTCGAAGACGGGCTCTGCGCCCAGGATCGGCGTGTCCAGCAGGTGGTCGATGTCCACGCCCGAGAACGCGCCCACCACCAGGGCAGCGGCGACGAGTTCATTCATCTCAGGTCCTCCTGAACCGCGGGTTACCACTTGCGCCCGGCAGCCGGTCCGAGGCGCTCCCGGCGATGTCCTCCGCCACCGGCTCGCCGCCGCGGCACAGCAGACCGGCGGCCAGCGCCGGGTCCGCGGCCAGCGCCTCCTCGATGCCCAGGTCGGCGAGCT
Organism: Candidatus Zipacnadia bacterium; assembly: GCA_029820945.1. Classification (GTDB taxonomy): domain Bacteria; phylum Armatimonadota; class Zipacnadia; order Zipacnadales; family UBA5352; genus JALGUJ01. Next base: position 60,955 of record JALGUJ010000007.1, on the reverse strand, counting down.
TGAGCGTGTAAGGCAGCGTTGCGGCCTCCAGCGCGAGCGTCGAGGTCCGCGGCACGACCCCCGGGATGTTCTGCACCACGTAGTGCACCACGCCCTCTTCGACATAGACCGGAGCGGAGTGCGTGGTCTTGCGCACCGAGGTCTCGATCGCCCCGCGCAGGTCTGCGGTGACATCGACGATGACCGCGCCGTCGTGCATGGCTCGCACCATCTCCCGCGTGACGACGTGCACGTCGGAGTTCTCCGGCACCGTCGCACCGTTGACCACCAGCCACGAGTCGGCGACCGCCGAGGCGACGAGCTCCTCGTCCGGCGGCTGAATGCTCGCCTCGGGCAGCGCCTGCTCGATCTGGCGGCGGCGCTGCTCGCGCAGCTCGAACACGGTGACGTGCGCGCCCAGCGCCAGCGCCGCGCGGGCCGCCCACTCGCCGACGGTCCCGCCACCGACAACGGTGACGCCGCAGCGCCCGGCGCCGGGCATCTCCCCCAGCATCACCCCCGGGCCGCCGTGCACCGTCTGCAGGAGCTGCGCCCCGATGATGACGGACATGTGCCCGGCGATGCGGCTCATCGGCTCGAGCAGCGGCATGCGGCCGTCGGGGAGCCGGACCCGCTCGAAGGAGATGACGGTCATGGCGCGCTCGAGGAAGGCCTCGACCAGCCACGGCCGGGTCTCGGTGTGCGTGTAGCCGAACAGGGCCGAGCCGCGCGCGAACAGCGCGCACTCCTCCTCGGTGGGCTGCTTGACCTTGACGATGAGGTTGCCCGCCGCCCAGGTGGACGCGGCATCCGGCAGGACCTGCACACACGCGGCCAGGTAGTCATCGTCCTCGAAGCCCGCGCCGACCCCGGCGCCCGCCTGGACCAGTACCTCGTGCCCGATCTCTACCAGTCGGCACGCGCCCTCGGGGGTGATTGCCACGCGCATCTCACTATCCTGGACCTCCGCCGGGACTGCAATCCTCACCGGACATCACCTCCAGCCGTCCTCGTCGGTCCACCTGAGTGTAACGCTGCGGGGGCGGCCGGTCAAACGATGGTGGACCGCGGCTGTGGATCTTGGTTGTCCGTTGAGTTCGCTCAACGGCGCGCGGGCGGGGGCGCCGGCGGCTCCAGAACCGGAGGGAAGAGATGGGTGGCGGGCGCCCTCGCCCGCCACCGGCAATTGGAGGACGCGCCCTGGACCCCCTGGCGGCGCACGGTGGCTTGTGCTATCATCTGGGCGTTATGCCGCCGCCGCGGGCGGAATGCAGGCAGGGCCTGTCGCGTCGAGGAGGTGCCTGACGTGAGGAGGCCGTGGGTGTGCGTGCTGCTGATCGTGATGTGCGCGGTGACCAGCTACGCGACGCCGGTCATCTGGACGGCGCGCGTGGAGATCAACGGCCGTCTGCTGGTCCCGGTCAGGGGGGTCTTCGAGTCACTGGGAGCCGTGGTGGAGTGGAACCCCGCCGAGGAGGCGGTGACGATCAACGACGGCACCACCTTCATCGCCATGTGGGTGGGCAGCTCGCTGGCGATGGTCAATGGCTACGAGGTGCAGCTTGACGTGCCCGCGCAGATGATAGGCGGCGCGCGGGTCTACATCCCACTTCGCTTCGTGGGCGAGGCTCTCGGCTCCGACGTCGAGTACCTGGGCGACCGCGTGGTCATCTCCTCGATGGGCGGGGTAGACCTGATCATCATGCTGGGCGGTAGCGCGCAGCCGCCTCCCCCACCTCCGCCCCCCACCTACGCCAACGAGCTGCTGCCGCAGAGCAACGACCGCCACCTGACGGCAGGCGACCTGGCGGGCCTCACCAACTGGCAGCTCACCCTGGCGCGCAACGAGATCTACGCGCGGCACGGGCGGCCGTTCCAGAGCGCGAACATCCGCGCCTACTTCCAGTCAACCGGCTGGTACACGCCGAACCCGAGCTTCCAGGAGTCGTGGCTCTCCAAGCTGGAGGCCCACAACGCGGTGTTCATCCGCGAGTACCAGGAGCAGGTGTTCGGCAGGCCGGCGACCGGCCCGTAAGCACTCGCCGATGCCTCACGGAGGGGAAGCACCGTGCGCATGTGGAGCGCATTGCCGCTCGCAGTACTGATGGCGGTCCTCGTCTTCGGGGTCACGCCGGTCTCCACCGCCGAGGAGGCGACCGTGGCGGTCAGCTCGCACCCGTCGGGTGCGAAGATCTACGTCAACGGCTACTTCAAGGGCCGCTCGCCGACGACGGTGACCGTGACGTCGGCGACCTCAAATCCACACCCGTACACCGTCACGCTGATGCTGCCGGGCTTCAAGACCTGGCGGATGGGCGTGGACCTGGCCGCCGGGCAGCACAAGGCGCTCTACGCGGCACTGGAGAGGCTGCCCGCGCCGCTGCAGGGGCGGACCGTCTGCATCGACCCCGGGCACCCATCGGAGACCAGCGCCGGCACGAGCGGGCCGAGCGGCGTGACCGAGAACCACATGAACTGGGTCATCGCGCTGCAGCTTCAGAGCGAACTCGAGGCGGCCGGGGCGACGGTGGTCATGACCAAGAGCGCCGAGGACGAGATGGTGACGAACCGCCGCCGGGCGGAGATCGCCAACGAGGCGGGCGCGGACATCATGATCCGGCTGCACTGCGACGCCGCCCCCAGCCGGGGCTTCTCGATCTACTACCCGGACCGCCAGGGGACGAAGTACGGCGTCACCGGGCCGAGCCGCTCGGTGATCGAGGCCAGCCAGGCGGCGGCCGGCCCGTTCTACGAGGGCATGAGGTCCGTGCTCTCGGGCAGTGTCCCCGGCCGGGGCGTGCACGGCGACTCGGCCACGTACATCGGCTCGAAGCAGGGCGCGCTGACCGGATCGATCTTCTCGCGGGTCCCGGTCCTGACCATCGAGATGGTGGTGCTCACCAACGCGGAGGACGAGGCGTTCATCACCGGCGAGTCCGGGCAGCGGAAGATGGTGCAGGCGCTGAAGGCGGGGCTGGAGAGCTACTTCCGCAGCCTCTGACGCTCATCGCCGCGTGCAGGGAAGCCGCCCCGGCCGGGGCGGCTTCCCGCTCTCGCGGTCGCAAGCGCTACTGTACGTCCAGCTCGTCCAGCAGGCCGTCGGGCACGCTGGCGGCGTAGGGGCGGGGGATGCCGTCGCGGTCGGAGTTGAAGATCACCCAGCGGCAGTCCGGGCTGAAATACGGGTGCGGATGCGTGTACTGCGGCCGACCGATGGACGCGCGCGAGTCGCAGAGCAGGCGCGAGCGGCCCGTGCGCATCGAGCCGACCACGATGGGATGGCCCGGCTCGCGGGTATCGGAGACGAAGAAGCGGCCATCCCTGGAGCAGTTCGGGTGGCAGTAGGTCCAGCCGCCGGAGACCACGCGCGCGGCCTGCTCGCCGGGGCGGACGGCCAGCAGGTTCCCCCGCTTGCGGGCGTAATCGGCCGGGGCGCTGATAGTCAGCAGCACCTCGCCGGTGTCGCCGGCCCAGCACTGGTGGCCCTGCACCCGCAGCGTATGCGGCTCACCGACGGGCAGCTCGCTCTTGTTGCCCTCGGGGTCGATCACGTAGAGGGTCGCGCCGGGGCCGCCGGTAAGGGCTGTCATCCACCCCCGCCCGTCGAACCGGCACCCGCGGTTGTGCTGAATCAGGTACATCTCTCCCTGGGCCGGCTCGATCTGCGGGTGCGAGTTGCAGATCTCCGGGTCCTCGTGGATGACCTCCCAGGTGCCCTCCTCGAGGTCGGCCTTGACGATCCCAAAGCGCCGGATCGCCAGGCGGCAGCCGTAGATGTAAGTGCGGCAATCGGGCCCCAGCGAGCCCAGGCTGCGGATGCGCGGCGCGCCCTTGAGCACGATCACCTCGCGCTCGAGCGTCGCGATCTCCACGCGCACGACGCTGGGCTCCTGCTCCGGCCTCCGCTTCGCGATGCAGAAGAAGCGCTGATCGGGGCTGACGGCGGCGCCGCGCAGGCCCTCCACGCGCTCGGCGACCGGCTGCGACCACCGGCGCTGCAGGTCGGCTCGCCACAACGCGAACGGGCCGGTTGGCGTCTCGCCGCGCGTGAACATCACGTAGCGCGAGTCGGCATCCATGTATCGGACCTCGCAGTAGAGGTTGCAGCCGATCTTGCTTCCACTGGTGAGCTGAATCACCTGCGATCCGGAGCGCGGATCGGTCTCGCGAGGGACGAACTCGACCGCGGGCTGCAGAGCATCGCGTTGCATGGAATGCGCCTCCAGGACTACGGGCTGGGACCTGGCGGAGGTTCGGTGGACGGCGGCTCGCCACCTGCACGGTCGGCGGCCTCGTCCGGAGTTGCGCGCGTCGCGAGGTAGACGCCGGCGACGATGACGATGGCGCCGGCCACGAATGACGCGCTCACCGGCTCGCCAAGCAGCGCCCAGCCCAGCAGCGTTGAGCCGATCGGGGCGATGTACTGCGTGGGCCCCAGCACGCTGGCATCCACCAGCTCCAGCGCCCGGTACCACATCAGCATCGCGATGGCGGTGGGGAACACGCCGAGGTAGATGACGGCCAGGGCCTCGGGAAGCTGCAGCGAGAGGTTCGGGCGGCGCGCGAGCGCCATGGCGATGAGCATCACCGCGCCCATGACGAGGGTGATGGTCGAGGTCTCCACGCCGCCCCAGCGGCGCACGTAGCGCTTCCCCGCCACCGTGTAGGCCGCCCAGCAGATGGCGCCGCCGACCGCCGCCAGCGACCCGAGCAGGTTGCTCGCGACCGGCAGCTCCTGGGGAGGAGTGCGTCCCAGGACGATGATCGCGCAGCCCGCCAGACCAATGAACAGCCCGAGGAAGCGGACGAGTGGCACCCGCTCGCCCACAAAGAGCGCGAATACGGCGATGAAGATCGCGTTGGCGTTGAGGATGAGCGCGCCGTTGATGGACGTGGTCAGGCTGGCGGAGACGAAGACGAGCAGGCCCATGCCGAAGATGCCGACGGCGCCCAGCGCCGCGAGGCCGCCGATCTCCTCGGTCGCGCGCGCCATGCGCCGCCATCGGCCGGCAATGGCCATGTAGAGCACGGCCACGCCCGCGCCGACGGAGAAGCGGAGGGCGGCGGTCAGCACGGGGTCAACGCCGCGGGTGGTGGTGGCGTAGCGCGCGGCTACGAAGACGCTCGCCCACAACGCGCTGGCGACCAGCCCGAGCAACAGCCCCCGGGTGCGCTCGGTCATCATGGCATGCGCCCGGCCGGGAGCCGGCCCTCGGGCAGCAGCTCCAGCTCCGCCCGCGCCTCGTGCGCCGCCGCGGACTCCGGGTGCTCGTCGAGCACCTGGCGCAGCGCCTGGGCCGCGGCCGCGGCGTCGCCGACATCATCCCCGAGCAGTCGCGCCGCGCTCAGCAGCGCCCGCGGCGCCAGTAGGCTCTCGGGAAAGCGCTCCGCGACGGACAGCCAGGTCTCCGCCGCGTCTCGGGCATTGCCGCGCTCGGCCTGCATCTCGGCCAGCAGCATCAGCGCGTCGTCGGCGAGCGGCTCGCCGCGCGTGCCGGCCAGCTCGACGAGCAGCGTCTCGGCGCGGTCGTACTCCCCGCGATCGCGCAGGGACAGGGCCTCGATGTACGCGCCCTCGGACCGTCCCTCCCCGTCAAGATTCTCTCGGATGAACACGAGCCGCTCAAGCGCGTCGTTGGCGTAGTCGCTGTCGGCGTGCTCGCGCACGAGGAGCCGGAAGCGGTCGGTGGCCTGCTCGATCTCCCCACGCCGGAGGGCGATCTCCGCCATCTGCAGCGCCACGTAGGCCGGTCCCGGCTCCATCCAGGCGTCCTCGAAGGGGATGCCCACGAGTCCCGGCAAGCCGCCGAACGCCGGCGGCAGCGGCGGCACCCAGTCCTGGGCGGTAACACTCTCCCCGCCGAGCAGCTCGGCGTAGGCCTGCTCGGCCTCGTCCAGGCGGCCGGCGGCGAAGAGCCAGTCGGCCATGCCCCAGCGCGCGGCCGCGGCGTGCATGGCATCGCCATCCGCCACCGACGCCAGGCGCTCCCAGGCCTCGCGGGCCTCGTCGAGCCGGCGGGCCTTGTTCATCAGCAGGTCTGCGCGCAGCAAGAGCGCCTCCGGCAGCGCCGCGGTCTCGGGGACGGCGTCGAGCGCATCGAGCGCGTCCCGCCAGCGGCCCTGCCGGGCGCGCACGCGCGCCAGCCGCAGCGCAACGTCGGCCGCCTCGCCGGCGGGAAGCTCCTGGTCGAGGACCATGGCGTAGAGGTCCGCCGCCAGCTCGCGGTCGCCGCGCACCTCGGCCAGGCGGGCGAGGCGGGCGACCTCGGCGCCCGCCGCCTGCAGCCCAGCAAGCAGCTCGAAGGCCGTGTCGCGGCTCCCCGCGGCAATGTACACCTGCGCCAGGCCGCCTCGCTCGCGGTCGGAGAGGTCGCCCTCGGCGACGCGTCGATCGAGGATCGCCAGCACGTCCGGCCCGGCGATCTCGTCCGTCGCCAGCCGCTCGAGCGAGTTGGCGACCACGCGCACCGACGCCTCGTCGCGCGTGAGGGCCACCAGCAGCTCCTCGGCCGCCCGCTCGTAGTCCAGCATGTCGATGGCCGCCTGCGCGGCCTCGTAGGCGAACAGCCCGTCCTCGCCGGTCGCCTGCCGGGCCTCCTCGTAGGCCGCCAGCGCGGCGTGAGGCAGCGACTGCGCGCTGAGCAGATGCCCGAGCTGGAGCACCGACGCCGGATTGTCCGGTGAGTAGTCCACGGCGCGCTTGAGCAGCTCGACGGCCTCGTCGGTCCGGCCTCGGTGCACCAGCACCTCGGCGAGGCCGATGCAGGCTCCGCGGTGGTTCGGGCTCAGCGCCAGCGCGCGGCGCAGCGCCCGCTCGGCCCGCTCCATGTCCCCGGCCTCCCGCGCTCTCTCCCCCAGCTCCACGCGCAGTTCCGGATCATCGGGGACGAGGGCCACCAGGCGCTCCAGCCAGCTCACCGCGACCTGCGGCTGGTCCTCCCACGCCGCGATCTGGGCCAGGAGCCGCAGTGCCGACTCGGCGTCCTCGCCGGCCGCTTGACGCTGCAGGTCCGCACGCAGCCCGTCCAGCGCATCCATCTCCTGCGCGGCCTGATACGCAAGCTGCATCGCCTGCAGGTCGCCCGGGAGCTCATCGAGCACTTCGCGAGCGACCGCCATGGCTCGCTGCGGATTACCGGCATCGAGGAGCGAATGGCCGACGCGCAGCAGCACGCGGGCACGCAGGGCGGGCTCGGGGACCTCGCGGGCGGCCCGCAGCGCCGCCTCGTGGTCGCCGGCCTGCGCCAGCACCTGAACGAGCAGGTCCCGCGCCTGGTGCGCGAGGAAGTCCGGCGGCTCGCTCGCCAGGAGTCTGCGCAGACGGTCGGCGGCTGCCTGCGCGTCGCCACGGCGGCGGTCGTCCCTGGCCAGCCACAGCAGAGCCGCCGCGGCCTGCGGCAGATCCTCGCTCAGAAGCTCGAGCAGCCGCAGGTTGGCGCGCCGCGCCAGGTCGGGCCTCGCCTCCCGGTCGGCGAGGATCGCCATGTGCTGCAGGCAGCGGACGGTCCACTCGTTCCCCCCCGTCAGCTCAAGGGCCTCGGTGAGCGTCTCGACGGCGGCGCGGCGGTCGCCTCGCGCCTCCCTCGCTCGGGCCCAGACCCACAGAGCACGCGCCCGCTCGGCGTCCGTCCGCGCGGCCGCCAAGGCCCGCTTGAAGGACTGATCGGCCTCCGCGGCGCCCAGAGCGCGTGCCTCCGCCTGCGCCCGTGAGAGCAGGCCCTCGAAGTCCGCCGACGCCTCCTGCGCCACGGCCAGCGCGCCCGCCACGAGCAGGGCGACGGCGGCCAGGCAGCCCCGCCGGAGAGTCGTGCCAGGGCATAACCCGCGCGTGGGCGGCGTCATGGCCGCTCCCCCTCTCCCAGCACCCGGAAGTACTCGCGGACCAGGTCCTCGTAGCCGCGCGGCAGGCGCTCCGTGCCCGCGCCCGGCTCCACGCTCACCGTCGGCGCGCGCAGCAGGCTCGGCGACAGGGGTGGTGGCGATGGTGGCGGCTCCCAGGCCTGCGGCCGTTCGGCCTTGCGCTCCGACCGCTCCTGCTCCCTGGTGTAGAGCGAGCGCTGCGCCTCCAGCATCTTCTCGAGGATCCGCTCCTGGCGCTCGACGGTCTCTCGCTCGATGCGGCCCGAGCGGAGCTCGTCCTCGACCTTCTCCATCTCCCCGGGCACGCCGCCGAGCTGGTCGGCGACGGGCTTCGTGGCCTCGCCGCCGCGCCGGAGCATCTCCTCGAGGGCCTTGCGGATCAGTGCCTGCTCGTATGCCATCTGCGACAGGCTCATGCCCGGCGTCTGTCCCTGCCTGCGGCCGGCCTGCGCCTGCCCCGTCCGCCGGTTGAGGCCCTGCTGGCGCTGCGCCAGGGTCTGCAACTGCTTCATGTACTCCGAAAGCGTCATCTGCGCGGAGGCCTTCGCGAGGCGGTCGTCCAGCTCCAGCAGACGCCGGGCGACCTCGTTGAGCGCCATGACCGTCTGCCGCCCGCGCCCGGCGGCGAGAGCCAGGTCGGCGCCCTCGATCTCGCGCGAGCTCTGCGCCATCTGTTCGGCGATCTGACGCGCCAGGGGCGGCAGCATCGGATCGACCACCGGTGTCTGCTCCGCCAGCTCCAACAGCCGCTCCGAGAGCCCGCGCGTGGCCTCCGCGAGGGTGTTCTGGCGCCGGCGCAGCGGCTCGGTGTAGCTCTTGTCGCGGAAGAGGTCGGCGGCCCGCTCATCGCCCAGCTCCAGCACGTCCCCGTCCAGCTCCTCCTGGGATCGGGACAGCGAGAGGGCGTCACGCAACAGGTGTGCGAGCGCGCGCCTGGCGTCGGCCGTGAAGTCCTTCGCGAGCGCCTCCTCCAGCTCGCGGAGGGACGAGGCCGCCGAGCGAAGGCTGCGCTCCGCACTCCCCTGCGGTTCGGCTGCGCTTGACGGGCTGCCGCGCTGCAGGGCGCTGGCGGCCTGGCGCATCTGCCCCGCCGGATCCTCGCGCATCAGCCGGTCGGACAGCGCCCCGAGCCTTGCCGCCGGCTCGCCCGAGACCTCGCGCGCCTGCTCCGCCGCCCGCTCCACCTCGGCCGCCAGGGGCTGCGTGTCGCGCGCAAGCACGCGCTGCTCGCGCTCGGCGCCCCGGGCCTCGGAGGTGCGTCCGGCGGGCAGCTCGGCGGTGCGCTCGGTCAGCTCCTCCTGGCGTCGCAGGAGGTCCTCGGCCTGCCGGCGGAGCCTCGCGAGTGCCATCTCCAGCCGCGCGCGCTTGAGCAGCGAGAGCGTCTGGTCCAGCCGCTGCATGAAGCGCTGCTGCGCCTCGCGCGCCTCCTCCAGGCTCATGCGAAGCTGCTCCACGTCCTGGCTCTCCAGGGCGCGCTGCAGCTCCTCGAGCGCCCGGCGCATCTCCTCGTCCAGCACCTGGCGCATCAGCTCGTGCAGCTCCCGCACCTTCTCGACGAGGTCGGGCGTGAGCAGCTCCGTGGCCTGCAGCTCCTGCTCGGCCTGCCGCATGGCCTGCTCCAGGCGGCCCGCCTGGTCGCGCAGCCGGCGCGCCGCCTCCGGCAGCTCCAGGCCAGGCCTCGCCGGCGTCTCCCGGCCCTCACCGCCCGCGCCGGCGGCCCGCTCCAGCGCCTCGGTCAGCTCGCGCTCGAGGTCCTCGGCCGCGCGCCGGAGATGCTCCAGCGCGTCGGCCTCCTCCTGGTGGGCCTGCTCCACCGGGCTCTGCGGCTGCGGCTGCTCGTCCTCCGCGGCCTGCAGGCGTATGCGCACGGGCGCGCTGACGGAGGTCTTCGGGCCTGAGACCGCGTCGTTGTCGGTGGCCCAGGCGCGCAGGATCAGCTCACCGCCCGGTCGCAGGCCGACGCCCGCCGGATTCAGCCGCGCGCTCGCGGAGGCGACCGCTCCGCGCGAGGCATCCAGGGGCAAAGAGTGCCAGGCCTCCTCGCCCGCGAGCCGGTAGCGAAGGCCCAGGGCGGTGATGCCGAAGTCATCGCTGGCGCGGGCCGCGACCTCAACCGGCTCCGCGGCTGCCAGGCTCAGGTCACCCTCGGGGCGCACCAGGCGCACGGACGGCGGCGCGTCTGGGATGAGCTTGAGCGCATGCCACGGCGTCTCGCTGCCGCCCGCGGCGTCCCGGGCGCCGAGCCGCCAGCGGATCGTGCGCGAGAGGGTGAAGGAGTGCGAGAGGCGGTCGCCGTCCGCGCGTGCCATCCGGCGGGCGCCGCCGGGCTCCAGCCGCGCCGTCGCCACCGCGCTCGTCCCGTCGCAGCGGGCGGCGATGGTGATGCGGCTGCCGGCCGGCGCACTGACGGACTCCAGGCCCTCGGTGACGGTGCGGGGCGGCCTGCCGGAGTAGCCGGGCGGCTCGATTGCGAGCGAGATGTCGAACAGGCGGGGGGGGTGCGGCGTGGGGATGTGGGGAGCTTCGGGCGCGACGGCGGGCGGCCGGATCGCTGGGCTCGCAGGCACGCGCTCGGGCACGGCGGCCCAGGCCAGGGCGGCCATGCCCAGCCCCAGCCCCGCCACGAGCGCGGGCAGCCGCACGGTCGAGGTGGGGAGCGCCCGCTGCAGCGGCAAGTCCCGGAGGGCCGCCGTGGCCTCGCGCGCAATCTGTACTTCGATGCGCTCCGAACGCCGCACGCGGCCCGGATGACGGACGGTCAGGTCAATCGCCGTGGCGACCAGGTCCTGCAGGAAGGGGAAGGCGCGCTCGATGGCCAGGGCGGCGTCGCGAGGGTCGGGGGGCCGGGCCAGGCGCGCGAGCGCGGGGAGCAGGGCCAGGGCGGCCAGCCCCCCGGCAACACCGGGCGACCGGAGCGCCTGCGGCCCGGCTGCGGCGATGATGGCGGCCGCCAGGAGGCCCGCCAGCGCCGTCCCCTGCAGCAGCCCCACCGCAGTGCGCAGGAGACGGCAACGCACGATGTAAGGCCGCAGAGCGGCCAGCAGCCCGGCTTTCGCAGACGTCACGCGCGCGTCCTCCAGCGTCGTGCGTGGTCAGCGGCTCAGCGGGGCGGCCCGGCCTCGCCCAGGGCGTTCCGCTCGCCGTACCAGACGTCCTCCATGCGGAACTGGCGGTTGTACATCTCCGCGTACACGCCGTTGCGCGCCATCAGCTCCTCATGGCTGTCCTCCTCCACGATCTGCCCGCCCTCGATGACCACGATCTTGTCGGCCTCGCGGACGGTCGAGAGGCGGTGGGCGATCACGAAGGTGGTGCGGTTGTGCCGCAGGTTATCGAGCGCGCGCTGGATGAGCTGCTCGGCCTCGGTGTCCACCAGCGAGGTGGCCTCATCCAGGATGAGAATGCGCGGATCGGCCAGCAGGGCCCTGGCGATGGCGATGCGCTGCTTCTGGCCGCCGGACAGCTTCGCGCCGCGCTCACCGATAACCGTCTCGTACTTCTCCGGCAGCTCCTCGATGAACTCGTCGGCATAGGCGCGGCGCGCGACATCCTCGATCTCCTCGTCGGTCGCGTCGAGCCGGCCGTAGCGGATGTTGTTACGCACCGTGTCGTTGAACAGGAAGGTATCCTGCAGCACGATGCCGATCTGCGAGCGCAGGCTGTCGAGCGTCACGTCGCGCACATCAACGCCGTCAACGACCACCCGACCCTGCAGCGGGTCATAGAAGCGGGGAATCAGGCTGACCAGGCTGGTCTTGCCCGCGCCGCTGCGCCCCACGATCGCCACCGTTTCACCCGGCTCCGCGGTGACGGATACGTCCTGCAACACCATCTCCCCCGTCTGGTAGCGGAAGGTGACGTCCTCGATGGCGACCCGGCCTGCCACGCGGGGCAGCTCAATGGCGTCGGGCTTCTGCTCGATCGTCGGCTCCGCGTCGAGGACCTGGAAGATGCGGGCCAGCGAGGCCAGCGCGCGGTTGAACGTGTTGTGCACGCGCACCAGACTGCCCACGGGGTGGTAGAAGCGCTGCATGTAGGCCAGGAAGGAGACGACCATCCCGCCCGTTGCCAGGCCGGCATTCGCCTGGACGGCGCCGAACCAGATTACCAGCAGCAGGCCGACGGACGTCACGAAGCCCATCAGCGGGAAGAAGGTGGACCACAGCCAGATGCCCTTGATGTTGGCCCGGTAGTAGTCCGTGCTGTCGGTCTCAAAGCGCCCGAACTCATGGCTCTCGCGGTTGAAGGCCTTGACGACCTGTATGCCCTCGAGGCCCTCCTGGAGCCTGGAGTTGATCTCACCCAGCTGCTCGCGAATGCGCTCATACAGCGGGCGGATGATGCGGCCGAAGATGACGATGCCCAGCAGGAAGATCGGCAGCGGCGCCAGGCCCACCAGCGCCAGGCGCCAGTTGAGATGGAAGACCATCACCATGGTGCCGATGACCAAGAGCGAGTCGGAGATCAGCGTGTCCACGCCGTGCACGACCATGTCCTCAACGGCGTTCACGTCGTTGGACACGCGGGACATGATGTCGCCGGTGCGCCGGGCCTCGAAGAAAGACAGCGACTGGCGCAGAAGGTGCTGGTAGGTGCGCAGGCGCACGTCGAGCACGAAGCGCTGCCCGAGCTGGTGCATGACGTTCATGCGCAGCGCGCCGAAGAAGTGCTGAGCGAAGAAGGTCGCCAGCAGCAGCCCGCCGAGGCGCGGCAGCCGGTCCATGTACCCCTGCCCGATGACGTCGTCCCAGATCGGCTTCAGCAGCAGCGGGTAGTACAGGGCCGCGGCCGTACCGCCGAGCATCCCGACCAGGCCCAGCAGCAGCTTCGGCCAGTGGGGCCCGAGGTAGCGCGCGAACCACGCGAGCATCCGCCGGTCGGTGATCGAGAGCGGCTCCACCTTCTCTTCATAGGGGTCGGCCTCGCGGTGGTGTCCCCCGCGCCCGCGCCCGTGTCCGCGTCCATGTCCGAGCATTCGGTGCCTCTCCTGCCTCGTGCGGGGCCGCTTGGGCCTACGGTGTGGATCAGGGCGATGGCCCGATGGTGAGGAGTCCGTCCGTGGCCCCCCGTCCCCAGCGGTATCGCACCGGGATTATAGGCCGTGGCGCGGCCGGTGGCAAGATGGCCGGCTGACCCCGAAGCTCGGCCGCACAGAGGCCCGGGGGGATGCGCAGGTGAATGCTCCACTCGACGCTCCGAACCGGGCTGGTGTTCAGCCGAGGAGGGAGGACCCGGCGCTCAGAGCCGGGTCCAGTTGAAGCCGGGGCCGATGTAGGTCGTCCCCCCACGCATGTCGTCGATGAGGCCGAAGCCGGTGTCCACGTCCTCGCGTTCGAGCTGCGCCCGCTCCTGCACCCGGGCGAGCAGGTTCTGGGCCTCGCGCCGCCCGGGCTCGATGGACAGCACCGCGCGCAGATGCTCCTCCGCGCGCTCGTACTGGCTCAGCGAGGCGTAGGATGAGGCCAGCGCCATCCTGACGGGGATGAGGCCCGGGTCCTCCTGCAGCACGTCCTCCCAGACCTGGGCCGCCTCGCGCAGCCGGCCCTCATCGGCGGCGATGGTGCCCAGGTGCAGCATTGCGGAGAGCCGCACCTCGTCACGGTTCGTCAGCTTGGCCGCGCGCTCAAGCGCCTCACGGGCCTCGCCCCGCCGGTTCAGCGCGGCCAGCGACACGCCGAGATCATGCCAGGCATCGTCATCGCGCGCATCGAGTCGGACGGCCTGGCGGTACTCCTCGACCGCCTCGTCGAAGCGGTTGCCTACCGCGAGCACGTCGCCCAGCTCATTGTGCAGGGCGGCCTCGCGAGGGTGTCGCTCGAGCGCCCGCCGGTAGGCCTTCTCTGCACCGCCGAGGTCGTGCTTGGCCAGCAGGCGCCGCGCGTGCCGGTGGAAGTAGTCCACCGCCCCGCTCTCCTCCGTGGCCTCGCGCAGGACGAGTCCGCAGGCGAGACAGACGCGGCCCGCCGGGGACACGGGCCGGCCGCAGGCGCTGCAGACCCGGACTCTCGGGCCCGGCGCGCGGGGCAGAGTTCGACCTTCCCGACGCTGCTCCCGGGCCTCTGGCCGCGATCGCACGAGGGGGCTCCGCACCTCGCGCAGCGCGTCGGCGAACTCGTTGACGCTGCCCGGCCGGCGCGACACCTCGGGCGCCATTGACGCGGCGATCAGGCCTCTCAGCGTCGGCGGCGTGGCCTCTGGGAGGGCATCGGCGCTCAGCACCAGGTCGTCGATGTCCACGGCCGCCTGGTCGCCGATCTCCAGGTAGGAGAAGCGGCCACCGCGCGCGCTACGGCGGGCCACCGGCAGCCCACCCAGGAGCATGGCGTAGAGCAGCACCCCGAGGCTGTAGACGTCCGAGAGGGCGTGGATGACCCCGCTCTCGCGGAACTCGGGGGCGAAGTAGACCTCGTGATGGGCGGTGTAGTGCGGGCGCCGCCGCACCGACTGGCCGTAGAGCGCGGCGATCGCGAAGTCCGTGATGCGCACCCCGCCGTCGGGGAGCAGGAACACGTTCTCAGGCCGCAGGCTGGTGTGATAGACACAGCGCTGGTGGGCGTACATGAGTCCCGCGCAGATCTGCTTGGCGAGGCCGACCGTGTCAAGGGGGGTGAGGGGCCCGTCCTCGGCCAGCACCTGCGACAGCGGTCTGCCATCCACCAGGTCGCCGATGATGGCGACGTGGTCGCCGTGCATGACGATGTGGCCGACGTCCGCGATGGCCGGGTGGCTGAGCGCGACCACGACGCTGGCGATGCGGTTGAACGTCCTGCCCAGTCCCTTGCGCGCGGGCTCATGGAGCCGCTTGAGGGTCAGCCGGTGGCGCTTCTCCTCGTGCAACACCGCGTACACCGTGCCGTGCGGCCCCGAGCCGACGACGTCCTGGACCAGGTACGGACCGATGCGAACGACCTGCTCGTCCTCTGTCTGGTCAGCCATGGTACCCTCACGCCAAGGGTTCGCCGCCGACGCTCAGCGCGCCTTCCCGCAACACGGGCAGCCGCAGGAGACGCGCCTGTGCTCGTCGAAGACACCCGTGGCGGCGCAGTGCCACCAGCGGATCACGGCTCACGTGTGGAGGCCCGACATGCCTCTCTGCCCGATCTGCGGGACGGAAGCGGCGGCGCACGCTAAGTTCTGCCCGGAGTGCGGCGCCAGCCTGGCGGAGGAACACGAAGCGGCCACCTCAGCGGCGATCCACGAGATGGCGCGAGAGTACGAGAGCCAGGTGCTCGAGCACCCCGAGGATGCCTCCGCCCGCTACGACCTCGGGCTGGCGCGCATGTACGAGCGGAAGTGGGGCGCCGCGGCCGAGCAGTTCCAGAGGGTCATCGAGATGGCGCCCGAGTTCGCCGACGCGCATGCCAACCTCGGCGTCTGCCTCGCGCGGCTCGGCCGGCCCGAGCGAGCGCTGTCCGCCGTGGAGCGCGCCATCGAGCTTGACCCGGGCAAGAAGCGCTACCGCAGGCTGAAGCGCCAGCTTACCGGCCGGACGCACTGAGCAGCCAGCTGGCGCCTCCTGCAGCAGGCTCATGAGTTGATCCCCAGATCAGGTTGGTCGTGCGTTCGCTTCGGTCAACTCGACTACAGTCGCTGTTGCCGGCGTAGCGCTCACCGGCCGGAACCAGGAGGCCGCGCAGTGGCTCGCGTAGGAGCTGGGGCCGGACGAGCACTTCGCTGAGGTGCTGCCAGACGAGAAGCCGGCCCGGATCAGGGAGCTCCAGGGCCGCCGGCTGATGCTGGGCATGGTGGATGGCGGCGGCGATGCGCTGGCGCGGGTCAGGAGGAGGCCGGCATCGCCATCGGGGCGCACCTCGACGTGCCCATCAAGTTCGCGCACCCCGTGCTGGTCAGCAATGATCCGCGGACCGTGACGGACATGCTGGACCTGCTCCAGGCTACCTGGAGCAAGATGGTGCAGGACCTCGCGTGCGCGACCGGCCACAGCGTCTTCGCGATCCCGCTGGCCGCGGGCGCACCGGCGGGCACGGGGTGGTCCTCGGCCCGACCGTGCGCGTCATCCTCACGTCCACGAGGACGACGATCGTGGTGATCAACGCCCGCCTGCTGGGGCCGCGCGGGTGGTGGCGCGCCGGGCGCGCCGCGCGGTCATTCCTCAGTCGGCACGAACTGCGCCTCGAAGCCGTCCGTGAACACCGCGACCAGCAGCGCGCCGATCGGCTGTCCACGCGAGTTCCAGTTGCACGAGCGCACCCCGAACAGCGGCGCACCACCGAACTGGAAGTCGGCCTGCACATGTCGGTGGCCGAAGAAGAGCGCCGTCGGGCCGGTCCGCCGCACCAGCGCCTCGAGCCACAGGGCGTCGTTGCGCGCGAGGAACATGGTGCCCGCGACGGCGCCAGGCCCGGGGGGGACGTGGCCGTAGACGAACACGTGCCGGAACTCCCCGCGACGCGAGAGCAACTCCTGCAGCCACGTGAGCTGCTCGAGGTGCGGGGTGATGAACTGCGACTGGAAGTGGCCCACGTGGTCGCCAGGGATCGCGGTGCACAGGGCGATGAACAGGTCGTCGCCGCGCTCGAAGGCGTAGAAGTCGCGCTCGCCGAAGTCGGCCGGGAACATGGCGCGCAGTTGCGCCCGGTGCGCCACGGTCTCGTGGTTGCCGGCGATCGCGTGCAGCGGCAACGCGATCTCCGGCAGCAGCGGCTCGAGCTTTTCCGGATGGATGTCGCCCGGTACCAGAGCGAACTCCGGATCGGCCCCGGTGGCGTCCAGGCGCGCCAGCACGGCGCGGAACTTGTCCACGCCCGTTGGCTCGCCCTCGCGGTCCTCGCGCAGGTGCGGGTCGGCGATCACCGCGAAGACGTACTCGGGCGCGCGTGACCACGCGTCCGCCCCCGCCGAGGCCGCGAACGCCAGCCCGGCGGCACCAGCCCCGGCGATGCGCAGGAACTCCCGTCGGCTCAGCCGCGTCTCCATCGGCGACGCCTCCTACCCGGCAGCACTGTGGCGGGAACTCTTCACCGCCGCCGTCGGCAATCCCTTGGTGACGCCGACGTCCCGGGCGTTCCAGCGTGGCGCCCGGCGGGCAGGTCGCCGGCGGTACGGGGCCCCACGCGCGCTTGCGCCCCGCAAGGTGTGCGGTAGGGCGGTGGCGAAGGGGGCGCCGCAAGCAGCGCACCGGAGGGAGCGATCTACCATGAGTGACGGCCCAGTCGGCTTCGGAGTGATCGGCCTCGGCGTGGGCCGCAGCCGGGCGAAGATGGCGGCGGAGTGCCCCGACGCGGAGCTCGTTGCGGTCTGTGACGTGGATGAGGACCGCCTCGGCCCATTCGCCGAGGAGATGGGCTGCGACGCGCACACCGATTACCTGGAGATGGCCGAGCGGGAGGACATTGACTGTGTTCTGGTGATGACCCCCAGCGGCATGCACGCGGAGATGGCCGCCGAGTGCATGAGGCGGGGCAAGCACGCCGTGACCACCAAGCCCATGGACGTGCGCCTGGACGTCATCGACGAGGCGGTGGCCGTCGCCAAGGAGACGGGGCTGATCTACGCCGTGGACTTCGGCAGGCGCTACGAGGACGAGCCGCGGCGCATCCAGCGCGCCATGGCGCAGGGCCGGTTCGGGAGGCCGCTGCTGGCGACCATCGAGATGAAGTGGTACCGCACCGAGGAGTACTACGCCGGCTGGCGCGGCACCTGGGAGCTCGACGGCGGCGGCTCCATGGCGAACCAGGGCATCCACCAGGTCGATCTCGTGCAGTGGGTCATGGGCGGCGTGAAGCGCGTCTGCGGCCACTACGGGGTGCTCGCGCATGACAACTGCGCCACCGAGGACCTGGCCATGGCGATGCTGGAGTTCGACAGCGGCGCGCGCGGCTCCATCGTGACCACCACGACGTACTCGGGCAGCGCACAGATCACTCGCGTCGGCTTCCACGGAACCGGCGGCGCGGCGCTGCTCGAGAACGAGAAGCTGGCCGACTGGACGCTTGATGAGGATGAGGAACCGCTGCCCGACTGGCCCTCGAACATCGTCGAGGACATAGTGGGCTGCATTCGCGGTGAGCGCGAGCCCGCCTGTCCGGCGGCGGAGGGCCGGAAGTCGGTGGAGATCCTCCGGGCGGCGTACCGGTCCGCGGATCAGGGGGAGTGGGTGGAGATGCCCATGGAAGGGCCATGAAAGAGGGCACGATTCGCGACCACGAAGCCGGCTTGCTCGCGTGCGGCCGGGCCACTACGTCATCGGCTTCTTCCTCGCGAGCCGGCGCTTCTGCAGCTTGCCGCTCTCGGTCAGGAACTCGAGATCGGTAACGCCTTCCGGCCCCAGCCATACTCCTTCCCCGACGGGCCATGGGAGGAGCGAGGCCGTCTGACCTACGCCGAGGTGAAGGCCCAGAGTGGCCAGCCCGGTGCCGAGACGGGCGACCACGCTGCCGGAAGGCGGGGCGGCGGCGCAGAGTACACTGCGTGCATTTGTGCTGTCTGCTGCACCCCCTGCCTCGCGCCCTCGCCGCTGGGCTTCATTGACGGGGCGTGCGGAGGACGGCCAGCACTACGCGTACTCTACGTGCGCGCGTCCGGCAGAGTCACGCAGACGCAGGTCAGAGGATGTCCCAGGGCGCGGTGCCCTGTGGGACCTGGGCGCCGCACATCAGGTAGTCCGCGTTCTGCCACTTGGCGTGACCGTCGGCGTACGTCATGTTCCCGCCACCATTGTGCCGGTCGATGGTGCGGTACCGGCCGTTCTCGTGGAGGATCGTGTATCGCTTTCTGGCGTCGGCCCAAACCCCCGTCTCCGGGGCTCTCGTAAGCTCCGCCAGCAGTCGCGAGTTCAGGCGGTGGTTGTAGCCATAAGATCCCGGGATCTCCGCCGGGGCGCCGGGGTAACCGGCGTCCCAGTAGTAATGGAAATTATCCCAGCCCGAGGGGCAGACCCAGATCTGCTCGTTCTTCATGTACGGTTGGATCGAGACCTGCGCGGTGTAGTTGACGCCGCCAGAATGGTAGTACCGCGGCAGCGTCTCGTCATAGTCCTGGGCGTACATCAACGTCGCGACGCCGATCTGTTTGAGGTTACTCAGACAACTGGACTGTCGCGCCTTCTCGCGGGCGCGTGCGAAGACGGGGAACAGGATCGCGGCCAGTATCGCGATGATCGCGATGACAACGAGAAGCTCGATGAGGGTGAAGCCACGGTCGCGATGGAACATCACATCGCCTCCTTGCGAGAGTGCGAACACGAATCAACGACGTCCTTGTTGAGATTCATTCGGGCGCCGTGAGTATCCTGCTCGCGAAAGTTAAGGTTGTGTGTCAATCCCGTCTGAAGTCGGGGACCTCGACCGGCTTGCCGCCGCTCTCGGCCGAGATGTGCGCGCAGATGCCGGGGACGGAGTAGTCCAGCCCACGGTAGACGTCGATGGGCGGCTGGGTGTCGTCGAGGATGCAGCGCGCGAAGTCGTTGCACATGTAGTACTCGGATGTCCCGTGACCGCCGGCGGTGGCCTCCGGCGGCGCGCCGGTGTGAGAGGTCGATAGTGCAAGCTCCATGGGGCCCTGCAGGTTCTGCGTGCGCTCCGTGTAGAGCATGTGCCGGTTGCCGGTGCCTCCGCGCGGGCCTTCGAGGTAGCCCTCGGTGCCGTATACGACCATCCAGTGCATGGCCGGCCGGCGAGCGATCGAGAACGCGCACAGGATCTTCACCACCGCGCCCGACTCGCACCTGAACAGGCCGACCTCGGCGTCGATGGTGCCCCATTCGGCGGCGATGTGGCTGCCCGTGTGCATGCCTACGGCCGAGATGCAGCGAGTGTCGAGGATCTCGAGGACGGGCCCCAGGTCGTGCGTGCAGTAGTGAATCGGTGGCATGGAGGCGCGCCAGTTGGGGCCGCTCTCGGAGCCCGGCGTCACCCCATCGAAGCGGCCGTGCATCAGGGAGCGGCAGTCGTGCACGTACTCGCCCTCGGCGTAGATGGGGCGGCCGATGTCGCCGCGATGCACCATCTGCCGGTAGGTCTGGATGTAGGCGAAGTAGCACATGTTCTCGGCGAACATGTACTTGAGCCCGCTGCGCTCGACGCCGCGCGCGAGCTGCTCGGCCTGATTGAGGTCGTAGGCGGCCGGAACCTCGCTGAGCACGTGCTTGCCCTCCGACAGGGCCTCCAGCGCGTGCGGCACGTGCACCGGCGCGGGCGTGGCGACCACGATCGCGTCAATGTCGGCCCGGCACAGCTCCGAGTAGTCCTCGAAGTGCATCGGTACGCCGAACTCCTCGGCCACGTCTCCGGCGCGTCCGGGCTGGATGTCGCAGACGGCCGCAAGCTCGCAGTCCGGGTGCTGGCTGAAGACGCGCACGAAGCCCATGCCGCGGTGCAGGCCCACAACGCCGATACGCAGAGCCATCAGAAGTCCTCCTTTGGGTGTACGAGACGGTTCAATGCCCGCCCCGCGCGTTCACTGCCGGGGCGTGAGCAGGCCGACCGTGCCGGTGTCGATCTGGCGGAAGCCGAGCGTGAAGGCGGGCGAGTCGGCCTGTAGCCTGTAGTCGTCGCGCTCAGGGGCGACGAAGCGCGGGTCGGCGATCACGGAGTGCACGTCGTAGCCGCGCTCCTGCCACTCGGCGAAGGAGGCCACGCCGCGTGCGGCCATGGGCAGCTCCTCCACGTCCGGGCACCAGTAGAGGTTGTGGTCCACGCTGATCGTGTCGGGCTCAAGCGTCCCGGTGCGCACCGCCGCGGCCTCCGGGTCCGTCCAGTAGACGACGTTGCGCTCCAGCACCTCGCCGGTCGAGTTGCCGCGGAAGTTCGCGATCAGCATCTGGCTCACGGTCGACTCCACGAAGATGTTGTTGGTCACCACGTTGTCCTTGCCGCCCTGGAGCATGATGCCGCCGTGGGAGTTGCGGTAGGTGATGTTGTGGGTCACCGTGTAGCCGCCGGCGTAGGAGTCGAGGTAGATGGCCCAGGACAGGTGCACCGACCTGTCGGGTCCCTGCGCGTACCAGCCGACCGTGTCGCCGACGATGTTGTTGCGGATGACGCTGCCCGAGCGAAGCTCGGGGTCGTGCTGAGTGACCTCGATGGCGCCGGTGTCGTAGGTCTCCAGGTTCGTGTGGTGCACGTGGTTGAACTCGATGGTATTGCGCAGGCCGCCGTTCTTGATCGTGATGCCGTAGCGCGACATGTGATGGATGAGGTTGTGCGCGATGAGGTTCTCGTCGCTGCCCGGCTGCGTGATGACGACTCCGCCGATGTGCTTGTAGACCGCCCCGCAGTGGTGGATGTGGTTGTCGCGGACGGTGTTGCGGGCCGAGCCGATGATCAGCACGCCGCCCTCGGCGCTCTCGGAGATGTCGCAGCCCTCGACGCGATTGCCCTCGCCGCCCGCCAGGCAGACGGCGTAGCGGCCGATGTTCGTGAAGGTACAGTGCTCGACCGCGCAGTTGGCCGCATGGGCGAGGTGCAGCACGCCCTCAGTCCCCATGCCGTAGCCTCCGCAGCCGTCCTCGGGAGAGTAGTCGGTGCAGCGGACGGTCAGACCGGAGAGCCTGATGTGCTCGACCGGGGCATCCTCCCTGCCTGCGAACTCGATCAGCCGCCCGACCGCCGGCGCGATGACCTCTGACTCGTCGCCGAAGCCCTCCGGGGGGATGAGCGACAGCACTCCCGCCTCGCGGTCGAGGTACCACTCGCCGGGAGCGTCCAGCTCCTCGCGGATGTTCTCGACGAAGTAGCGGTCGCCGGTCCCGAGCCCCGCAACGCACTCGGTCCCGGAGAGCGTGACCGTCCGGAGGCGCTCGTCCACGCTCTCGATGGCCACGATCTCCTTGAAGGCGCGGCACGAGCCCGACTGGAAGATGTGCAGCTCGGCGCCGGGCGCGTCGGCCCATGAGGGCTTGAACTCGCCCGGCGCGTAGCGGAACTGCGTCTTGCTGCCGCCGCCACTGGTCGAGATCTGCGGCCCCTCACACTCGACGAAGTCCTCCGCGTGGAAGACCACCACGTGGCGGCCCTCGGCAGGCTCGGCCAGCGACGTGCCCTCGGGCGTCCAGTCGGGGTCATCGCTGAGCGCGAAGGCGTCGAGGTCCAGCCCACCGCCCTGCAGGTTCTGCCAGCGGATGCGGTGCTCGCCCGCAGTGACGTTCAGCGTCGCGGTCTTGCTCCAGGTGTCGGCCGTCCAGCGTCCTGTGTCCGGCAGGTTCATCAGTGGCACCGGCTCGTCGTCATCCACCGTCAGCGCGGTGCGCCCATCCATCTTCGTGCGGCCGAACGGCTCGTTATGCGCGCCGTAGCGGACCCACACGGCGTATTCGCCGTCCGCGGGGATGTCCACAATGTAGTCGAGGCGGTCGCCACGGTTGTGGATGTTGCCGACGCCGGATCCGAAGCCGCCCAGGGCGCGGTGCACGTAGAGGAAGCCGCCGCGGTAGGGGCGCTCGGGGTCGAAGTTCGGGTGGCGCGCGCGGACCTGCCGCACGCCGTCCACGAAGAGCTGGCGGAAGTACCAGTCAGCCTCGCGGACCTCCGGCAGCTCGACGCGAAGCACCCCGTCCTCGCCCGGGGTGAGGCCGGCGATCCGCCTGCCGCCCACCAGCTCGGGCCGCTCGCCGGGGAAGGCCACGTAGGAGATGGGCGCGTCCTCCGTGCCGGAGTCCTCGGGCTCGAAGCGAATCGTCTCGTCGATGAGGTATATGCCGCCGCGGATTTGCACGGTGACCGGCCCGTCCAGGCCATCTTCGGCGCGAAGCTCGCGGATGGCGTCGCGTGCGCGGGCGATAGTCGCGAAGGGGCCGTCGTCGCCGGCATCGTTGGGGACGGCCGGTCGCCCCGACCACGCATCGTTGCCGTCCATGGAGACGTGGAGGATCAGGCCTTCCTGCGGCGCGGCGACACCTGCCGCCAGCAGGGCGCAGGTCAGGGCCGGGAGGGCAGTGGCTCTGAGCATGAGACGATCACCTCGCATCGCCGGCAGTGACGGGTCGCCTTTGAGTGGAAGGCGGCTGGTAGGCAGGTTCGCGAGCGCAGCGGGGATTCCTGCGGGGGCACGTGGGCGGGCCCGCCTCTCACGAGACGGGCCCGCTGGCTGGAGATCGTCCCGGCTCAGCCGGGGTTGGCAGGTATCACCATCCCTCGCGCCCCCATCCCCATCCATAGTAGTGGCTCGTGTGGTTGTCCGGGTTACTGCCGTAGCGCAGCCGGTGCCAGTAGTTGTACCAGTTCTGCTCCATGTACTGGACGAAGTGGCTGTGTATCCTGTGCCAGTTGCGGCCGCCGTCATACGGATGGTTGATCAGGAACGCCCGGTAGCGCTGCACGTGGCTCTGCCACTTCTGATCCGGCGTCTCGGTGGCGTCGCAGCGCTTGCACTTGGGCGGGTAGCCGTGGCGGTCCACGTAGCGCATCCACTCGTTCTGCGGCCGCCACTGGTGGCCCCACGAGGTCGGGATGGGCACGCCGCGCACCGTGGGGCAGGGCCGCTTGCCCTGTGCTGGACGATCAGCCAGGCCCACGTCCTGCTGCAGGTGCCACACGAACTGCGGGTCGCCGAAGTCGGGGTTGGCCGACACCGCGTCCATGCCCAGGCCCGCAAGGGCCGGGACCACCACCAGAGTTGTCACCGCGAGCGAAGTCAGCAATGTCCTGATCATCGAACTCACCCGCCTCTCCGCGCATGCGTGCGCTTGCTTGTTGTCATCACGCCCGGTGGTTCGTCCTTGCCTCCCCGTTGTTACTACCGCCGGTAGTAGTTTGGGCCGAAAAAGCGGCCTCGCGTGTCTGCGAGGCCTGGGATGCGTCGCTAGTAGCCCCAGCAGCCCCAACTCGACCGGCGCCCGCGGTCGTAGCCATCGTCGAAGCCGTGATCGTAGCCACGGTCGTACCCGTAGTCGAAGCCATTGTTCCAGCCGCGATGGTAGCCGACGTCATGGCCGTGATCGAAGCCGCGATCGTAGCCGTTGTGCCAGCCGTGCTCGTAGGCACGGCGCTGCGACGAGCCTTGACGGTGGTACGAGCGTTGACTGCCGCTATGTCCGTACCTGCGGATGTTCTCGTGATGTTGGGTCCAGCTCTGCCGGTTCCCGTCGTAGTATCCGCGGGAGCGGTAATGGTCGTTGTCGTGGTCGCCGAGCAAGCCGTAGACGAGCGCGCCTGCGGCGAGGCCGGCAAGGATCCGTCCGGTGTCGTCCGCCTCGGCCGGCTGGGGGGCTACCCCGCCCAGCGTGAGGGTCGAGGCCACCACGAATGCAAGGGTCAGGATCATGCCTCTGGTCACCATCTCAGCCTCTCCTTTCAGGGGACTGCCGTAGCTTCGCGTCCCTTCACTACTATTGGACGTAGTAGCTACGTCCGGTGTTCATTCGACTGTCGGGATACCAAGGTTACAGGGCCTGCGCGCTTGCTCCGAATCTTCGCCCGCCGGCGTGTCACCGGGGTCTACCGGCCACGCCGGGCCCGGCCGTACCGCCACTGCCGGCTCTCGCCCGGGCACCAGAGGTGGCGCTTGACGATGCGCGTGCAGCGAACCTGCGGGCCCCATGCGTGCACCAGCCCCGAATCGCAGGCCGAGCGCTCCGAGTCGAACCGCATCTGCCAGCGGCGCGCGCCCGCCCCGGCCGGCGTGTCGCGCCACATCTCCTGCATCTGCCGCCGGACGCGGCGCGCGTAGCTGCTCTGGAAGGGCCTGTGGGTCGGCTGGAAGTACGGCCTGTCGCTCCCCGTCCATCCCTGGATGCGGCGCCCTATGATGTCCCGGGGCGCCTGTTCAGGCCGCTGCTGGGCCTCTGCGTGCAGCGTCAGGCCGAGCGCCAGCGCGCACCCAATTGCGATGGTGCAGACCACCCGTCTCATGGCGCGCTCTCCTCCATGTCGCTGGATCGGGCGTCCCCCGGCATCACTGGTACCTGGCTCCCAGGTAGGGCCAACCCATCCCGTGCTTGGGGCCGGTGGTGCTGCGCATCGGCCTGTCGTACCAGTACTGCCCGGGAATGGGGTACGGGGAGTAGACGGCGCCCCTGCGCGCCTGCGCCTGCTCGTACGGAGCGGGCTGGCAGCCGCACCACGGGCACGCCTCGCCCAGCTCCCGCCAGTGCCCGCAGTGCTGGCAGCGCACGGGGTGCTCGTAGCGCTCGGCGAAGGTCGGCGTCGGTGTGGGCTCAGGGTGGTAGTAGTAGCCGGGCGTTCCCGGGGTCTGTCCGTCCTTGACCGTGACCTCACCCTCGAAGGGCCCGATGTACCACATTGTCGTCGTCCCCTGCGCGAGGGCGGCGGTGCCACCGGCGATAGCCCCGATGACAAGGACTGCGATCGCGATTCGATCCATCCTCACTCGCTCCATGGCGCGCCAGTCTCCTACTACGGCCTGTAGTATACACGATCTCACTACTAGTGTCAATAGTAAACCGCAGCGATCGCGGAAGTCCGCTTCGGGTGCCGCCGCCATCGATGCTCCGAGGGATGGCGTCACATGAGGAGCCTCCGAAGGGTATGCTCGTCGCCTCGTCAGGCTCGTACTGATAGACGTCATCCGTTGGGTGCCCGTTCGGCGCGTGCGAGCAAACGGCCTACGGGCGAGGCGCCCGTGGCACGGACCCACCCAGGCTGTCCCGGAGGGTCGCGGTGGTGAGCGGCATCAACGGCAACGCCAGGCGCGGCGCGGGTCCGCGCCCTACAACACGGCGAACGGCGGCGACGACGGCAACGAGGGCGACCACGGCAAGGACCGCAACGACAAACGAGAACGGCAAACGGCCGCCGACCCCGCGTAGGTCCGGCTCGCAGCTCGACGACCGCGCGGAGCGCCCAGGACGCAGCGGCAAGAACGCCACGTACGGCAGGATGCAGAGGAGTCGTGACATAGCGGAGTAGCTCGACCCGCCAGCGGGGTAAGATACCTGTGGCCGACGCCGGAGTCCGAAGGTGGTTCGCCGAAGGCGAAGGGAGCGGGTTGCCCGGCGCCGAATACGCCGATGGAGCGACCATTCGGACCATCGGGGGACACGAGACGCGGATGGACCTCAACGACGTGAGAGTCGGCTTTATCGGCTGTGGCGTGCACGCGACGGAGGTGCTGTTGCCGGCGGTGCGGCGGGCGGGACTGGACCTGGCGGCCGTCTGCGATCTCGACAAGCGGCTGGCACAGCGGATGACGCGGCGCTTCGGCGCTTACAGGTCCTATCAGGACCTGCGCAGGATGATCGAGGAGATGGACGTGGATGCGGTCTTGGTCTGCGGCCCTCCCGAGATGCATGCCGAGGCCGCGTCGATCGCGATCGAGCTTGGCCGCCATGTGTGGGTCGAGGCGCCACCCGCTCCAACGGCGGCGGAGGCCCGGCGCATCGCCGACCTGGCGGCGGAACGGGGCGTCCTCGCCCAGGTCGGGCTTATGATGCGCTTCGCTCCTGCCTACCGGCGGCTCGCGGAGGTCGTGGGTGCGCAGGACTTCGGGCAGCCGGTCTCGCTTGAGGCGGTGTGGTGGCCGCCCGAGAGGTCCGGGCACGAGGAGCCGCTGATCCATGATTTGCCGCACATGCTCGACCTGCTGCGGCACCTCGGCGGCGACGTGACGCAGCTCGGCACGGTGCGGCAGGATGACCGCCAGGCCTCGGCGTCGGTGGTGCTGCGTTTTGCATCAGGCGCGTTGGGCAGTCTCAGCTTCTCGGCCCCGTCCGCCTGCCCGCGGGAGCGCCTCACGGTCGCCAGTCGGGATGCAGTCGCGACGGTGGAGGACCGGCTGGCGCTGACGCTGCGCCGGCGCGACACGGACGAGACGATGACCTGGCGGCCTGGCGCCTGTCCTGGCGGCGTGGAGAGCACGATGGGGCATCTCCGCGGCTACCTGCCGGAGATCGGACAGTTCGCAAGATCGGTCCTGGGGGAGGCCGAGCCCGCTGCGACCATGGCCGACGCCGTGGAGGCTATGCGGCTGGCCGAACTCGTGGTTGCGAGCGACGGGGAGATGGTCACCGTGGGGTGAACGATGACCGTGCCGAGCCCCGTGACCAGCCCGCGGGGCGAGCGAAGCTGGTTTGGTCGTCGCGGCGAGCCGCGGAAGCGCCCCTCCTCTGCGCGCTGCTGGTGATCTTCGAGTTCGTGCTCGCCGTCGCGGTCAACATGTACTACGGGCCCAGCTACGCCGCGCTGGCCGTCGGCTTCGTGACTCTAGCGCTGATCCCCTTCTACGCATCGTACACCTACGTGCTGGAGCCGGAGGTGCTTCAGGTCCACGGGCCGTTCTACTACGTCGAGTATCGATGGACCGAGTTCGAGAGCTGGCGGCTCAGCGAGGGCGAGCTGCGGCTGGTCTTCAAGCAGCCCCACCGGCCCTCCGTCCTGGTGCTCTACGCCCCCCACGACATGGATCAGGCCCTGCAGTTCGTCCAACGCTACCTGCCCTCCGACAAGCTTGAGGATCGGCGGCTGTAGCCATGGACGCCGAGCGCGTGCGCCAGCGCGAGGTGCTGGAGCGGGTCGCGCGCGAGGTTGCCAGGCGGGGCATGTGCTCGCCGGCGATCTTCCTCTTCGAGTCCATCCAGCCCCTCTCCTTCGTTGCCGGCCAGGCCCTCGCATTCATCCAGCCGCTGTTGACCGTCATGCTCGATGCCCCCGACTACGAGGTCTTCCGCGAGGCCATCGAAGACCGCGAGAACGTGCGCTGGCTGGTTGACCGTCTCGAGGAGCTGGAGGAGGAGCGCCTCGCCGGCGACGACGGCTGACGGCGACCGTGCCAGGCCCTCGCGCGGCGCGCCGTGAAGGTATCCGCCCTCCGCAACGCGAATACGTGCGCTCACGATGCGAACTCCCTCGGGAAGGACCGCATAGGCCCGTGTCAGAGCAGGAACCGCTGCGCTCAGTTCTGGCCACCGACTGCGGCTCCACCACCACCAAGGCCATCCTCATCGAACTGGTGGATGGGGAGTACCGGCTGCGGGTGCGTGGCGAGGCGCCGACCACTGTCGAGGCGCCCTACGAGGACGTGACGCGTGGGGTGCTGAACGCGGTGCGTGAGGTCGAGGAGCTGTCCGGGCGCAGGCTCGTGCGGGAGGGGCGCATTCTTCGGCCCCAGCGGGGCGAGGAGGGTGTGGACGCCTACGTCTCCACCTCGTCGGCCGGCGGCGGCCTGCAGGTGATGGTGGTCGGGCTGGTGCGGTCGATGACCGCGGAGAGCGCTGAGCGCGCCGCGCTGGGCGCGGGCGCCATCGTGATGGACGTGCTCGCGCTCGACGACGGCCGGCGTGACTTCGACCGCATCGAGCGCATGCGCGAGCTGCGGCCAGATATGATCCTGATCTCCGGAGGGGTGGACGGCGGGGAGGTGCGCAAGGTCGTCGAGATGGCGGAGCTGGTGGCCGCGGCTAACCCCCGGGCGCGCCTTGGCGCGGAGTACGAGCTGCCCGTCATCTTCGCCGGGAACGAGGACGCGCGCGACCCGGTGCGACAGGCCCTGGAGCGCAGCGCGCAGCTCACGGTCGTGGAGAACCTGCGGCCCACCATGGAGCGCGAGAACCTGGCACCGGCGCGCGGGGAGATACAGGAGCTGTTCCTGCAGCACGTCATGGCCCAGGCGCCGGGCTACCCGATGCTGATGGGCTGGACCGACGCGGAGATCATGCCCACGCCGGCGGCGGTGGGCTCGCTGATCGAGGCCATCGCCGCCCGCGAGGGCATCAACGTCCTGGGCGTGGACATCGGCGGCGCCACCACGGACGTCTTCTCCGTCTTCCAGGGGACCTTCAACCGCACGGTCAGCGCCAACCTGGGGATGAGCTACTCCATCTCGAACGTGCTGGCCGAGGCGGGGCTGGACAACGTGCTGCGATGGGTGGCGGCACATCCGGACCCGCGCCGGCTGGGCAACGACATCCGCAATAAGATGATCCGGCCCACGACCATCCCGCAGACGCTGTACGACCTGACCATCGAGCACGCGGCGGCCCGCGAGGCGCTGCGCCTCGCCTTCGAGCAGCACAAGATGCTGGCCACCGAGCTCAAGGGCGTGCAGCGCCAGCGAGACATAGCCGACGCCTTCGGTGCGGCGGGCGCGGAGACCCTCGTGGACATGATGGCGCTGGACCTGATCGTTGGCTCGGGCGGCGTGCTGTCCCACGCGCCGCGGCGCAGCCAGGCCGCGCTGATGATGATCGACGCCTTCGAGCCCGAGGGGATCACCCGCCTGGCGGTGGACAGCATCTTCATGATGCCGCAGCTCGGCGTGCTCTCCACCATCAACGAGCAGGCGGCCACCGAGGTCTTCTACCGCGACTGCCTGATCCCGCTGGGCACGTGCATCGCGCCCGCGGGCCGCGCGCGTGCAGGCCGGCCCTGCGTGAGGGTCACCATGCACCCGCCGGGCGGCGAGCCGGTCGAGGTCGTGGGCGGCGAGATGGCGCTGCTGCCCCTGGGCGAGGGCGGGACGGCGCGGGTGAGGGTCGAGCCCGCTCGTGGCTTTGACGCCGGGGCCGGGCGCGGCCGCGCGCTCGAAACCGAGGTCAGCGGCGGGGTGGTTGGGCTGATCGTGGATGCGCGCGGCAGGCCGCTGCAGCTTCCCGGCGATGACGATGAGCGGGTGGACGCCATCCGCCGCTGGCACGGAGCGCTGGCGGTCTACCCTCAGGCAGCGGACCGCGAGGCGGAGGTGGCGGCACAGTGAGTGAGCGCGTGACCACCCACGCCTACACGCCCGGGCTGCGCATCTCCGACCGGGCCCTGATCCGCCGGCTCCGCCGGCTCCCGCTGCCGGGCCGCATCCACGTGGCGGTCGGCGACGAGGTCCGCGGCGAGCAGCTCGTCGCCTCCACCGAGCTTCCCGGGAACGTGGTCAATGTCAACGTCGCCCACGAGCTGGCAGTGACCCCCAACGACGTGATGCAGTTCCTCACCGTCGAAGAGGGCGAGCCGGTCGAGGCCCGGCAGATCATCGCCGAGAGTAAGTCGTTGTGGGGGCTCTTCCACGCCATCGCGCGCGCGCCGATCCGGGGCAGCATCGAGACCATCAGCCCCGTGACCGGGCAGGTCCTGGTGCGCGGCGAACCGATCCAGGTGGAGCTCGACGCCTACATCGACGGCATCGTGGTCGAGGTGCGGGGAGACGAGGCCGTGGTCGTCGAGACGCGCGGGACGCTGGCACAGGGGATCCTGGGCGTGGGAGGAGAGGCACACGGGACGCTGAAGGTCCTCTGCGGCGGCCCCGAGCAGCTCTGCAGCGCCGAACTGGTCGAGGGCGACTGCGCTGGCTGCATCCTGGTGGGCGGCGGGCGCGTGACGCTGGAGGCGCTGCAGGCGGCCCGCGAGGCCGGTGCCGCGGCGGTGGTGACCGGCTCCATCGACGACGTGGACCTCGACGCCTTCCTGGGCGAGCCGCTCGGCGTGGCGATCACGGGCCAGGAGAGGCTCGGCACCTCGCTGGTGCTGACCGAGGGCTTTGGCGACACGCCCATGCGGCGGCGCACCTTCGAGCTGCTGGCGGAGCGCGATGGTCAGCGCGCGTCGGTCAACGGCGCGACCCAGATCCGCGCCGGCGTCATCCGCCCGGAGGTCATCGTCCCCGATCCCGAGGCGATGTGGGAGGCCGAGGAGCAGAGCGCGGCCGCCGGGCTCACCGTGGGAAGCCCGGTGCGGCTGATCCGCCAGCCGTGGTTCGGGCGCCTGGCGCGGGTCACCGAACTGCCCGAGGAGTTGGAGGAGATTCCGACCGAGGCGCGGGTGCGCGTGGCGCGCGTGCGGCTCCTGGATGACGATGAGGTCGTGACCGTCCCGCGGGCGAACCTGGAGGTCATCGAGGAATGACGCCCATCCGCCTGGCGGCAATGGGTCTGGCGGCTGTGCTGGCGGTGGGCCCGGCGCACGCCGCCGACCCGGGGGCGCCCGGGCACCTTCAGGTGGCAGACGATCCGGAAGACCTCAGGGGCGAGGTGCTCCTCGTGTCCTGGGAGCCGCCGCCGGCATTCCGCGTCCTGCCTCCTCTGCAGCCCATCGGCTATCAGGTGCTCTACCGCCAGCAGAGGCCCGGCGCTGAGTTCCGCGAGGGGCCGCTGGTGCCACTGGACGAGACGTCCGCGGCGCTGGGCAACCTCAAGCCGTGGCCGTGGCCGAAGTGGGAGGTGGCGGTCGCCACCGTCTACGCCCCACCGCCCTCGCTCGCTGCAGTCATGGACGCGGTTCCCTGGGTTCCCCCGGTTCGGCGCATGCTCCGATCCGACGTCGCCCCCCCGACGTGGCCCGTCGGCGTCTGGTATGACCAGAAGTACACGCCGACACTCGTCTGGTCGGTGCTCATTTGCGCCATCGTCCTGGTGACGTTGTGGGCCATTCGAGGTCGGGCGGAGGAGGTCTACATCCGGCCGATAGCCGGCCTGGAGGCCGTCAATGACGCCATCGGCCGCGCCACTGAGATGGGCCGGCCGATGCTCTATGTCTCCGGCCTCGGCGGCGTTAGCAGTATCTCGACCATCGCCTCCATGCTCATTCTCGGGCATCTGTCGCGGCGCGCGGCGGCCTATGAGAGCGATATCATCGTGCCCTGCAACGATCCGCTGGTGATGGCCACCGAGCGCGAGATCGTGCGCCAGGCTTATACCGAGGCCGGCAGGCCCGATGCCTACCGGCCCGAGAACATATACTTCCTGACTGACAGCCAGTTCGGGTATGTGGCGGCGGTGGACGGCATCATGATGCGCGAGAAGCCGGCGGCGAACTTCTACATGGGCTACTTCTACGCCGAGGCGCTGATCCTTGCTGAAACGGGCAACGCCGCCGGTGCCATCCAGATTGCGGGCACCGACGCCGACACGCAGCTCCCGTTCTTCATCACCGCCTGCGACTATACGCTGATGGGCGAGGAGCTGTACGCGGCCAGCGCCTACCTGTCGCGCCAGCCCCTGCTGGTGGCGCAACTCCGCGGCCAGGATATCGCGAAGGTCATCATCGGCGCCGCGGTGTTGGTCGGCGTGGTGGCGGCGACGGTGGCGGCCCTGGGCAGTGGTGAGATCGCTCAGTTGGCTCAGAGCTTCGTGCAGTGGTTCAGGCAGTAGGGCATGCGGCAATCGCAGGACCCGTTAGCGGTTGGCCGTTCGCCGATGGGCCGTAGGTTGCAGCCAGCAGGTAACCCTGTCGCGGAGGGAATCCGTGAGGCTACAGATTCCGCTCGTCATCACATTCGTGGTCGGCGTCTTCATGGCGGTGCAGTTCTTCATCCCCCACGCGCTGGTCCAGACGCCGTACGAGCGCCTCCTGGAGTGGGGACGGATCGTGGCCGCCTTTGCGCTGGTGCTGGGGATTCAGAGCCTGCTGCGCACGCACTGGGACAAGATCCGCCGGCGTCGCCGCGACTGGCCCTACAGCGTCGCCGCCATCGCCTCCTTCGTGGTGATGTGCGTGATCGGCATCGGCTGGGGCCACCGGCGCGGCACGGGCTTCGACTGGGTCTTCCGCCACATCCAGGTTCCGCTGGATGCGACGATGTTCTCGCTGCTGGCCTTCTTCATCGCGTCGGCGGCCTTCCGCACCTTCCGGGCGCGAAGCGCTGAGGCCACGCTGCTGTTGATCGCCGCGGTCGTGGTCATGCTGGGCCGCGTGCCCAGCACCCTGATTGTGATCCTGGGGAGAACGGGCATCGGGCAGCATCTGCACAGCATCATGCCCGATATCTCCGAGTGGATCATGAACGTCCCCACGGTAGCGGGCAAGAGAGGGATAATCTTCGGCGTCACCCTGGGCATGATCGCCACCGCCCTGCGTATCATCGCCGGGATTGAGCGCTCGCACCTGGGCGGAGGGGGCGGCGGATCATGAGAATCTGGGACTGGATGCAGGACTTCGACCGCCGCTGGATCTTCATGGGCATCGCCCTGGCGGTCATCATCCCCATCGTCACCGGCTACACGCTGCCGCTGGGCAAGCCGGCTCCCCCAACCGTGGCGGTCCATGACTACGTGGAGGGGATGCAGCCGGGGGAGGTCGTCCTCATCTCCATCGACTACAGCCCGTCCTCGATGCCTGAGCTGCACCCGCAGGCGATGGCCGTCGTGCGCCACTGCCTGCAGCGCGATCTTCGCGTAATCACCATGAGCCTCAACCCGCAGGGCACCGCCCTCGCCCGCGACCTGCTGGCCCAGATCGGTGCCGAGCTGGAGGCTGAGGAGGGGGTGGACTACGTCAATCTTGGCTTCAAGCCCGGCGTCTCGCAGGTGATCCTGGGGATGGGCGAGGATATCCCCACAGTCTATCCCCAGACCGCCGACGGCAGGCCGATCAGCCAGGTCCCGGTCATGGAGGGCGTTGAGACGTACGACGACGTCACGCTGCTCATCGACTTCGCCGCCGGCAACCTGCCGTTCTCGTGGATCGCCATGGCCGGGGAGCGCTTCGACCAGGACCTGGCGGTGGGCATCACCGCGGTGATGGCAACAGACCTCTACCCGTACCTGCAGTCCAAGCAGCTTATTGGCCTCATCAACGGGCTCAAGGGCGCCGCCGAGTACGAGCAGCTCATCGGCATGAAGGGCAAGGAGGCAACGGGCATGCTCGGCATGTCCGCCCAGTCCATCGCTCACCTGCTCATCATCGTACTCGTGATCGCCGGGAACATCGCTTACTTCGCGTCCGGACGACACCGCCGGCGGTAGCCGTCGGGAAGCCGGAGAAGGCTTGAGGAGAGCGACAAGCGGATAGGACGGCCCGAGCATGAACTACATCATGATCTGCCTCGACAGCCTCAAGCAGGACCACATCGGCGCTTACGGCGCGACGGAGTGCCGCACGCCCAACCTCGACCGCTGCGCCGAACAGTCGGCGGTTTTCACCAGAGCGCGCTCGGAAGCGCTGCCCACGGTGCCGGTGCGGCGCGCGCTGCAAACGGGCATCCGCACCTTCCCGTGGGAGGACATCCCCAAGCCGAAGGGCATCTACAACCGCCACGCCGGCTGGTGCCCGATCCCGCAGCGCCAGACGACGCTGGCCGAGCACCTGGCCGAGCGCGGGTATGTGACCGGGATGGTCATCGACGTCTACCACCTGATGAAGCCGAGCATGAACTTCCATCGGGGCATGAAGTCCTTCGAGTTCATCCGCGGACAGGAGAACGACCAGTGGAAGGCGGCGCCGCTGCCAGAGGGCGCGCTCGACCGCTACGTGCCCGACGGCTGCCCCGAGCGGCGGCTGCGCGTCTTCACCCAGTACATGCAGAACCAGCAGGGACGGCCGGAGGGGGAGATCGGCCACCAGGTCGCCCGCGTGATGACCGCCGCCGCCAACTGGCTCGAGGGCATGGCCGGAGCCGGCGACTTCTATCTGTGGGTGGACAGCTTCGACCCGCACGAGCCCTGGGACGTGCCGCCCGAGTACATCGACATGTACGCCCCCGGCTACGAGGGCAAGCGCTGGATCTATCCCAACGTCATACGCTACGAGGATATGACTGAGCCCGAGATCGAGCACGCCAAGGCCTGCTACAAGGCCGAGGTCACGCTCGTGGATCGATGGTTCGGCCACCTCATTGACACGATCGAGGAGCTTGGGCTGTTCGAGAACTCCCTGGTGGTCCTGCTCAGCGACCACGGCAAGATCGTGGGTGACCGCAGCAACTTCGGCATGTCGAACAAGGACACCAGCCGGCACCTCTATGACGTGCCGCTTATGGTACGCCATCCCGACGGCATCGGCGTCGGCCGGCGCTTCGACCAGTGGGTCTACGATATCGACGTGACCGCGACCGCCCTGGACGCGCTCGGCGAGGAGCCGCTGCCGCAGATGGACGGTCGGAGCTTCCTTCCCATCATGACCGGGGACGTGGAGAGGCTGCACGACTACGCGGTCTGCGGCTACTCCGAGGTCCACTGCGTGTGGCAGGACGACTTTGTGCTGGTGCGGGATGACGAAGAGGGCACTGAGGAGCTGTTCGACGCGTGGCAGGACAAGGACCAGACGACCGACCTGTCGGGGGAGATGCCGGATCTGACGGCGGAGCTGGGCGCGAGGCTGGACGAGCTGGTCGAAGCCGGGCACCATTGAGAGCGGCGGTCGCAAGTGATGAGCCACAAGTCGCAGCCGCGAGCACAACGACGCCACGCACGCCTGCAGTGCAGGCTCCCGGGCTGTAGACCGTGACGGCCGTCATCTGCTGTTGCCCGGCCGATGACGACTGAAGACTGAGAGCTGACAGATGCCTGAAGCAGCCGCACCTGAAATCTG
The DNA here is from genome assembly GCA_029820945.1 of Candidatus Zipacnadia bacterium. Lineage (GTDB taxonomy): Bacteria > Armatimonadota > Zipacnadia > Zipacnadales > UBA5352 > JALGUJ01. The sequence goes on along the minus strand of JALGUJ010000007.1, from coordinate 25,973 downwards.
GGGCCTCTCGACCGAGGTCATCGGCGTCTGGCTGGCCGCCTTCTTAACGCTGGCGATCTACAGCTTCCTGTACCGCGACAACCCTATCTACAAGCTGGCCGAGCATATCTTCGTGGGAGTATCCGCCGGGTATGGCGTCGTCATCACCTACCACGAGGCCGTCATCCCGCTGCTGATCGATCCCCTGTTCCGGCCCGAGGCCGTCGACCTGGAGAGCCCAAACTACGTGGTCATCATCCCCGGGCTGCTGGGGCTGCTGATGTTCAGCCGCTTCTTCCCCCGCTACGACTGGCTGTCGCGATGGCCGATCGCCTTCGTGATGGGTCTGTATTCGGGGCTGAACATCCCCTACAGCGTTTACGGCTACATGCTGCCGCAGTTCAAGGCCACTCTGCTGCCTGTGTGGCCTTCCGAAGGCGTGGCGATGCCGCCCAACCTCCTGTGGTGGGCGCTGGCCGGTGGCGTCATTGGCGGCGTTGGCATCGTACTGCTTGCGGTCGCGTTCGTCCGCGACAGGGCGCTGGACGGGTGGGCGCTTGTAGCGATCGGTGGGGGAGTGGTCGTCGTCGGTGTGCCCTTCCTCATGGACCCACATATGTGGGAGGCCTTCAGCAGCCTGCTCCTCATCGCCGGGGTGCTCTGCACCCTCGCCTACTTCTACTTCTCCCGCGAGCACGCCGGCACGCTGGGCGTGGCGTCGAAGGTCGGCATCTTTTTCCTCATGGTCGCCTTCGGTGCGACGTTCGGACAGACCGTCATGGCGCGCGTGTCGCTGCTGATCGGCCGCGTGCAGTTCCTCTACTACGACTGGTGGCAGGACCAGGTGTTGCGCCTGTTCGGCGCCTGACGGCCCCGCGGGCGCCCTTGACGCGAGGCCACCCAGACTCCGCGTGGCGGCCACCGTCAATCGCGCATCCGCTCCGGACACCTACCAGCCCCAGCGGCTCACGAACGGGCACCTGGGGAAGAGCGTCTCGAGCCGGCCCATGACCGCGGCGTTGACCTGGGGGAGGTGTCGGTGACACGCTGCAGGTAGCCCTCCAGCGGCGTGTCGCGGCCGGTGACCACGCGCGTAATGACCTCGTCGGTGGTCCGCAGGACGATATCCGTCGCGCCTGGCTCGGGCTCGATGACGTGCACCTCGCCCGCCTCGATCTCCGGGCTCGAGCGGAGCCGCTGCCCGAGCAGGATCACGCGCCCGGACCAGTCCATCTCGCTGTCGGCCAGCCGCCGCTCGTAGAGCGGTGCGATCTCGCCGAAGAGCTGGGAGAGGTCGCGGATGCCGAACATGTTCACGCCCCCGCTGGCCTGTCGGGCATAGCCGCAGCGGCAGAGGACATCGGTGAGCAGGCCGGGATCGGAGCAGAACTCGATACGGGCGGTCTTCGCGCCGTCCTGCGCCGGGAGCGCGTGCAGGCGCGCCATCATGGCCACGCCGATCTCCGGGCCCGCGTCCGTCCCTTCCTTCACGGCCACGTCGATGACCCGCGCCTCGTCGCCCTCGGTGTGCCCGGCCAGCGCCGCACCGATCATCTCCCCGTCCTTCTCCGCGAGCGTCGCCCACGTCCCCTCGCACAGCATCGGCACGGGCAGGGGGGAGATGCTGAACGAGCCAGCGTGGCAGTCCAGCAGTAGCCGCCGGACGGACTCGCAGTCCTCGGCCTTCATGGGCCTGACGGCCACCCCTTCCGGCGGCGTGCAGCGGATCCCCTGGTGCAGTGCCATCGTGGCTCTCTCGCGGCGGTCCATGTCCACGAAGCCGAAGTCACGGTAGAGCGCGTGCGCGTTGTTGCGCGTCCCGGTGTCTAGGGCGAAGGTCGAGCACCGCTGCGCGTCCTCGTGCTCCATGGCCGCCCGGAAGGCAAGCCGCGACAGCCCGCTGCGCCGCCACTGCGGGGAGGTGTGCACCCAGTAAACGTAGTAGCGCGTGGCGACGTTGCCGTGAGGGAAGCCCGCCAGGCCACTGTGGCAGATCACGTTGGCGACCTCGTATCCCTCGACCTTCGGGTGGATCTCGACCAGGTCGCGATGCACCACGTCGAGCTCGCCGACGCGCTTACGGTCCCGCTCGATGCCCCCGAGCGACAGCTCCGGCACCTCCCGGCCGATCTTGCGCAGCACGTGTCCGGCCATGAGCTTGAAGCGCACGTCGTGGTCCGGGAGAAGCTCCATCAGCCGGTCGGCGGCATCCGCATGTCTCGACGACACGAGCTGCATCGCCGCGACCGCCGCCTGCGGGGCCTCGCCCTCCGCCAGCTCGCGAAGGGGCGCCTCAGCGCGGGGATCTGACCGCCAGGCGCGCTCGAAGGTCTCGACCAGCTTGCGCGCGGCACGCGGCAGCCGACCGCGGTCCTCACGCTTGAGCGCGACGAGGTCGGTCAGGGCGTCGAGGCGGCGGCTCGGCGAGCCGGCGGCCGGAGCGGCCATGAGGCCGTCGATCAGCGTCGAGCGCATCGCCTCCTCGAAGCCTTCGTCATCCGGCGGCACCGGGGGCAGCGGGTGGACCGTCGTGCCGATCTCCGCCGGCCACCCGGAGATGTCCTCACCAGCGGCCAGGCTCATGTAATACGCCGCCCTGTCGCTGTTCCACGCGAATGTCCCGGGCAGCCTCTCCTCGTCGCGCTTCTTGGGCATGGCCTCGAAGACGCGCGAGAGGAAGTCGTCGCCGTAGCGGCGCTCCGATTCGGCCAGCAGCCACATGCCCTTGGGGTGCCACCGCTGTGTCGCCGAGTAGACGCGCGCCAGGTCGGCCTCGGTGCGTGACGGGTCCGCGCGATCGACCAGTTGCATCCCGATCTCGCGCAGCCGCGCCGGCTGCTCCTCATAACCCAGGCGCTCGATGAACCGGATCGCCAGGTGCCGGGGGAGCGTGCGCTCGGGCGGCGGCGAGAGGAGCAGCTCTCCGGCGTAGCTGCGCCAGAGGCGGGCAAGCCCCAGGGTGTACGCCACCGAGTACGCCGTCGCGCAGTCCCCACCCGCCCCCGACACACAGAGTCCGTCATCCCAGGGATCGTGCCGCGTGCATGCCTGCAGCAGCTCGATGACCTTCGGCGCCTGCCATCCCTCGCCCATGACCTCGGTCATGAAGTCGTCGAAGCGGCGTGCGAGACGGGCAACCTGGTCGGCGCGGTGTGCGACCGGCTCGTCACAGATCATGCGCAGGCCCTGAACGGTGATTGACCTCGGACGCGGGCCGATCTCCGCGGGGATGTCGCGCCCTGGCCGCTCGGCGGCGCCGTCTGAGAGCCAGCCCAACAGCGGGTGCAGGTGCGAGAGGAGGTTGAAGCCGTGCGGCGGCGTGGCGCAGACGCAGACGCGACCCTGACCATGCTCGGCCAGCGCCGCGAGGGGCTCGCCGGTCTCGCGGTGCGCCATCAGGATGCGCGCGCCCTGGGGGCCTCGATAGGCGCCCAGGTGCTCGCGTCGGGCGGGTTCGGGCCGAATCCCTCCAGGACGCCCGCGCTGACCTCGACGTCCTCTCCGCGGTAGCCGAGCCGGAAGTCGCGATCGTACAGGGCCTCCCCGGCGCACTCGGATGCGGATGTGAACCGGAAGCCGAGGCGCCGCGCAACGCGGTTGGCGGGCATCTCCTCGACCGGAGTCTCGGCCGCGAACTCATAGGCGGGCGCAGAGCCGGCGATCACCAGGCCCCCGCCCTCGGAGACGAAGCGCTCCGTGGCCTTCAGCTCGTTGGCCGAGACTGTGGCCGGTGCCGACGCGTCCACGATGGCAACGTGGTAGCGGTTGAGCACGCTCCACTTGAGGGTCTCACGGCAGATCGTCACCTGCAGCGGCCCACCGTGTAGCTCCTGCCGGGCCTCGCGCCAGCCTGAATCATGGTAGTGGTCTATGAGCACGCGAATCGGCGCGTCCCGGCCCGGCATGCTCACGTCGGTCACCTCCCGCGTCATGGGGGTCTGCACGGCTTGGGCTAACCGGCGGAGCCGACCGCTCGGCGGTCACCCGGGGACTCACGGCGCCCCCGGCTCAGCCCTTCTCCTCCAGGCTCCTCTGCCATGCATCGGGGTCCGCCAGGTATGAGAGCACCTCGTCGTACGTGGCACGGTCGAGTAGACCCTCAGCAAGCATGTAGTCCAGGAGCTCGGGGAGGTTAATGAGGGAGTGAAGTGTGACGCCGACGCCGGAGAGGGTCTCGACCCCGCCCTGGAGCCGGTCCAGCACCACCAGTGCGTCGTCCACCGTCCCGCCGGCGTCGCGGATGCCCTGGACGAACGCGAGCTTCGAGCCGCCGTCCGTGATCATGTCGTCCACCAGCAGGACGCTCTGGCCGTCCGCCAGGAGGCCCTCGACCTGGCTGTGCGTCCCGTGCGCCTTCGGCCGCTTACGCACGTAGATCATGGGGATGCGCGTCTTCATCGACAGCACGGCGGCGAGGGGGATGCCGGCGGTCTCGGCGCCCGCCAGGACGTCGGGGCCGATGCGGCCGACGAGTTCTGCCATGGCGTCGGTAACCGCGTCCATGGCGGAGACCGTGGACGGGAGCACCCTCATGTCAACATAGACGGGGCCCTTCGCGCCGGAGACGTAGGTGAAGACGCCGAACCTGACGACTCCCGCCTCGCACAGCGCTGCCGCCACTCGTTCATCCATCAGCAGCTCACCTCGTGCCGGTGGTGGCACGCAGCCCGCGTCACCGGGATGGCCGGGGCCGGGTGCCGGGAGCGGCCGGCGCGACGCCGGGGCTACCCGCTCCTGGCGCCCCACTCGAAGGGGATCTCGGGGTCGAACGGGTCGCGGCGCAGCTCGTCGGGCCGCTCCCGGTTGTAGTGCTCGGTGGGCACGTTAAGCACCACAGCGGTGCGGCCGCCCAGGGCCATGAAGCCGTGCCAGACCAGCGGCGGGATCTGCACCACGATCGGGTTCAGCTCGCCCGCGACCACGGCCTGGGTCTCGCCGCAGGTTGGCGAGCCCTCGCGATCGTCGTAGAGGCCGACCTTGGCATTGCCGAACAGCACGCAGAAGCTGTCGGTCTGTATCTCATGGCAGTGCCAGGCCTTGACGACGCCGGGAAAGGCCGCGGAGACATAGACCTGGCCGAAGTCGATGAAGATGTCATCGTCGTCCCGCAGGATCTCCATCAGCCAGCCGCGGTCATCGACATGGCGGACCAGCTTCTTGATGCGGACACCGTCGATCATGGGTGGCTCCTCCTGCTGCGAGCCCGCATCGCTCATCGACACTCCCGGCACGAGCGCGAGGACGGGTGTTCAGCGACGTGAATTGAAGGGCAGGCGGGCTGCGGTGCTCCGTCGTCGCTGCACGGCCGGCTCTCCGGATCGGGTCGGAACCCGGAAGCGCGCGTCAGGACGCCGGCATCTGGATCCCGATCGCGTGGCGATCGAGGTACTGCGTCGCGACGGCCGTCAGGTCCTCCTTGGTGACGGCCGCGACCAGGTCCGCGGCCGCCGCGTCGTCGGGGAGCCCGAAAAGCGCGCGGCGCGCCAGGTACAGGGCCGCCTGGTCCGGCCTCTCCTGGCGCAGGTGGTGCGCGTTGATCACGCGCCGGCGCGCCCGCTCGAGCTCCGCGTCGGTGACCGTGCCGGTGCGCAGCGCGAGCAGATGCCGCATCAGGCCCTGGCGGGTCACCTCGATCGCCGTCGGGGCACAGAGCGCGTGGATCGCCAGGTAGGGCCGGCGCGCAATCGGCACGGGCAGCGTGTCCACCGGGTAGTGCTCGGTCAGGTATCTGGTGGGCACGGCCAGCGCCAGTCCCTGGAGCAGGCCCAGATCGCGCCGCAGCCTCCCGCCGCGGCCCTCCAGGAGTGCCGCGAGCATCTCCGCCGCGGGGAAGAGCGGGTCGCCGTAGCCGGGCAGCCTCGTACCGATGACCATCGACGCCTGCACGAGGTCGGCGCTCTCGCCGACCTCTACCCGGGAGCCTTCGGGCGCCTCAGGGAGAGCCGGTTCCGACGGAGCCGGAAGGGCCGGGAGCTGCTCGAACGCGCGCCGGACCGCCGCGATGATGCCGTCGGCGGGCAGCGGCGCCACCACACACAGGAAGGACCCGCTCGCGACGTAGTGCTCGTTCCGGAAGGCCTGGAGAGGCTCGAGCTCGATCTCGGCGATCTCGGCGGGCTCGCCCTGCAGAGCCTGCCCCATCGGGTCCGCGCCGTAGAGCGCGCTGCGGAAGAGGTCGAAGGTCGTCTGCACAGGGGACCGGTGCGACGTGTCGTAGCCCCGCTGCACCAGCTCGCGCGCCCTGTCCAGCCCCTCCTGGGTCAGCTCGACCTGGTACACCTGCTCCGCCATGAGCTGAAGGCCGTCGTCGAGCTCCTCGATGACGCTGCCGAAGCTGACCTCGACGAAGTCCCAATCGGTGTTGACCTGCAACCCCGACGAACCGGGCCTGGTGAGAGCGGACAGGGGCGCCCGCTGCTCACTGATGCGGTCGTGGCTCTCGATGGCAAGGGCCTGCTGAAGCAGCGCGCGAGCGCCGTGCAGGCCCTCCGGCTCGTCTGCGGTCGAACAGTCGATCACCAGTCCCACGCCCGCGATCTGCGCGTGGTCGCTCCGCACCGCAAGCACGGTGAGGCCGTTGTCCAGCACCGCCCTGGCGGTGTCGGCGCCGGCGATCATGGCCGTGGAGAGCGCAAAGGCGATCAGCCCTGCGCGAGCGAGCTTGAGCATGGCGCGCATGCCTCCTCGGCCTCCCCCGGCGCCGGCTCGGGGCGGATGATGGCGAGCGTGTAGGCATCCGGGTCGAGGTACTTCACGGCCACCTCGCGCACCTGCTCGGCGGTCACCGCGTTGACCCGGTCGATGTACTCGATGGCCAGCGTGTGGTCGCCCAGCGCCTCGTAGAAGCCAAGCGACCCCGCCTGGTCGCTGAAGGCCTCGTTGGTGAAGGCATAGCCGATGCGCAGCACACGCTTGGCCTCCTCGAGCTGCTCCTCCGTGAGTGTCTCGTCGCGAAGGCGCCTGACCTCGTTCAGGATGGCCGTGCGCACGTCCGGCTCCTTGTCGGGGGTGGTCATGGCGGTGATAATCAGCAGCCCCGGGTCCCGCTGGGTCAGGTAATCGCAGCTCGACATCAGCGCCAAGCCCTGCTCGTTGAGCGCCTCGTGCAGCCTGCCCAGCCGCCCCTCGCCGAGCACCGTGTAGATCAGGTCCATGGCGCAGACCTCGTCGAAGTCCTCCACCTCGGGCGCATGCCAGGCATAGCTGACAACCACCATGTCGCTCTGGCGCGTCTCGGCAACGATCCGGACGTCGTCCGGCGGCTCCTCGTGAGGGGGGTGGGGCAGCTCGACCGGGGCGCCGGGGCGGGAGCCGAATAGCTCCCGGACCAACGCCGCCAACTCGGTGGCGTTGACGTCGCCCACGACGACCAGTGCCATGTTCGCCGGAACGTAGAAGCGTTCGTAGAAGCCCATGACGTCATCCACGGAGAGGCCGGTTACGTGCTCCGGCGTACCACCGATGGGCCGCCCGTAGGGGTGCTCCTCGAAGGCGGTCCGCCACAGGAGGTCATCGAGGGCCCCGCCCGCTGAGTCCGTGCGATCGATCAGCTCGCGGGCCACGACCTCGCGCTCGCGCGCGACCGCGATGGGCGTGATGTTCGGCTCGAAGACCGCCTGGGCCATCAGCTCGAGGGCCCTGGGCAGGTACTGGCTGGCGACCGTGACCTCGATGTGGGTGGAATCCCGCGTGGTCATCGCGTTGACGTAGCCGCCCATGGACTCGATGGCCGGCCCGACGCGCCGGTCGTCGTGCGGGTCCATGGCCTCGAACAGGAGGTGCTCGAGCAGGTGGGCCACGCCCGCCTGGCCCTCGGGATCGTAGGCGGAGCCGGCTCGGACGAACAGCGCCGCCGAGGCCAGGCCCCACTGGTTCTCGGCCTTCACGATCAGCCGGAAGCCGTTGCCGAAGGTCGTGTCACTGATCTTCGACGGGTCCAGGATTGGGGCGCCGAAGGCCGTCGCGGACACAATGAGCGCGAGTGCGATGACGGCCGAGCGGAAGGGGTATCTGCGCACGCGGCATCTCCTCTCTGGCCGGCGGAGCATGCCCGGCCGAAGCTACACGCCAGCATACACGCGCCGCTGGCCGGCGTCAAGAAACGGGCTCCGGCCCGGTCGCCGGAGCCCGAGATCGGCTGTTCGGGAGCCTGCATCAGTCATCCGCCAGGGTGAAGTCCGCCGCCGTGGTGCCGGTAGGCTGCAGCCACTTCGCGTGGCCGTCGCCGTAGTTCACGTTGAAGCCGTCATTGTGGCGGATGTAGCCGGCGGCGGTCGGGACCTGATAGGGGCGGTCGTCGTTGCCCTCAACGCCCAGGTCGCTCTCGGTGCCGTCGAACAGCACGAAGGTGTCGGCAGGCACCTCGAACTCGGCCATTGCCGCGCTGGTGGTGAGCGAGTTCACCACATAGCTGGCCCAGCGCCCCGTGGCGGTCTCCGCCGGCGTCGTCCAGCCGCTGTCGGAGGGGCAGCCGTAGATCTGGACGTTCTTGATGTAGGGCTGCAGGCGCAGTTGGAAGGTGTCCCAGCGCCAGTTGTAGGGCGGTGGCGGGACCGGCTCATCGTCGGTGTGCGGCGGTGTCATCTCGTCGTAGTCCTGCACGTACATCTGCACGGCGGTTCCGAGCTGCTTGAGGTTCGAGAGGCAGTTCGTCTGCCGAGCCTTCTCGCGGGCCCTCGCGAAGACCGGGAACAGGATCGCGGCCAGAATCGCGATGATGGCGATGACCACGAGCAGCTCAATAAGGGTGAAGCCGGTGCGCTTCATCGTCCTCGGCCTCCTGTGGTGACGATAATGCGAGAGTTGTCACTGAAACTACTTCGCCGCCCGCCTGGAACATTCCTGCGGGCGAAGCTCACAGTTTCGGCGCCCTCCGCCGCAGTGCCACGATCCTGCGGCCGGCGGGTCGGCGCTCAGCCGGCCGTCCCGGGCCTGCCCTCGACCTCGACGCCCTCCAGCCCGCTCTCGGCCGTCAGGTCGCCATCGAAGCGGAAGAGCAGCGCCGTCATCGCGTCTGCCTCCAGCGGGCCGGGCTCGAAGCTCCCCTCGTAGCGTGGCTCGAGGCTGAAGCGCAGCTCGTCAATGAGCATCTGCGCCTCGGCCGCCCCCGTGTTCATGGCTCCCACCTGGATGGGGAGCAACTCGTCATTCTTCTCGAGCGGCGGCGGCTCGCCCTCGAACTTGCCCCGCACCTCGTCCGAGGCCAAGTCGCCGTCCAGGAACAGCTCCATCCGCGTCCGCCCCTGCTCATCGAGGCGCCACTGGCATGCGACGTGCCGCCACTCGCCGGCCCGCCATCCGTCCAACCGCGTCTCCACGCTCCGGCTGTCGTAGCGCCTGCTCGTGATCTGGAACACGAGGTGTGCCCGCTTGCTGATGTGCAGCGCGATGCTGCGCCAGTTGGTCAGGTACGGGTGGTCATAGCGGATCGGGCTGATGTCCAGCACGGTGCGCTGCAGGTGGTCGGCCTCGCGCTGTGTGACCACGTCCTCGGTGGGGCAGAGCCAGCACTCGATGGTCCCCTGCGCGGAGGGAACGAGGTGGCGCACATCGCCCCCGGCCTGGACGAAGCTCGGCGCCACCATCGTCGCCGCCAGTGCCTGGCCGTACCTGCCCGGCGCGAACAGCTCGGCCTCGTCCGGCGGCGCCTTGCGGTACTGCCCCACCGGCGCCCGCGTCGTCCAGGAGCCTTCTCGCGCGTTGACCTCGACCTGCAGCAGCAGGCCCTCATACGCGCGCTTGACCTCCAGGAAGATCGGCCGCCGCGTGCGGTAGAGCAGCTCGATCCAGGGCTCTTCCAGCACGATCTGTTCCAGCGCCGCCCGACCCTCCGGACCGAGCAGCCGTGCGGTCGCCGTCACGTCGTGCAGCGACCGGTCGGTCTCGATGCGCAGCCCGAAGCGCACCTCGGTCGCCTGCCCCTCCTCGTGGACCTTGGTCGCCAGCGAGCGGTCGGTGGTCTCGACGGTCACCTTCGGCGGCGAGACGCGCGCCTCGGGGCCCTCGAAGTGCAGCGCGCCGTACTTCTCGACCGTGTGGAAACCCTCGCCGTCGAGGTAGCGCGCGGCGGTGGACTCGTAGCCGGGCCGGCGGTGCAGGATGTTTCGCGCGAGGTGGACGCCCCACGTACCCTGGCCGGGCGCGCGGTCAAGGTCCTCGGCCGGGATGGCGATCTCGACCACGAAGCGGTCATCGTGCCGCTCGGTAGCGATCTCGGCGCCGCCGTCCCACTCGGTCTGGTAGTCGAGCGTGCCGTCGGCGACCTTCACCCTGGCGGCGTCGAAGACGTTACCGCCGAAGTCGATAATCCAGTGGCGGAAGGTCTCGTCATCGTCATTCGCGTCCACCAGCACCTCGACGCTGTCCACCTGCTCGTGGCGGTCACGGTCGCGCGGGGCGATCTCGATCTCCTCGGGCGCCGGATCGAAACACTCGAAGGCCACGTAGAGGTTCTCCGAGTCCCACCCCAGCCGCGCCACGGTCTCGTAGGCCGCCAGCCGGAGTTGGTCGTAGACCACGAAGTGCTCAATCGGCTCGGCGCGGCCCCAGAGGTCTTCGTCGAGATGCCCGTCGATGGCAGGCGGCGCCTTAGCCCGCGTGGCGTGGTACTCGCGGCTGGACACCGCATCCTGGAACCACTGAGGCATGGCGTAGGCCGCCGCCAGCTCCTCGCGCCGCTGCAAGAAGGCGTCGAGGTCCGCGCGCAGCGTCTCGCCGCGCAGCGCCAGCAGGTAGCCCTTGGCGACGGTCAGCCGCGAGTCGGCCTGGCTGATGGGCAGGTCGCGGGTGCGCTCGATGACGGCATCGATCTCCGCTCCCCACTCGTCGATGCTCTCTCGCAGGTCGGCCAGCAGCTCCGCCTCGCGCTCGACATCGCCGCCGATGATCGCCTCCTCGAGTAGAGCGCGCTTGTACTTGAACCCCGCCAGCGCCCTGGCGGCCACCACGAAGCGATAGTAGTTCGTCAGGTCGCCGAACCACATGGGCTTAGGCTCGATCTCGTCCGCCAGGATGCGGTCGAATAGCTCATGCATCGATTCCACGCAGTCGCCCGCGACCTCGAACTGCTCGCCCAGCACGGCGGTGACATCCGCCATGCCCGCGCGGTCGGCGACCTCTCTGGTATTGAACAGGAAGACGGTCGAGAGGCCTCGCGTGAGCAGGGGCACCACGTAGGGCGCGACGTCCTCGCCCCACAGGTCGGCCGAGGTGCGCAGCGCCCATTTCTCGGCGATCTCCGGCGGCTGCTGGGTCTGCGTCCAGTCGTGCCATGCGGTCTTGCTAAAGGGTGCGGGGTCGGCGCCGGCGCTGTTCCATGCCGCCTGCGCCGCGTACAGCCGCAGCGGCTCGCGGAAGCCCCATCCGGGGATCGACCCGTAGAGGATGTCGTCGTAGCCCTCGTACAGGAAGGTGGCGGTGCAGCGCGGCGAGGTGGCGAACCAGGGCTGGACCGACCGGTAGCGCATGTACTCGAAGTAGGTGTAGAAGGGCTTCGGGTCCCAGACCTGACGGAATAGGTCCACGCGCTCGCGTTCGTTCTCACGGATGCAGATGTGCCAGTCATCGGGCACCAGCGAGTTCAGGCGCTCCAGCATCGCGCGGTTGCGCTCGGCGTACTGCTCGGCGATCTCCCGCACGCCCGGCACATCGCCCATCTCCGCGCGCAGGTCGCCTTCGATGGCGTCCGGGTCTATTGAGTCGGGATTGTAGGGGTAGATGACGGCGTTGAAGACCGCGTCCGGTACGGCCTCGCGGATTGCGTCGTAGTAGATGCCGAAGACCACTGCGTCGGCCTGCGCGTGGTCGTCGCCGTAGGTCTCGCGACAGAGCGCGCAGCGGTCATCCCACAGCGCCGGGTTGCGCCAGCCGCCGCCGTCCACGTCGTGCAGGTAGAGCGCGTCGAAGCCGCCCTCGCGCATTATGCGGGCGATCAGTGCGGCCTTGTCGCGATGGTACTGCAGCCGCGACCAGCAGAAGTAACGCTTGTGCGAGCTGTGATAGGCCACGTCGGCGAAGTCCGGATTGTCCTTGTCCTGGGGATAGCTGCCGATGGAGATGTTTGCGCTCACCTGGGCGACGATGCCCCGCTCGCGCGCGTAGTCGTTGACGCGTCGGCACACCTCCAGCTCATAGTCGGTGATGCCCTCGAGCGACCAGCTTGCGAAGTGCTGGCCCATCATGTTGATCTTGTGGCGCAGCAGCCAGTCCACGTAGGGCTGCAGCAGGGCGATGTGCTGCTCGCCGAACTCGCGCGCGGCGTCGAGGTCGCCCTTTCGGGCCGCATCGCGCATCTGGTAGTAGTATCTGCGCAGCGGCTCGATGAACGGCGACCCCAGGTTGCGCAGTCGGAAGTCCGGCCAGTCGCGCACGTTCGCCGCGCGGATGACCACCTCTCCGGCCTCCACGTCGAGCATGTGCCGGAAGGTCACCGCCGCGTAGAGCATCCCCTGGGCGTCCTGCCCTTCCAGCGCAAAGACCTGCCGCCCGTCCTCGGCGGAGTGCGTGATCGCGTAGCCCTGCGGCCTGTCGGGGGCGGCCCCGCCGATGGAGAGCCGAACGCACGCCCCTTCGGCCTCCGCGTCCACGGGCAGGGGCTCGCCGCCCAGCTCCTCGATGCGCGCGTTGATCTCGGCGGCGGCGATCTGCGCCTTCGGGTCATCTGTGAGCAGCTCGATGCGACCGCCCTCGACCGGCACGGCCAGTTCCAGCAGCTCGTACTCCTGCGGCGACGGGATCATGGTCTCCAGCGAGGCGGAGACGCTGACGGCCAGGACCAGCGCGATCACGATCAGTGCGAGGCGTCGCATGACCGAACACTCCCTTTGCACGCGTGATGGTATGCGAAGGGTTCGGCCCGGCCGAGGATGAATCCTTGCTGCGACCATTCCATCGCGCTGCCGTCTCCCGACGGAGGACCAGCCATGAGGGCCTCAATGGTCGCCTGCGCGCTGTTACTCGCAGGGGCTGCACATGCCCGGCCGCTCGTCTTCGACAGCTTCGACGCCACCGCGCTGCACGGGCGGTGGACCGTGGACAGCTCGCGTGAGGCCATGGTCGGCGTCGATGCAGAGCGGCGGGTGCTGGCGCTGCAGACGCTGGACAACCGCTACAACCACATCGAGACGCCACTTCCCGAGGGCGCCGACCGCGTGCAGGTGGACGTCAACAACGTCAACGACACCTCGGCCTCATGGTCGCCGAGCGTGATCCTCTACTGGGACGAGATGAACTGGCTGCGCCTGATGGTCAGCATGACCTACTCGCTGCGCCTGGAGTGGCGGCAGGGCGGCGATATCGAGACTGCCCCGGGCGGCGTCCGGCCACAGCCGGGAACCTGGTACCGGGTCGCCATGCGGCTCGACGACGATGCCATCGCGGTCATGGTCGCCACCGAGGGAGATGCGCTGGCGGAGATCGCCGCGGTACCCCGGCCGCAGGCCTGGGCCGGACAGCCGACGCTGATCCTGGGCAAGGGCTGGATGAACCCGGTCGGGGGCAATCCGGACTTCGACAACAACTACCACCAGAGCAATCGCGCCACGCTGGTCGAGTACGACAACGTGGTCATCGGCGATCCGGAGGCGGTCGCCGACGCCATCGCCGCGAGCGAGGCGGCCCGCGCGGCGCAGGGCGAGCATGACCCGTCGCTGCTTCAGGTGCACTTCTGGCCCAACGCCACGCATCCCGGCACGGAGGAGACGCTCTGGTTCGCCGACGGCGCCTGGCAGCGGCTGGCCCTGCTCTACAACAACGTGGACCGGATGCACCCGGCGCGCGATCTGCGCTTCGAGGTCGAGCTGCCCGCGGGCGTTTCGGTGCGCCAGGTCAGCTTCGGTCCGCACCCGGTCGAGATCTCGCGCGCTAAGATCGAGGGTGGCACCCGGCTGGGCATCACCACGGGCGGCTTCACCGTCGCGCCGGACTTCCGCGGCGCCTCGCTGGACGATCCGGCCGCGCCCGGCTGGGGGGCCTGGCCGCTGAGCGCGCTCACGCCCGCGCTCCACCTGCACTGCGTCGCCTCCTCCAAGGCCGACGGCCGCACCGTCCGTGCCCGTGCCGTGGCGCACTCCGGCGCGGGGCCGTGGCGGGAGATGACCGTGCGCGTGCTTGGCCCGCTGCCCGAGCTGATGGAGGGCCCCGACGAGCACCTCGGCCTGAGCCTGTGGGGCGGGCGCATCGTGCACCGCTCGGTCGAGCGCGCCACCATCCTCGACGACCTCATGGCGTCCATCGCGCGCCTCGGCGTGAGGCGCATCCACACGCACGGGCGCTCGGACGTGGTCGGCGCCGCGCGGGCACACGGCATCTCGCCCCTCCTCATGTCCTGGTGGCACTACTCGACCCAGTGCCCGCCGAGCTTCCAGCCCACCGACGACGAGCGCGCCACCGAGCCGGCCCGCCGCGGGTCTGGCTTCTGCCCCGAGATCATCGGCGCGCAGGCGGGCACCTACGGCGCGTTTCTGCAGACGGTGAGCGAGAAGATGCGCGAGACCGGCTGCGAGGGCTTCATGCTCGACTACGAGTGCGCCATGCCCCTGTGCTTCGACGACCGCTGCCGCGAGGCATTCGTCGAGCACACCGGGCTCGGCGACGTGCAGTGGCCGGAGGATGTGCAGACGGACGGTCGGTACCGCGAGCAGTGGATCGGCTTCCGCTGCCACCAGGGCGCGCGCTACGTGAAGGCGATCCGCGACGCGGCGTGGGCGGCGCTGCCGGGCTGCCCGATGCAGGCGTGGGTGGCGGGCTACGATTACAACAACACCATCGAGAGCGCGACCATCGACGTGTCGAAGGCCGCGCAGTTCCTGACCGAGGTCGAGACGCCGCACTACACGCTGCCGGCCGACTACGCGGACATGTGGTTCGAGGACGCCGGCATCGGCTCCGTGCAGTCGGGTATCGACACCGTCCAGGACACGCTGCAGGTCGTGGAGATCCCGGTGATCTTCTGCTCCTCGATCACCTACCCCACGTCGAGCCGCACCCGCTGGAGCGATCCGCAGATCCTCGACGCCCAGATCCAGACCATCATCGCCCAGGGGGCGCGCGGCATCTCCTTCTGGGGCGGGCACTTCGACGGCGCGCTCGACGGCCGCTACCAGCACAAGCTCGTCAAATGGCACAACCTGCTGGCCGCGGCCGGCGAGTTCCTCTGGCACGGAACGCGCGACGATTCGCTGGTGACCATCGCCCCGGAGCCCTCTCGCGAGCTGCGCGCCTTCGCCTGGACCCTCGATGACCGCCTCCTCATCGCCGTCACGAACCTCTCGCAGCGGCCCATCCCCGTGCAGATCACCGCCGATGGCAATGCCCCCGCTGCCCGCACCCTCCTCAGCGGCGAAACCGTTGACCTGCAGGCCCCGGTCACCATCCCCGCGCTGGACGGCCGGTGGGGTGTGGTGGAGAGGGAGTAAGTCACTGCGTGCCGCCGGAGGGGCCGCCTGAGGGCCGACTGCGCCGGCAGGCGGGCCGAAGCCGGCCCGGCGGTTCTCGCGTGCGAAGGCCTCCCCGCTGCCCGGGGCGAACTGTCTCCCATAGCGTGACACTGACGCCGGAGGTGCCCCGACCATGGCCCGATATGCCCGACTGACCACCGTCTCCTGGAGCCCCCAGAAGGAGGCCGAGGGCGAGGCGCAGCTCGCCTCGAACCGTCGCCAGGCCGTCGAGATGATCGACCGCGCCGCCCAGGACGGCTCCGACCTCATCTGCATGCCCGAGATCTTCGCCCAGCGCCATTTCCCCTTCGAGGAGTGCGAGAGCTGGGCCGAGCCCATCCCCGGGCCCACCACCGACGCCGTCGGCGAGGCCTGCCGCCGGAACGCCTGCTACGCCATCGCCACCACCGTCGAGGAGGCGGGCGGGCGACTCTACAACTCCGCGGCGCTGGTCGATCGCCAGGGAGACTTGGTGGGCGTCTACCACAAGATGCGGCCCACCCGCGGGGAGCTGTACCACGGCATCACCCCCGGCAGCGACGCCCCCGCCTTCGAGACGGACTTCGGCCGCGTGGGCATGGCCATCTGCTTCGACATGAACTTCCCCGAGGTTGGTCAGCGGCTGCACGAGAACGGCGCCCGCTGCGTCTGCTGGCCGTCGATGTATGAGGCGGGCATGCAGCTTCAGTTCTGGGCGGAGGAGTTCGGCTTCTACGTGGTCTCCTCGTGGGGCGGGCACGTCAACTCGATCATCGACATGACCGGCGTGCCGCTGGCGCAGACGGGCTATCAGTATCCGATCGTGAGCGCGACGGTGAACTTCGACCGCGAGTGCTTCCACCAGGACAAGAACCGCGAGCAGTGGGACGCGATCCGCGAGAAGTACGGTCCCGGAGTGAGCATGAACATCACGCACCCGGAGGGCAAGTTCACGCTCGCCTCGGAGATGGACGACGTGAGCATCGAGGACATCGCGGAGGAGTTCGAGCTGGAGACCTGGCGGGAGTATCGCCGCGACGCGCTGGACAAGATCCTGGCGGCGACCCCGGAGGAGTGACGGATAGCTGCGTACAGGCAGGCTGCCTGCGGTACTGATCTGATCCACAGGAGTGAGCCCATGCCCCACCACGCCCGACTGACCACCGTGTCATGGGGACCAAGCGCGCCTGCTGAGGGCCAGGACCCCGTCGGGAGCAACGTTTCGCAGGCCCTCGACACCATCGACATGGCCGCGCAGGATGGCGGCGACCTCATCTGCCTGTCCGAGGCCTTCGCGCACCGCCACCTGGACAAGCCCCAGGCGCTCGAGCGCGCCGAGCCCGTCCCCGGGCCCATCACCGAGCGCATCGGCGAGGCCGCGCGCCGCAACGGCTGCTACGTGGTTGCGGGGATGTACGAGCGCGATGGCGAGCAGGTGCACAACGCCGCGGTGCTGATCGGGCGCGAGGGCGAGGTGGTGGGCGTCTACCGCAAGATGTTCCCGACGCCGGGCGAGATGGAGGACGGCATCGTGCCCGGCACCGAGAGCCCGGTCTTCGAGACCGACTTCGGGCGCGTGGGCTTCGCCATCTGCTGGGACCTGCACTTCCCGCGCGAGATCGGCTGGCCGATGGCCGAGCAGGGCGTGCAGCTCATCTGCTGGCCTTCGATGTACGCGGGCGGCTTCCAGCTTCGCATGTGGGCGTATCTGTTCGGCGCTTACGTGGTCTCTTCGTGGCCGGGGCAGGTCTGCGAGATCATCGACATGAACGGGTACGCCCTGGCGGCCACGAACTACGGCTATCCGATCGCCAGCGCGGACGTGAACTTCGAGCGCGACGTCTTCCTGCGCTGCACCGGGCGCGCGAAGTGGCACGAGATCCGCGAGAAGTACGGCGACCGCATCACGATGGAGCTGATGCACGCGCAGGGGACCTTCAGCATCGCCGGCGAGGACGACGACCTGAGCGTCGCGCAGATCGCGGAGGAGTTCGGCCTCGACCGGCGCGTGCCCTACTACGCGCGCTGTCGGGAACTGCGTGAGGACGCGCTGCGCAGGGCGGGAAAGGGCTGAGGCATGTACCGACCGCGCGACGTCGCCATGGGCGACTTCTGGTTCCTCGAGGGGCCGGACGCCCTGCACATGTACTACCTGGAGTTCGAGCAGCCGCCGCACGACGACCACCCGGAGGTGGGTATGGGCCATGCCATCTCCACCGACGGCATCCACTGGGCCGAGCAGGAGCGGGTGATCGGGCGCGGCGAGCCGGGCTCGTGGGATGACGCGGCCATCTACACCGGCTCGGCCATCGAGCGCGACGGGCGCTACCTCATGCTCTACACGGGCCTGACGCGCGCGGACCGCTGCCAGCGCATCGGGCTGCTGACCTCGGGGGACCTGCACCACTGGGAGCGCTTCGAGGGCAACCCGGTGCTGGAGCCCGATCCGCGCTGGTACGAGACCCTCGCGGACGTCGATCCCGACACGTGGGTGGCGTGGCGCGATCCGTACCTCATGTGGCGGGAGGACGAGCAGTCGTGTTATGCCTGGATTACGGCGACGAGGCGCGGCGACCTGCCCCGTGAGGAGCGGGGATGCGTGGGCCTGGCGCGGTCGCGGGACATGGTGAGGTGGGACGCGCTGCCGCCAGCCGCCGAGCCGGGGCTGTACCGCGACATGGAGGTCCCGCAGGTGCTGGAGGTCGGCGGGCACTGGTATCTGCTCTTCTCCACGCGCCTGTGGCGCTACACAGAGCGGGCCCGGGCGCGCAAGCCGAGCCGCTGGTGCCGGGAGGGCACGCACTACATGGTCTCGCACCACCCGCTCGGGGCGTGGGAGGCGCCGGTGGTGGACGTTGTCGCGGGAGCCATGTCCGACCCCCTCTACGCCGCGCGCGCCCAGCGCATCGGTGGGGACCTGCTGCTGTACGCGTGGGGCCCCACGCGGCGCGAGCTTGCCCCGCCCCTGAAGCTGGAGGCGGCGCCGGACGGGAGCCTCCGCGCGCTCTACTGGGCGGGCCTCGACGGGTGTGCGCGCGAGTCGCTGTGCGAGCCGGGCTTCGAGAGTCTGCGCGGCGAGTGGCAGCAGGCGCGCGAGGTGCTGCTGGCAGCGGCCCACGGCCCGGCGGCCGTCGCCGGCTGCGGGCGGGAGGCCCTGCATCTGAGCTTCGCCGCGGAGCTGGTACCCGGGACGAGTTCGCGCGCGGGCATCGGCATCTCCGATGGCGACGACGTGATCGCGGGCGTGATCGACGCCTCGCGGCAGGAGGCGGCCCTCGTGCGGATGCGCACGGGCGAGGTGCTGGCCTTCGTGCCGTGGGACGTCACGCCCGTGCAGCGCACTGCCCTGCGACTGATCGCGGATGGCGAGGTCCTGCAGCTCTTCATCGACGATGAGTTCGCGGTGGCCGCCTTCGCGGAGGGGCGTGGGGTGGGGGCGGTGAGGCTTGTGGTGGAGGAGGGCACCGCCGAGTTCCGGAACACGCAGGCGCACGAGCTCAGACTGTGACCCTTGTGCTCTCGGGGCTACGGGAGTGATCATGATGAGGATGGCGGTGCTGATCGGGGTACTGCTGCTGGCCGGCGGGACGTCCCGCGCGCAGCAGAACCTGCTGCCCAATCCGTCCTTCGAGGAGGGCGCGGAGGCGCCCGACGGCTGGACACCGGTCGGCGACCACTGCCGCTGGACTGACGTCGCGCACTCGGGCGACCGCGGGGTCTCCGTCTTCGGGGTCGGCAGCGACTCGAGCTACTGGCGCGCGGAGGACCCTGGGCTGCAGCCCGGCGCCGCCTACGAGTTCGGCTGCTGGCTGCGCCGCGGGGACGACGGGCCGGGCGGCCTGGCGATCACCGGCCCGATCTGGGCCAACCGCGACCTGCGGCCAGGCGAGGAGTGGACCCAGAGCCGGCACGTCTTCGTGGTGCCCGCGCGGCTCGACGAGAGCTATCTTCGCGTCGGCCAGTGGCACGCCCAGGGCACGATCCACTTCGACGACGTGTCGCTGGCGCCCGTGACCCCGATCTCGGTGCGCCGGGACGGCCTCGAGCTGGGCCAGGGCGAGATGGTCAACGGGAGCCAGTACATCTTCTCCGCGCCGCTGGGCGGCTACACGGGGAGCTACAGCCGCCCGCTACAGTCGCACACCGCGCACTTCAACTCCAATCGCTGGGTGTTCTTCCCCGGCGCAGAGGTGATCTATCGCCACGAGCTCGGCGGGCTGTCCATGACCGCCGCCACCATCGAGGCGAGCATCGGCTGGTACGCGCGCGGCGTGTGCATCGTCGAGGCCAGCGCCGACGGCCTGGACTGGACGCCTGTGGGCCAGATGGAGGGTATCGGCAACGCGAGCTTCGACGTGCCCGCGGACCTGCTGCCGGCGCAGGAGATATGGGTCAGGCTGCGCTCCCCGGGCGAGGGCAAGCGCGGCGACTCCGCGCCGGGCGCGTTCCAGGTCTACGACTATGGTCTGCGCGCCGAGCTTGCCGAGGAGGTCGAGCCCCTGCGGGGCGCCACCACCTTCCTGCGGATCGAGACCGTAAGCGAGCGGCTCGAGGTCGTCGTGCGCACGCTCGGCGGCCTGCTGCCGGGCCCGAGCAACGAGGCCGTGCTGGCCCTGCGCAACCCCGCCGATCGCGCGCTGACCGTCACCGCCGCGCTGGTGCTTCGGGCCGAGAGCGGCGAGGAGAGCAGCTTCGACGCCACGGTCACCGTTCCGGCGAACGGCGAGGCGACGGTTACGGTGCCCTATGTGGCCGGCTCGGTCGGCGAGTATGAGGCGGACTTGCGGGTGGCTGACGCGGATGGCGAGGAGCTGTACCTGGCGCCCTTCCGCTTCCGCCTGCCGGAGCTGTATCGCAGCGACTTCGGCTACGCCATCGGCGGCGACGATACGGCGGAGCTGTGGTGGTGCGAGGGCACCTACAAGGTCAACCGCGACCGTCCGGCCCCCTCCCGGGCGAGGGAGACCGTGCATCTCGAGGCCGCGCGCGGCGAGTACGAGCCGGTGCAGGTGGTGGTGAGGCCCAGGACCGACCTGACCGGTCTGACGGCCCAAGTGAGCGACCTGGCGGGGCCCGGCGGCGCGTCGATAGCCGCCGGCGAGATCGACATCCTGCGCGTCGCCTACGTCTTCGTGCATACGCCCACCGACAGCCAGGGCGCGGTCGGCTGGTGGCCCGACCCGCTGCCGCCGCTCGACGAGCCCGTGGACGTGGCGGCCGGGACGAACCAGCCGCTATGGCTGCGCGTGCACGTGCCCCGCGACGCCCAGGCCGGCAGCTACCGCGGAACGCTGGCGCTCGAGGCCGACGGCTGGCGGCGCGAGGTGCCGCTGAGCCTGCGCGTCTTCGACTTCGAGATGCCCGATCGGCGCGGGATGGTGGCGACCATGGGCTTCAGCTCGGGGACGATGCGCCACTACCACCACCTGGCGACCGACGAGCAGGTCGAGCAGGTCTTCGACGCCTACATGCGCAGCTTCAGAGAGCACCGCATCGACCCGTACAGCCCCTGGCTCGCGTCACCACGGACCGAGGTCGTCGGCATCCACTGGAACGGCGGCTCGATTGAGGCCATCGACGACGCCCCCGAGGGTCGCCACGCGATGCGGATCGCCGACGAGTCCGACACGGCCAACCCGTCCTCGGTGACCGCGGTGCTGATGCCCGTCGATCGCGAGAAGGACCATCGTCTCAGCTTCATGGCGCGCGCGGACCAGGGCCACGAGTTCATGACCACGCTCACCTGCCACGACGCGGACGGACAGTGGATGTCCGGCTGCAACATCGACAGCGTTCACATCGGCGCCGGCGGGTGGACCCGCTACGACGTGAGCATTCCCGCCGGACGCATGGCCGAGGGCTGCGAGAGCGTGGGCCTGAACCTGCGGCCGACTCGGTGGCGCGAGCCGGGCACGACCATGGGCACCACCTGGTTTGACGATGTCTTCTTCGGGGAGGCCGCCGAGGGTGCCGAGAACCTGCTGGCCGACGGCGGCTTCGAGGCCGGCGGCCGGGACGTGCACATCGAGGTGGATTTCAGCGAGTGGGACCCCTGGATGGAGCGGTATGTCGATGGCCTGGGCCTCCAGAGCGTGCGGCTGCCCATCGGGTACATGCCCCGCCGGGACGCGCCCGGCCACGTGGGGCCCTACCAGCAGGGCGATGAGAACTACGACCGCATCGTCGGCGAGTACCTCCATGCGCTGCAGGAGCACCTGCGCGAGAAGGGCTGGCTCGACATCGCCTACGCCTACTGGGTGGACGAGCCGGCTCCGGAGCACTACGAGAACGTGCGCTACGGGATGCGCCTGCTGGACGAGTGGGCGCCCGACATCCGCCGGATGCTAACCGAACAGCCCGAGGAGGAGCTGGTCGGCTTCGTGGACATTTGGTGCCCGGTGCTGTACAACTACGACGAGAAGCGCTGCCACGCGCGCCAGCAGGACGGCGACGAGATCTGGTGGTACGTCTGCTGCGGCCCCAGGTCGCCCTACGCCGGGCTCTTCATCGACCACAACGCGGTCGATCTGCGCATCTGGCAGTGGATGACCTGGAAGTACGACGTGCAGGGCTGCCTGATCTGGGCCACCAACTACTACACCTCCTGGGCGCGCCGCCGCAAGACCGGCTTCTACCAGAACCCGTGGGAGGACCCGATGAGCTACAGCTCCGGCGGTGGCTACTGGGGCAACGGCGACGGGCGCTTCCTCTACCCGCCGAACGTGGACCCGAACTCCGACCACGAGCCAATCCTCTCGGGACCGGTCGACTCCATCCGCTGGGAGATGCTGCGTGAGGGGCTGGAGGATTGGGAGTACTTCCACGCCCTCGAAGAACGCCTGCAGGGTCGCGATGACGCACAGGCACGCGCCCTGCTGACGATCCCGGAGGAGGTGCTGACCAACCCTCGCGAGTTCAGCCGCGATCCTCAGCCCATGTACGCGCATCGGCGAGCCCTGCTGGAGGCGCTCGAACGGCTGGGGGAGTGAGGGCGCCGCGCGCGAAGAGAGGGACTTCCCGGCCCCGCATGGCCGCCGAGGCCCCGCCGCACCAGGGGCGCCGTGCCAGGCCTGCGGTGGATGAAGGCGGCGCGGCCTATCGCGGGTGCGGCTGCAGCTACCGTATGCGCGACTCGCCCTCCCACATGTCGGCATTCGGGCCGAGCTTCGCCTTCAGGGGCTCGGTGACCTGCCGGAGTTCGTCGATCACGTCACTCGGCAGCGTCAGATCGGCTGCGGCGGCGTTGTCCCTGGCCTGGTCCGGGTTGCGTATTCCGGTGATGACGCTGCCCACGCCCGGCTGTGCGATGAGCCAGGCGATCGCCACCCGGGTCATCTCCTCGCCGATCTCGTCCGCGATCTCCCCGATGGCGCTGATGGCATCAAAGGTCTCCCGCTCCGCGCCCTCCTCGCCGTGGCGCGTGCCCGGGCGCTCTTTGGAGAAGTGTCGGCTGCGCGCTCGGCCCTCGGGCACGTCGTCGGGGCTGGCGAACTTCCCGGCCAGCAACCCCTGCATCAGCGGGCTGTAGCACAGCACCGAGACGTCCTCCTCGATGCATTTGGGCTTGATCTCGTACTCGATGGCCCGGAACAGCAGTGAGTAAGAGACCTGGTCCACGTCCGGATGGCCGGCCCGCAGGATCTCGTCGAGGTCCCCGGGGCCCCAGTTGGAGACGCCGCCCACCCGCACCTTGCCCTCCTCGATCAGGTCCTCCATGGCCGCCCAGGTGTCCTCGAAGGGCACCTCCCGGTTCGGCCAGTGGAGCTGGTAGAGGTCGATCCAGTCCGTATCGAGCCTCCGCAGCGAGTCCTCGCAGGCCTGCTTCAGCGCCTCGGGAGAATGGTGGTTCGGTGACGCCTTGGTGGCGACGATGGCGCGGTCCCGCACTCCCCTGAGCCCGCGCCCGAGCAGCTCCTCCGAAGCGCCGGCGCCGTATCCCTCCGCGGTGTCGAAGAAGTTCAGACCCAGGTCGATGGCCTCGTGTATTGCGTCGATGGCGTCCTGCTCGTCCTGCTCCCCCCACCACACGCCGCCGGCGATGGCCCAGCAGCCGAAGCAGATGACGGGCACCTCGAGATCGCTCCTACCCAGTCTGCGTGTCTGCATGAGACTCCTCCCACTGACGTTGGCATCAATTGCACAGCGTGGCCGTGGCGCGCCCGGCGGGCGCTCGCCCGCGTGGACCTACTCCCCCACGATCCAGTCGATCTCCAGCTCCTGCCCCTCCGCCTCACCAACGGTGGGATCCAGGCGCAGCGCCGTGATCTGCTGGCCGCGCCACTTCTCGTGCTCGCCGACCGGCACGGTGTACTCGTGCCACTGGCCGTCGGGCTCGATGGCGAAGTTGAGGTACTTGTCGTCGCGGAAGCTCGGCTCCTCCGCGGTGGTCCAGAAGACCTGCGCGGTCGCGGCGCCGCCCGTGATGCGCATGCGCACGCGCAGCGCCGAGTACGTGTCGGGCGGCACGCGCAGGAAGGTGCGGGCCATGTGCGGATCGCGCCCGGTGACGGTCGTGCTCAGCGTGCCATCCTGCACCGCCAGAGGCCCGAGCGAGTGCGTCGCGCCCCAGTCCTCGGCGTCGCCCTCGCGATCGAACTGGAAGTCGATGCGCTCCACCGGTTCAGGAGGCCGCGGGTAGTCGAAGCGCGTCTCGAGCCGCAGCAGCCGCCCGCCACCGGGCCGCAGTGACAGCGCCATCTCGTGCTCCTCGAGCGCCAGCGGCTCCAGCTCCCCCGTCTCGCGCGAGACCTCTTGCACCGCGACCACGTGCGGCAGCAGCCGCGCGGTGACCGCCACAGGCTCCGCCATGTTGCGATTGACCACCATCGCGTGCGGCGTCCCCTCGGCATCCTCGAACAGCCCCAGCATCAGCGGCGCGTCGTCGGGAAGCTGCACCATGCAGTCGGTGCCCAGTCGCGTCCCGCCGGCCGGGACCTCGCCGGTGAAGAACACTCCCGTCGATGTCAGGCCCAGCAGCGTGTCGCCCAACGCCAGAACCTCGGCGTTGAGGCTCCGGATGATCGGGTACAGCCGCGCCGGGCTCCCATCTGGCCCCACGATGGCAACCTGGCCGGACTCCTGCCACGTCGGCTCCGTCCAGTAGGTGAAGTACATGATCCCCTTCATGCCCGCGGCCAGCGACGTGTAGACCTGCCAGCGCATCTCGCCCTCGGTCGGGTCGCGGTAGGCCAGGTGCGCCATGGACAGGACGATCTGCCACGGCTGCGCGCCGTGGCGGAGCGCCGCCTCGCGGATGATCTGCAGGTTCTCGTAGTAGTCCGGTCGCAGGGAGCCGTCGCGCCGCAGCGCGTAGTGGTCGTAGCTGAGCACGCGCGGCCGCACCATCTGCATGTAGCGCTCGACGTGGTCGCCGTAGGTGGGCGTCCCGAGCTGCGCGACGCTGGCGTAGGTCGGGAACAGGTTGATGTAGGCCAGGTGCTCGGGGTCGCGCCGCTCCAGCTCGTCGCGGATCTGCCCGAGCGGCTCGAATAGCCTGTGGTTCGGCTCGTCGCGGATGTAGTAACCGAAGAGCGCCGGGTGCTCGCCGTAGTCGGCGACGATCTCGCCGATGGTCTCGCGCCAGTCGTCGGCCGCAGTCATGGTCCAGTCGATGCGCCCGTCCACGACCATGGCCTCGATCCCGGCCTGCTCGCAGAGGTCGAGCATGCGCAGATTCTCCTCCACCGAGTAGCCGCCCCGCGGACCGGCGAAGGTGAAGTTGCAGTCGGCCACGGTCTGCCAGGTCTTCGGGGAGTTGGCCTCCGCGGGCGGGCCGTGCCAGTAGCCGATGGGGAATCGCTCTGGCTGCCACGGCTCGGCGTATGCGATGGCTGCGGTCAGGACGAGGATCGAGACAACGTGGACGATCATCTCAGTCTTCTCCCTCAGCGGCGGACAGGGAGCAAAGCTGTCCGTTCCATGCACCGCGCCGGACGGCAGTTCGCGGCAGGCCCGCGAGAGACCTGCCCCGACCGCCACGCCGTTCTCCCGCGCAAGGGGACCTCGGACTGGCTGGTCACGGCGCCGGGCTCCTCCAGAGGCACCATGCAGGCGCGACCTCGCGTGCCGCATTGCGGGACGAGAAGGTGGAGGCCAGTCCAGAAGCAGTACCAAAGGCTGATGCTTTGCGTCTTTCGTACTACATCACAGGCTTCTATATATATGATGACCCAAGTAAACATACATTTGCTCTATGCGGAAGGGAGGGTCCGACCCTGTACGACGGAATGCCGGTGGCGGGAACGAGGCGCGTGATCGCGGCGGTTGGGCTGCTGGTGTGTGGTGTAGTGATCTTCACAGGAGTTGCCCTGGCTCAGGACGGGGCGAGGAGTTGAACGCCGTAGACCAGCTCGTGAGTGACCTCGAGGCGCTGGACTGGAGCGATCCGGCGCAGGTACCCGCGCGGCATCCTGAAGGCGAGGCCGATCAGCGCCTTCGCCTCGGGGAAGATGTAGCGCGGGTCCGTCTGCGGCGGCGCGCCCTCGAAGCGCTCCATGGGCGAGATGCCGACGAGGTCGGCGCCCATGGACGTCGCGGCGCGCTTCACATCGGCGGATGTGAGCATGATAGTCTCCTCGGGCC